>JACDDU010000005.1 GCA_013816845.1 Gammaproteobacteria bacterium
CAACATCACTCGCTACTCTAACTCGTGTTGCAGGTGAAGTTGTAAGCGGTAGTCCATATGCAATCACTGCAGCTTCTTTCAATGCTTTAACGGGCACTGCAGCTGGCAATTACAGTGCACCAAGCTTCATCGGTAGCCCAACATTAACTGTAACCCCTGCAAGTTTAACAGGTTCCATTGCTAATCAAACAAAAGTATATGGTGCTAACGATCCAACCCTTTCCGGTATTGGTGTTACTTTAAATGGTTTAATTAATCGCAGTGTTTCAACTTGGAACGGTAGTGTAGTAGTTAACGACAGCAGCAATGTTGCAACAACTCTTGCTTCTTTAACGCGCAACGCCGGTGAAGTTGTAAGCGGCAGTCCATATTCCATCACAAGTGCAACTTTCAATACCTTAAGTGGTAGTGCAGCTAGCAACTATAACGCACCAAGCTTCATCGGTAGTCCAACATTAACTGTAACTCCAGCAAGCTTAACGGGTTCCATTGCCAATCAAACAAAAGTATATGGTGCTAATGATCCAACCCTTTCCGGTATTGGTGTTACCTTAAACGGTCTTATCAATAGAACAGTTACCACTTGGAATGGTAGTGTTGCTCTAAATGATACAAGTTCAGTTGCAACATCACTTGCTACCTTAACTCGTGTTGCAGGTGAAGTTGTAAGTGGTAGTCCATATGCAATCACTGCAGCTTCTTTCAACGCTTTAACGGGCACTGCAGCAGGAAATTACAGTGCACCAACTTTCACAGGCAGCCCAACCTTAGCCGTAACTCCAGCAAGCTTAACAGGTTCCATTGCCAATCAAACAAAAGTATATGGTGCTAACGATCCAACCCTTTCGGGTATTGGTGTTACCTTAAACGGTCTTATCAATAGAACGGTAACCACTTGGAATGGCAGTGTTGCTCTAAATGATACAAGTTCAGTTGCAACATCACTTGCTACCTTAACTCGTGTTGCAGGTGAAGTTGTAAGTGGCAGTCCATATGCAATTACTGCAGCTTCTTTCAACGCTTTAACGGGCACTGCAGCTAGCAACTATAACGCACCAAGCTTCATCGGTAGCCCAACATTAACTGTAACTCCAGCAAGCTTAACGGGTTCCATTGCCAATCAAACAAAAGTATATGGTGCTAACGATCCAACCCTTTCCGGTATTGGTGTTACTTTAAATGGATTAATTAACCGAACAGTCACTACTTGGAATGGCAGTGTAGTACTTGACGACAGCAGCAATGTTGCAACATCACTCGCTACCTTAACTCGTGTTGCCGGTGAAGTAGTAAGCGGCAGTCCTTATGCAATTACTGCAGCTTCTTTCAATGCTTTAACGGGCAGTGCAGCTAGCAACTATAACGCACCAAGCTTCATCGGTAGTCCAACATTAACTGTAACTCCAGCAAGCTTAACGGGTTCCATTGCTAATCAAACAAAAGTATATGGTGCTAACGATCCAACCCTTTCCGGTATCGGTGTTACTTTAACTGGATTAATTAACCGAACAGTAACCACTTGGAACGGCAGTGTAGTACTTGACGACAGCAGCAATGTTGCAACATCACTTGCTACTCTAACTCGTGTTGTCGGTGAAGTTGTAAGCGGCAGTCCTTATGCAATCACTGCAGCTTCTTTCAACGCTTTAACGGGCAGTGCAGCTGGCAATTACAGTGCACCAACTTTCACAGGCAGCCCAACATTAACCGTAACTCCAGCAAGCTTAACGGGTTCCATTGCCAATCAAAGCAAAGTATACGGTGCTAATGATCCAACTCTTTCCGGTATCGGTGTAACCTTAAATGGCTTGATTAATAGAACAGTAACCACTTGGAATGGCGCTGTTGCTTTAAATGATTCAAGTTCAGTTGCAACATCTCTTGCTTCTTTAACTCGTGTTGCAGGTGAAGTAGTAAGTGGCAGTCCATATTCCATCACAAGTGCAACTTTCAATACCTTAAGTGGTAGTGCAGCAGGAAATTACAGTGCGCCCACTTTAACTGGTAGTCCAACATTAACAGTGAGTTCTGCAACTTTAACTGGCAGTCTTGCTAATCAAAATAAAGTCTACGGTAGTAACGATCCGACACTCTCAAGTATCGTTCCAACTTTAAATGGTCTTATCAATAGAAACGTTTCTACGTGGAATGGCAGTGTTGCTATTGATGATACCAATAGCGTTGCTACAACACTTGCTTCACTAACCCGCGTTGCTGGTGAAATGGTTAATGGGAGTCCTTATGCAATCACTGCAGCTTCTTTCAATGCTTTAACGGGCAGTTCCGCTGGAAACTATAGCGCGCCAATCTTAGTCGGTAGTCCGAATTTAATAATTACACCTGCAAACTTAACAGGCAGTATCGCTAATCAAAATAAGATTTATGGAACGAATGACCCATCATTAGCAGGGATAGGTGTGATTCTAAATGGTTTGATTAACAGTACTGTATCAACGTGGAATGGCAATGTTGCAATTGATGATACCAATAGTGTTGTTACATCACTTCTTTCTTTAACACGTATTGCAGGGGAAGGAGTTAGTACAAGTCCTTATACTATTACAAGCGCTACTTTCAATGCGCTCACTGGCGTTGCAGCTGACAATTACATGCTCACGAATTTAATAGGTAGCCCCGTTCTAGCGATCAATCCAGCATCCCTCACTGTAAATGCAATTGCAGCGAGTAAGGTATATGGAAGCAATGATCCAACCTTTACTTACACTCAGTCTGGCTTAGTTAATCATAATGTTGAAGATTGGATGGGTAATATTGTTAGTATTAATGATAATTTAAATGGCTCATTAAGTCGTATGCCAGGGGAAAATGTTGGTAATTATCTCATTACAATAGGTACGCTTTCTGCCGGTGCTAATTACTTTATGAACTATGTTAGTGCTAATTTAGGAATAACACCTGCAACCCTTACCTATTCCGCAGATCCAGTCAGTAGAACCTATGGATCGTCTAATCCATCTTTTACCGGCAATGTCCTTGGTTTTGTCAATAGTGACACGCTATCATCAGCTACAACGGGCACTTTATCGTTCGCATCGCCTGCTTTAAATACTAGTAATGTTGGGAATTATTTAATCGAAGGATTTGGTTTAACCGCGGTTAACGGTAATTATAACTTTGTTCAAGCTACTGGAAATGCTACAGCACTGACCGTAACACCAGCTACTTTAAATACTTCCGGTATTTTAGCTAATAACAAAGATTATAATGGACAAACTGCAACCTCATTAAATTTTAATCATGCCACACTGACCGGCGTCTTATTTAACGATGCGGTTAGTATTGATCAACAAGGTTATTCTGCTAATTTTATTAGTGCAGAAGTTGGAACAAATATTCCAGTTACTGTTACCAATCTTGGTCTTCAAGGATCATCAGCCAGTAATTATACCCTCTCGCAACCTACGGGTTTAAGCGCAAATATTCTCAATAAAGTAACGCCTGTCGTTCCGGATGTTATTCCACCTATACCTAATTTACCGGGCGAACAACTCGTTGCGCGAGTTGTTGCACCTTATGATGCAAGTGCTTTAACACCAATAAAAGTGAATGCCACAAGTACCAATATCATTAACAATACAAGTACAGCTATCGAAAATGGTATTGAAAATCTCACCACTCAATCTAATGTTTCAAATACGGCAATGCACAATACTTCTCTCGGAGATGGCATAAGCAATACATCAGGGAATACATTTAATAATAATAATCTGACTAGTTTTAATTCATCAGCAGGATTACCCAGTATTCAGGCTACGGTTCAATCTATAAGTAAGCTAGGTATGCCCTCGCTTTTAGGTACGGCGATGATTTTATTTGCCGCAATGATGGGATTGTTATTATTAAGGAAAGAATTACTATTACCGCAACTCAATCCAAGTGCATCCGCAGCATCTTCCACCCCATTTAATGTTCCAGAGGTTTCATTCAAAGTTCGTGCTGCACTACAAAATATAATTGGCTTTAGTGAAATGTTATACTACGGGGACTTAGGTCACGTCTCTACCCTTCAACAAGAACTGTTATCTAATGTCTTAAATGAATCTAAAGCCATGTTATCGAATCTGTCTCAACATGAGGCTGGCACCATGAATGAATCATTAAAAGAATTATCATTCAAACATCGTACTATCCTTAATAATATTATCGGCTTTACTGATTTAATTCACAGTGGTTATGTTGATCCCGTCACTTCTGTCCAAAAATCATTTTTAAGCGACATCTTAACGGGTTCACATGAAGTGCTGCAATTAATACCTGGTGAATAAGTCTCTTATAACTTCATTTAAACCGTTCCGACTTTCAAGCTTTAAATCCCAATCGTAAAGCAGTACTAATTAATTCCGCTTTGTTACGACACGCCAATTTTTGCTTAATCAGGCCAAGATAAAATTCGATTGTTCGTGTTGATAGACCCAATTGATTAGCAATCTGTTTGGCACTCTTTCCTTGAATCGTATAAAGAAGACAATATTTTTGTTGTTTAGATAAGATATTCAAAGTTGCTCTATGGGGCTCAGGTTTTTTTTCCATGTAACTTCCTATTAATCCAATAGGAATATTGTTTTGGTCATAAAGGGGTTTTTTATTAACGATGACCGTAACTAACTGACCTGTTGCTTGCAGTTGAGTTTCAAGTTGATTGTAAATAATTTTTCCCCTTAAAATTTCTCTATCATCTTTACGGTACAAATCAGCATGGGTGCAGGACCACGGTAAGTCAAAATCTGTTTTACCAACAATGTCAGTGACATGACTCAATCCAGCCGCCCTAAGAAAGGATTGATTTCCCCCGAGAAATTCAAGGTTATTATTTTTCCAAAAGATGGAAGCAGGCAATTGATTTAAAATATCCAAGTTGGGATTAATCATGTTATGTCCTTATTAGCTTAGCGTTGTATAAAATTATTACTAATCTGCAATGAAAAACTTCTAATTTATTTTGTCGGCAAATCGGCGTTATTAATATTAAATTGAAAAAGTCTATGCTAAGCAACTGCTAGTGAAAAGAAAAAAATAAGGGCTATGTCCAATTGCCATGAAGTAGTTTCCACAATCAATTTAGGCGAGCCGGTTTTAAAAGATCACTGTGCATAAAAAGTTTTATTTACTACGCGATAATGCGTTTGACAAAATAGTTAAATTGTATTTTTTTTGCAAAAATTTATTAATTTTTATTTCAGTAAAGCTTATGTAACATAGCGTTCAAAATTCCACTACCAGTTGACATAAAATCAAAATTAAGCTTTAATGCTAGTCCTAGCTTGTGCAAATTTCTGCAATACTGTTTTCTTTTTCGTTATTTAATATTTCATGTTATTCATTTACATTCAATTTAATAAATATATTAAAATTATTAAAATTTAGGAGAAGTAAATTATGAACGCAGTTGAATTCTTATTAAAAGAACATGAAAAAGTACGTCAAATGTTGGACGAGATTAATGATGAGTCGCACAAACCAGAAACAAAAAAGAAAATGTTTAACACATTATGTGATGATTTGTTACGTCATGAAGCTATGGAGCATAAAATTTGGTATCCTCATTTTAAAGCTAATGAAAAGCTTGATGAAACGGTAAAACATTTAATTTCAGAAGAAAAACATGCTGAAAAGGCTATTAATCAATTTGATAAAGTAGAAAGCAATGAAGAGTGGGAGAAATTGTTTTTGAAATTTAAACAGGACGTTCTCCATCATGCTCATGAAGAAGAAACTAAATTATTTCCTAAAATTAAAAAGATGTTTAGTGAAGGAGAATTAGAAAATATTGGTCATGAAATGTATAGTTTCAAGCAACAGTACTTGAAAGAAAATAATTAATTAGGTTAAGCGGGCCTGTGCAGCCTCACTGATGTTAGGAAATGGAGAATACCCTACAGTTCCGTGATGCTGAGCTTTAAGAAAACTTAGTACATTTGTTGACTGAAATTGCATATTCTCTTTTTGCTGTACGATGGAAAATCTTTTACTGTTTTAAATAATCAAGGTCAAATAAGGTAGGTCAGCTCCATTAATTTTTACGAAACAGGTAAATGGATTTCGTGTTTAACTTCAGGGGTATGGCAAAATCACTTTTTTCCATCCCCTGTTACTATTGTTGATTTTAGACTGGGTTCAGCCGTCTTCTGGGTAGTGTTCTCAATCCAATACCTTTCGCGCGCAAAAGGATAGTTAGGGAGCGCAACTTTATGGTAGGCTGTTTCTGCATACCCGAGCGACCAATTTATAGACGCGCCATCTTGCCATAACGATACCAGAAAAGAGGGGAACAAATTTTTAATATTAGCAGTCCCTTTTGCTGCAAAATTGCTACCAATATCAATAAATTTTCCCTTGGGAAGTTTTTCTTGAGGACTTGTTGTCGTTATCGCTTCATTAAAAATTCCAGTGAGCCATTTTTTAACGTCAGGAATTTCAGTGACTAATTGATTGCCTTGCTTCAGCAAAAAATATGGCTTGTTCATATCAATTAAATGTTGATTTTTTTGTATCTGGATTGCGATTTGGTCAAGAGAGTGAGTATCTGTATTGAGAAGCAAGTGAGCAACATCAAGTTTGGTTAATACGCCATCAAACAGCAAATGACTCAGTTCCTCCGCTGCAGGATCTTGCAGGGCAATTTTACCTGATAAATCCCATTTTTTATTTAAATTTTTGTAGCTATCGTAAAGTGCAACTTGAAGTAATGTTTGTTGTTGCGGAGAAAAGCGTTGCGGTTTATCTAAATAATCTGAGAGAGAGATATCATAATAATCTAATATTTTTTTCCATTCATTTAAGTATTTTTTAAATGAAAACTGATTGTGTTGCAAGATGCGTGATTTTTGCAAAATGCTTTCAGCTTCGCTCGCTTCAATTTTCAGTGCTTTTAAAGTTTTAATATAAGATGTTGTAACTGTAAAAGGTTGTATCACTTTTCCAAGCGCTGAGTTAAAGAAATTTACTTTGGGGCGTTTTAAATGAATAGTGTGTTGAATGCCTAATAGCCACTTCACGGCGGATCGAAAGTTTAATAAACCACTTGTAACGGCCGCTGCTAATTCGCCTATCCCATCGCCCATGAGACAATCAACTTTTACGCCACTCATCATCGTGGCTTTACTCAATATGACTAAAGCCACGAAGTTTCTTAATCGTTGAAAGGAAGCTTCTTTGCTCGTCTGAAATTTTCCAATAATTTTATTGCCCTGTGGAAGAGCCGCTATATTTTCTAAGCACGTTAATTCTAATTGATGAAGTAGTGAATAAGTTGAGCATAGCCGATGAAAATCGGTATAAGACCGTTGGGGAATGGTTTGTAATCTTAATATTTGGGGCATTTCTTTCAATGAATCAACTGTTTGATTTGTTATCTTATGGTGTAAAGCTTCGTTAAGCACATGTTCGAGATCTGCTTTGTTATTAATGATGCGACCCAAGCGATAAGGAAAGGATTCTCTTGTTTGGCTTAAGGTGAGACAAATATCAGCAAGGGATTGAATTTGAAATTGCTCAGTTTTGATATAAGCTTGCCACTCCTTCAACAATGCAGATAAGCTTGCTACCGATTTGGCTGAAAGTAAAAAGGGAAAACTTAATTTCGGTGCTGTGCGCGGCTTTTCCTGCCGATATTCTTCTAAGATAATATGTGCACCCATTCCGCCGAATCCAAAAGAACTGACGCCAGCCCGACGTTTTGAAATATTTTTTGGTAGTTGCCAATCAGTTAATTGCTCGGCTAAATGAAAAGGAGAATGCTCAAAATCAATAATAGGATTAACGGTTTTTATGTTGAGTGTTTTAACAATTTTTTTATGTTTCATCATCATTAAAACTTTGATGACGCCGGCGATCCCTGCGGCAGCCTCAAGATGACCGATATTCGTTTTAACGGAGCCAATCGCACAAAATTGTCTTTTTTTAGTATTAAACGCTTGTGACAATGCTTCGACTTCAATGGGATCACCGAGGGAAGTGCCGGTACCGTGCGCTTCAACATACGTAATACTTTCTGAGGGTACTCGCGCTTCGCGTATTGCTTCTTCGATGATGCTTTGTTGGGCAGGAACTTTCGGTGCGGTAATGGATTTGGTTTTGCCACTATGATGGACCGATGAGCCTTTAATAATACCGTAAATGTGATAATTTTTTTGTAAGGCTTTGTGTAAGGGTGTAAGTAACATTACAGCGATGCCTTCACCGGGTACGTATCCATCTGCACTCGCATCAAATGTTTTACACTGCCCATTTGGACTTAACATATGAGCTCTAGAAAATGAAATATATTTCCATGGATGACAAATGACATTAACACCTGCTGCAATTGCGTAATCACTTTTTCCACTTAACAAATTTCGTTTTGCATTATGTAAAGCAATCAGCGAAGACGCACACGCTGCATCAATGGATTCACTTTCTCCGGTTAAGCCAAGGAAGTAAGATAAACGATTTGCTAATATTCCTTCATAATTTCCTAAACAAGCATAACGATCAATTTCAGTGTTTGGAGCAAGCATGCGTTGATAATAATCAAGGGCCATAACCCCCACATGAACGGAAGTTTGGTGGGTTTGAAGGTCTGCGAGCGTTACGCCTGCATCTTCGATACAGTGCCATGTCTCTTCCATCAGCAATCGTTGTTGGGGATCAGTTGAATTGGCTTCAGTCGAAGTAATATTAAAAAAAGGTGCGTCAAAAAGGTCAATTTGATCTAAAAGTCCCGCCCATTTACTAATACTTTTATTGGGCGCATCGCGTTCTGGCGAATAATATTGTTTGATATCCCACCGATCAGACGGGATCTCACGAATACTGTTAATATTATTAATTAAGTTATGCCAATATTGTTGATAGTTTGGAGCGTCCGGGAAACGGCAAGCGATACCAATCACGGCAATATCGGTCGATAAGTCTTTTGATGAAATTCCTGATTTATTTTTGTGGATCTGTTTGGATGTCATAACAGCTCCTGCGGAAAATGTATCAAACCTCAACTTGATAAGGATTCAAACACTTACAAACCCATGCAACTCCTTATCTTAGTATAGTAAAATTTCGTCCCCTCTTCGATGCAAAAAATATAAGTCATTGTTTGTTTTAAAGATAATTTAATTACGCCGAAAGACATTCTTGATGTTGAGACAGGTAATGCGTCATAATTTGTTTGGGTTAACATCAAATAAATATAACTGAGACCTGGTATAGAAATTGATCAGGGTTATTCTTTAAATGATGATATGGAAATTATCGTAATCAAGGAATACAAATGAAAAATTTATTTGCATTAGTTTGCTCAACTTATCAACTCGGTAATTTAACTTCTATACCAAGTTTGATGTCTGGTAATGATATCAATACGAATTATAAAGTTACTACCACGAAGGGTAATTTTCTCTTAAAAATAATCGATATTGAAAATTATAAAAAAAATCATTTTGTTGATAAACAAGCTCTCATACTTTCCTTAACTGTTGGAGAACAAGTTGCAGAAAGTATGTTTAAAAATAATATCCCCGCGGTTCCTGCATTACCGCATGGTAATAATGAAAAAATGCTAATGATAGATCAAAAAATTATTTTTGTTTATCCGTTTGTTGAGGGTAGAATTTCTTCCCTTGAAAATATCACTCAAGATAAAATTAAAAAAGTTGCTAATCTATTAGCAAAAATTCATTCTTTAAAAATTTCATCTGAAATGGGTCGCATAAAATGGAATATGACCATTGCGTCTTTGTCGGACCTTGTTACACAGAAACCCTGGTTGCAATTAAAAGACATTCAGATTTTTAATCAAATGTTAAATGAGCTTGAGAGTTTCATTCAAATCAATTCTAAGCAAGCAATACATGCCATTAAACATTCAGATGATTTAGTGCTCGCTCATAATGAGATGATTCCGCAAAATATCTTATGGAATCTCAGAGATGAGCCTATTATTGTAGATTGGGAAAGCGGTGGTTATATGCCAGTTGCTGTCAATTATGTTGATACTTTATTAGCGTGGTGTCTTGAATCAAAAGAAAATAAATATGTTTTGAATACGAGAAAAGCAGATGGTTTTATTAAAGAGTATGAGAGAGTTCAGCCTAAAATAAAGCTAACCGATAATGCAATTAGCATTGTTACTGCGAAGTGGTTACTTTGGCTCGCGTTTTGTTCAAATCGTATTGCTCAACCAGAGAATCAAGAAGTTTATATTGAATTTATTTTTGACACTTTAAAAGTATTAAATTTCATCCAGTATCATGCACATGAATTAGAAGATTTGCATCACGTTCATTATGCTACTTAATTTTATTTGTTGTTTGAAAAGATTGATCTTCGCTTGGATTTTAAGCTCATTTGCATAAAAAAAAATAATCTTCAGAACAAATTGTTTGTATGCAATCGTCATTTACCCTAATTTAATTTAAATGTTTGCGTTTGGTTCTCTGTGTAAAAGAGTAATTTGGAAAATGTATTTTAATCGAGAGTTAAACGTTTGGATTGCACTTGCGTTCTCTACCTTATCTTCAAATATCGTGGGAGGTGAGGGTTAAGCACGATTCCAAATGAAATTACAGAGATTCATTGCCCTTTGCGAATGCGCGCAATTAAGCTCGATAATACTCTTCCAGGACCTATTTCCTCAAAGTCAGTTTCTCCTCGCAAAAGTAAGTATTCAACTGTTTGAGTCCAATGCACGGGGTGTGTAATTTGTTGAGCAAGTAAGGTATGGATAGAGCCAATAGGATAGGGTTTAGCTGTCATGTTAGCAATGATAGGAATAATGGGTTTTGCAAAGTGAAATTCACGCATGAATAAGCTAAATTCTTGTTGAGCATCGTCCATATATTTGGAATGAAATGCACCGCTTACATTTAAGGGAAGATAATAAAGTGCACCTGCGCCAGTAAAAATCGTTTCTGCTGCCAATACTGCAGTTTTCAATCCGGTAATCACAACTTGGGTATAAGAGTTGTAATTAGCGATAGCAAGCTCGTTTAAGTGATGTTTAGCAATGAGTTTCAATACGTCTTCGCTTTTTAATCCGATTACCGCTGCCATGGCCCCTTGTGTTGCTTGGCTCATCAGCTTCCCGCGTTTTTGTACAAGCTTCAATCCAGTGGCAAAATCAAAGACGCGTGCTGCAAATAATGCATTATATTCGCCTAAGCTATGTCCAGCTACATACTGCGGCAGCTTTTCATTTTCTTTAATTTTATTGAGATAAGATAAAGCATTCACGACAAAAAGAGCAGGTTGAGTGAAGTTAGTTTGATTCAATTTTCCCTCTGGATCCTCTAAGCATAATTTCACAATTGAATAACCTAGAATCTCATTGGCTTGTTCAACTAAATCAGGAAAGTCTGTGAATAAAGTTCTTCCCATGCCGAGTGATTGCGAGCCTTGTCCAGGGAAAACATAGCTAGTCATATATAATCCTTGATCTTTTTAATCGTGCGTTCTTAAACTTCCACTGTCAATCAATATGATGAACATGCAAGCCCCATGCATAAAGAACGCCTATTGCTTTCTCTGCGTGACGAATTTGTATGGAATGACTCTTTATAATTTCTAACATAAAATAATAAGCAATTTCAGGATGTTTTTCTAAAAAACATTTTAATGATTCAATTTCAAATTCGACTACATCGCAATCTTCGGCTGCAATGACATCGGTAGGTGATAGAGTCTTTTCAAATAAAGATAATTCGCAAACAAACTCTCCAGGACCTATCGATATAAGTGTCGGATGCAATACTTCATAATGAGAGCTGTAGTGATTAATACAATTAATGGATAAGTTTACCTTGCCCTTTTTAATTAGATAAATATGAACCGGCATCGTGCCTTGCTCTTGTATAACTTGGCCTGGTAAAAAGGTTTTCGTTAAATATTTAACGTTTTCTTTAAAATCGTTGTGCGTTACTAAATCATCAATAATCTCGACTAATGACATACTTTAGTCCTGCTTAAGCGTATAGAGTACGAAATGAGATCGAGTTTTTTCAAACGTTATCCCTTTTTATAATTCATAACTTTATTAAATCGGTATGCCATTTCAAGCCATGTGATTTTTTTTTAATCACCTCATATTATAACTATAGAGCATAATGGTTGAGTTTTATTTTTTAATTTAATCAATGGGTTAACCGGGATATGTTAAGAAAGCCAAAGGTAAGTTGTTGATTCTAAGCTCAAGAAAGCTGGAATGACGGTTAAAATTCTTGGCAGTTCAGGCGATGCTTTCTATGCTCTAAGCCCTTTTTGACTACCCACCAAACTAGGCTGGGTAGTGTGAGAGGGCTGATTTGTTTTCGTCTATCAAGGGATACATTTCAATAGTGAATGGCTAAGATTTCCAACTTTTCTATGTCTTCCGGCGTTTTAAGTTTTACAACATCCCCCACTTCTGCTTTTAATAATGCTTTTGCGACAGGTGAGATCCAACTAATTTTGCCTTGGGATAAATCCGCTTCGTCGACACCGACCAGTTTTACTGTTTTTTTAAGACCATCACTTTGGAGATAAGTAACGGTTGCACCAAAAAATACTTTTGTTAATTTTTTTTGAAGATTAGGATCAACTACTTCTGCAGATTTAATTCTTTTGGTTAAGTACCGCACCCGGCGGTCAATTTCTCTTAATCGTTTCTTTCCATAGATATAATCACCATTTTCAGAGCGGTCCCCGTTACCTGCTGCCCAACGCACAGTTTCGACAATTTTAGGTCGTTCCTCATAGGAAAGACGATGAAATTCTTCTTGCAACTGAGCAAGTCCAAAAGGTGTTACACAGTTTCTAATATTTTCTGTGGGGATTTCTGCTTGCTCTGGCTCATCATCATCGGATTCTTTGGTAAATGCTTTACTCATTTTATTTCTCTTTCATTTGTATCTCATTATAATATTCATACCGATCAGGTGACAAAAAATAATTTATCCTGATCGGTATAAAATAATAATTTTAAAATAAATAACCTAACGAAAGCATGAAAAGAAAATTAAATCCTTCATTGGGATTTCCCAAGTTGGCATTTGAAAAATGCACTAATCGTAAATTAATATCATATTGATTAAACTCAGCCCCTAAGCCAAGGTTAGTTTGAATGGTAAGATTACTCGCTTGCGTATTGGTACCAAATTTCCTACTTGAAAGGTAAGCAGGACCCACTGATCCCAAAAGATAAGCTGGAAATTGATCGGCAATATTAAAAGGATAAAAACGTAAAGCTAAAGAGAGTGCAGCCGTAGTGAGATTCTTATTTTCCGGTGCTGTCGATTGCCATTGCCCTAGCGCACCTGTGAGCGACCAAAAAGTCCAGAAAGTGCGTTTCAATCCTATAATGTCACCTGATAAAAAGAGACCCGAGTTATCGTAATGGACATTATTTGGATCATGGTACTTCCCGGCGCCAAGTTCTACAGAATGATCCCAAGCATAAGTTGAAGTAAGATTGAATCCTAAGAGGATAAATAAGAGTGCGCGGTAAAAATTAATTTTCGTCATGCTAAATCCTTTTATTAAATAATCATTCCCACAA
Source organism: Gammaproteobacteria bacterium (assembly GCA_013816845.1). Classification (NCBI taxonomy): domain Bacteria; kingdom Pseudomonadati; phylum Pseudomonadota; class Gammaproteobacteria; species Gammaproteobacteria bacterium. The sequence goes on from JACDDU010000005.1 coordinate 13,526, forward strand.
ACGAATTATAACGACAAGTTTATAGTGTGCCTATGGGATTTCTTGCCGATTTACTATAGCAGGTCGAAAAAAAGAAAGTAACGAAATAAAGCGAGGCGCCTTGCAAAGCGGAAGGATTTGAAGCCGCAAGCGCGATAACCTAATTGACGTATAGCATCTATTTTCAAACAGTCTCTGTGCTTGGTGAAAGCGTGCCGTTTAACAATTTTTCTTTATAGTCATGCATTTGTAATTTCAAAATATAAGCTTCTTTGTCCGTTAATACTTTTTTTGCATCTTTAAATAATTTGCCTTCTTCTTCAGAGACATGGTGTTCGACAAGTTGCTTCAATTCCAAGATTAATTTTTTCATCGTATTACTTATTTGTTTATGCATGTCAATTTCAGCTAATTTATTCATAATTCCGACATGTTCCTTTTCACCATGCCGTGTGTCAGGCAGACTTTCTGCATGTTTTTCTAGAGCTTTGTAAAAAGTAGCTTCTTCTGATTTTGCATGAATCGTTAATTCGTTTCGAATCATTTTATAAATTTCTAATTGGTTTCGTTCAGTTGGGGCACTTTCAAATAATTTGAAAAGCTTAGTTACTTTTTTATGATCCATTTTTAAATATTCATAAATATCCATCTTTAATTCTCCAAATTCTAAGGGGTCATGACGATTTTTAAACAGCCATCTTCTTTAGCATTAAAAATTTTATAACCCTCTGGCGCCTCACTTAGCTTTAGTCGATGCGTAATAATTTTTGATGGATCCAATTCTTCATTCATTATTTTTTTCAGTAATAAGTCGAGGTAATGTTGGACATGCGTTTGACCCATTTTAAAAGTCAAACTTCGATTCATTGCTGAACCAAATGGGATATTGTCTAACATGCCAATGTAGGCACCGGGTATGGAAACCGTGCCACCATTGCGACAACATTGAATTGCTTCTCTTAAGCAATGTGGACGGTCTGAAGCTAAATGGACTGCTTGTTTTGCCTTATCTATGATGGAATCAAATTTAGGACCTACATGAGCTTCAGCGCCAACCGCATCGATACATCGGTCTGGTCCGCGACCTTGAGTCATTGTCATCAAACGATCATAGACATCGTCTTCTTCAAAATTGATGGTTTCAGCTTTACCTAATTTTTCCGCTATTGCTAATCTTTCTTTAACACAATCAATCGCAATCACGCGCCCAGCGCCTAATAGCCAGGCACTTTGTATAGCGAATTGTGCGACGGGTCCACAACCCCATATCGCAACCGTATCGCCGTCTTTAATTCCGCAATTTTCAGCAGCCATATAACCTGTGGGTAAGATGTCTGATAAAAACAAAACTTTTTCATCAGGAATGCCTTCCGGAATTTTAATCGGCCCCACATCTGCAAAAGGTACACGAACATATTCCGCTTGCCCACCAGAGAAGCCGCCTAAAAGATGAGAAAATCCAAATAAACCAGAGGGTGAATGTCCCATTTGCTCATTTGCCAGTTCAACGTTCGGATTAGAGTTTTCACAGATAGAGAATAAGTCTTGCTTACAGAAAAAACATTGACCGCAAGCAATGGTGAAAGGAACAACCACGCGATCACCTATTTTTAATTTTTTATTTGCAGAACCTACTGCTACAACTTCTCCCATGAATTCATGCCCTAAGATGTCACCCGATTTCATTGTTGGCATCAAGCCATTATATAAATGTAGATCAGATCCGCATATAGCAGTCGCGGTGACTCGAATGATAGCATCGCGATCATTAATAATTTCAGGATGGGGAACTTCGTCTACCCGGACATCTTTTTTTCCGTGCCAGCATAATGCTTTCATACAAAATCCTTTTTAATAAGTAGGGTAGTGAAATCCTTTCAGTTAGCGTACGGAGTCCTTTTCCTAAATCGTTACGGCTGGCTTCTTATCTTACTATAAGAAAAAATATTATTTAACGTGGGGGTAACCCTTACTAAAGAAATAGGATTGTACTGAACTCAATCTTACCAAAATTAAGGGACTTGGGTATGTATTTTAACTATGCACTTGGCTCAAACTTGATTGTTAAAGTACACTATGTTGGATGCCAAAAATAAAGACCCGCCTGTGATGCAAATTAATATCGTGAGTGCCAAATGGGAGACAGCTTGAGGGTCACCCATTAAGCTTTAAGCTTAAATTATAATAATAAAAAGTATTGAATGCCAATGCACTCCTTGATGCAATACACTCATAGCAATTCGTTGAAGTAATTATTTATATTTCCAAAGTTAGATCGACGTATAACAATAAACAATATTAATAAATTTACCCCCTCTTTATGTTTATTACAAAAACCTAAAGATCTGCTAAATTGCTAGAGCACTTCACGCGAGTTCAATTACGACCAGCACCCAGTCCATTACGGCGCCAACGATGGCACAAGTGGTGCCGGGTTTTGATTCTAAACATGGACTTCCTTATAATCGCATTTGGGGAAATCTAGATTTCACTTTAGAAGCTGGCTATCGTTTTGCTTATTACATCAATGCTATTGCAATTATTCAACTTGGCACCCTCGTGCAAGCTAAATTGGGTACACTACAACCTGAGCTTGCAACAGGAACGATGGCTATTAATTCGACGGATTCCAGATACAGCCCTTTTACCTTAAATGGACCTTATCTCAACTTAACGATTGCTTTGTTATAAAACTTCATTACAAATGTGAAGTGAACTAGAGTCAGGTCTCTGATGAAATTCACTTCACACTTTGAAAACTTTTTTATGCAGGGGGTTGGTCAAATCGGTCCACAGCACCCGGTAAAATATAAATAAGAATAGGCGCAATTAAAGCCAAAAAAGCGAGATGAGGATGCCAATACGCTAAAGCAATGGATAAGAAATAAAAAAGAGGAGCAACATATATTCGTTTCACAATCGCATGACGAATCGCGGGCGTGTACAATTCATTATTTAATTGGAAATAATAAGCGCATTGCGCAATGATAAATTGCGCGACACTCGCACAAAGTAAATTGATTGCAAAGAAAATAATACTAGCAGGATTGGTAGGATAAGCTGCAACCAGGCTTGCGGAAAAAGGAACAACACAAATAACCATTAAGTATAGAACGTGGGTCCATAAATAAGGTCGATTTAAACGTTGTAATAAACCAATCTGGAAGGTCATCGCAATCCATAATGTGCCTAGAATAATAAAACTACCGATATAAATAAAAAGTTTAAAAAAAACGACATTTTCCATTACAGACACTAAATGTGTTGAGTCAATATGAGGAGGTAAACGCAAATCGAGTGCTAAAATGGTCATTGCAATTGCAAATATACCATCACTTAATCCTTCCAACCGCGATACTTTCAAAATAGTCATGGTGGACTGCTAATAGGAATAATGTTCTTAGTATAACCACCTGAATTTTTTTATGAAATACATGCGATGCTTCCTATTCAAATAAAGCTGACATAACTATATAAATTAATAATAAAATGAAGGGAGTAGGATCTTAGTTTTATTAGGGGATTAAATGAGAGGAATAAAATCTGATAAAATAATGTAGTGTTCAATATGATTAGGATAAAACTGAGATATGGAAAAAAGAAACAAAAAATGGTCGCAAAAGGTAACTGAAAATAGTCACGCTCTCCAATTAGAAGAGGGCGTCTTTACTTGGGATGATCCTCTTAGAATTGCAAAATCATTAAAAAAATCAGCAGAACAAAGTCATCAGCGTAAAGGCGCTCCTTATCAATCCGCCAGTGCCATGCTTACCTTTTATATCAATCGTGCGGGAAAAAAATTATTACCTGAACAAAAATCTATTCTGGTAGCAGCAAAATTAGAACTCAAAAAAATTTTTCACCACACTTAACTTTTGTTTAAAAAGATGATGTGACCATTGGACGTTAAGCAAGGATAATGGAGTCGCCATGCCGGTTTACACTAAGCGTTGGTGTGATGCAAGATCATCAAAAGATGGATGGCGAATTTTAATTTGTCGTTATCGTCCGCGGGCTCTACTAAAAAAAGATGAAACATGGGACATTTGGTATAATCAACTTGGACCAAGCAAAGAACTTCATGCACACGCTTATGGAAAGTTCGGTCATCAACCGCTGAATTGGGATAGTTACGCAAAGCGGTATTTCCGCGAAATGAAAAAAAAGGATTCACGTGATTTAATAATGAGCTTGGCAAAACTTGCAGCAGCTGGAGAAACTATAACTTTATTATGTTCTTCCGCATGCACAGAAGAAAATAAATGTCATCGAAGTTTACTTAAAAAATTAATTGAAAATCCTCAACTGTTATCGGAAAAAAAATTGGATTTAATTTAAAAGCCAGCCTCATTAATCTTTTGGATTACAAAGAGATTCTGCATGGCTTTGGTTCCAACTCTAGAAGTTCTTTTACACAATCTTCAGTTCGGATGTCATAAAGTTGACGGAAAGTCGCTAAATCACGCGTTGCCAAATGTTCGCCGGCTACGCCTTCGGTGGTATTCCACTGAGATTTCCAGAGACGTACTTGGTTACCACCAGGTAACGTTACGTCCGCAGACCTTGTTAAAGTAAAATCATTTCCTAAGCCACAATCAGGTTTAAATGGAAAAAGTGTTACCATTTCGCTAGTGAGATAATTATATATTTTATTATCCGTAGGTATCGGATCAACCGTAACATCAAAGAGTGATTCAGGGCCCCATGAATGACCGGGCCGACAGAATTCTTTCAACATATGCCGGGGTAATATTTCCCGTTGTTTCTTACCAACATTAAGCCATGCAGTTGCGAGCTCAGAATTAGTTATTTTATCTTGCAGCCAGAGTTTGTATTGGTCTTGATATTTTTTATACTCAGCGAATAAAGGGTCTAAATTAACGTGTTCGGTTTGCCCATGAACTTGTTCCAGAAAAAGAGCTACCCATTGAGGGTTAGTTTTAATTTTTTCCCAAAACATTTTCCACATGTATGTGTCTAATAATTCATAAGCAAGTTTAAGAGGCGTAGTTGTTTGATAGGATCCATCAATTTTTTTTATTGTAAATGGCATAAACATGAGAGCAGGACTAATATTTATCATTGCTTGAGCATGCTCATAATCGGCACAGTTAACAAAATCCAATAGTTTAATTGTCTCTAAAGGTTGTTTGAAAAAATGATACATGCGTTGCGATGTCAGCATACTATAAAGTAGGGATTGTTTATCCAAATTAGGTGCGATTTCATGGTCTGGAATTTCAATAGGTAGTTCTTCAAGAAAGGAACGATTAATAGCCACGATTACACCTTTTTTATGGTAAATTTGCTTAAAATTTACACCTTTTATTTAAAAAAGTCAAAAAAAACACCTATTATTCAAAATATCATTAAGCTTTCAATTTGAATGTTGATGACGAAAGTGAATAAGTCGAGAGAGAGTGCGCTTAAATTCAAATTGCATGTCTCCTTCAACATAAATATCGGCTAAGGGAATAGGAGTTGAAAAAAACAAATTTATATTCGCATCATAAAAAACATCGATCATACTGATGAATAAACGAATTAAATTTCTTTGTTCACTCGAAATGGCGGGTATGTCACTGATGAAGATCATCGGAAAATTTTTTGCAATGAACAAATAATCTGCAGGTGTCCGCCCAATACAGCAGATTTCTCGAAAATCAAACCAAACAATATCCTCAGTTCTTTTTTTAACAAAAATCGAATGATGATTAATGATTAGTGATGTATTAGAAATAGATTTACCTTGGGTTAAAATACTAAATGCTTGTTCCATCTTTGATTCAGTTAATTGCACAGTATGAGATGCAGTCAAGGTGCGATAGTCTTGAGCTACCTTAATATGAATGACTTCAGTATGTTTTTTTAATAAATCAATGGCAGGTAAAAACTGTTGTCTTTGTAATCCTCTTTTGTATAGCTCATCGGGTGGAATATTTGCGGTTGTAATTAAGCAAATTCCCTCTTTAATCATGAGTTTTAGTAAACGAGCTAATAACATTGCATCGACAATATCTTTAACTAAAAATTCATCTAAACAAAGAACGATATTTTTTTTTGCCAATTGCTTGACGATTAAAGCCAAAGGATCGCTTTGGTGCGGATAATTATTGAGCTCAACATGGATAAATTGCATAAACTGAAAAAAATGCATACGCATTTTATTTGTCAAAGGGAGGGATTGGTAAAAGCAATCCATGAGAAAAGTTTTACCACTGCCGACGTGACCCCACAGATATAACCCCGGAACATATTTTCGCTTTCGTAAAATTGGAAATATATTGCGCAACTTTTGTTCTTGAATAAGTCCATTTTGAATGCATTGCAGTTTTTCCACTACATCCAGTTGAGCTTGATCTTCTACGAAATTATTAAGCGTATGAGATAAATAGTAATTTGTAATGGTCATCGACGTTGTAATTCCTACCACAAAAATAATAGTAGGTTAAGGCGTATGCATTTTCAAGGTGACTTTAGCCCTATATAATAACTTGTCGTCTCAATAGGTCATTGCCAATTGATTTTAAGTGTTATTAAGAAAAATTATAATAATGAAGGAATTTAAAGTGGTTAGCTTAAGTAAAAATAAAAATACTATATATATGGCCTACTTAGGCTGGTTCATTGTTACTCTTTTCTATTTTTATCAATATATTTTACGCGTAGCACCCGGTGTGCTCGTGACAGATTTACGGTTCGCTTTTCGTTTAACAGCGGATGAATTTGCTACGTTAGGTTCCTATTATTTGTATGCTTATGCATTATTTCAAATTCCGCTTGGTTTCATTGTGGATTGTGTGGGCGTCCGAAAAACGGTGCTCGCTTCTATAACGTTATGTATCGCTGGCGCTTATTTATTTTCAACATCACAAGTGTTTTGGACCTTACAATTGAGCCGCATTATGGTTGGTCTAGGATCTGCTTGTGCATTTATGTGTGCCTTGAAACTTGTTGTTGATTCTTTTCCTATGGGTAAGCGCGGGTTTTTAATGGGTGCAACTTTAACTTTGGGAACAGTAGGTGCATTAGTTGCAGGCAAACCCTTGGCATTATTATCTGAAGCAGTGGGTTTTCGGCAAGCTATTAATGATGTTGCCATATTAGGTTTGTTTATTTTGATTATTACTTTTGTTCTTCTACCAAAACCAAAAAAAGAAAATTTAATTCCACTAACGAAAGCGCTGCCTAAACATTTGTGGGCATCATTGCTTGATGTTTTTAAATCTCGACCAATTATGCTTTATGCTATTTTAGCTGTCGCCGTTTATACTCCCTTGTCCGTGCTAGCCGATTTATGGGGCGTTGCTTTTTTAATGCAGAAGTATGCATTGGGGCGCGTGGATGCGGCTAAAATAAGTATGATGATGTACCTTGGATTGGGAATTGGCTGTTTAACTTTACCGTGGCTCAGTGAAAAATATCATTATTTAAATCGTAGCATTCGCTTAAGTGCTTGTGCTGTCTTGGTTTTATTTGGGTTGTTACTGTACGGTCCAATATTGTCGCAATCGATGTTAATGGTCTTGCTCACTTTGCTTGGCATCTTTTGTGGGGCTGAAATGCTTTGTTTCACTGGGGCCGGTCAATATACGCATACTTATAATGTAGGAATTACTCTCGGTGTTGTTAACACTTTAAATATGTTGGGTGGCGGACTTTTGCAACAGCTTATCGGTTTTGGTTTAGATCAATTTTGGGATGGTAAAGTGGACGAGGCTGGCTTGCGCATGTATACAACTGCGAATTATACCCTGGTTTTATCGATATTAATGATTGTTATTACCATTTGCTGCTTATTATCGTTAAGACTTCCAAAAGATTCAGTAGTAAAAAATAAAGATTAAGCTTCGCCTCCCAAATAATGGATTAGTTATGATTTAGACAATGAACTTAGCTTTTAACTAGACAATTAGAAATTAAATTATTTTCCGGGTAAAATAAGCCGATAAAATGTTTTTAAAGCAGGTCTACGAGGTTATTATGGTATTTTTATTATTTTTTTTGTTACTCTTATTTTCATTTGCTGTGGCAATCTACTTCATACCAACTTTTGTTGCAAAGTATAGAAATCATCATAATTTGTCTGCCATCTTTCTCATGAATCTTTTTTTTGGCTGGTCTTTTATCGGTTGGGCACTATCCTTAGTTTGGGCAATGACAAGGGTGATATCCACCTCCCAACCGATTGTTTATCTACAAGGCTCACGTTGTTAACTTTTTACACTTATTGTACCTTTTAGTTGAATAGATTATCTTCCAGAGTAGATAGATAGTCTGATATTGTTAGGTATCATGAAAGGTGTAAAGGCAGGCAAAGCAGAATGAAAGGAAAGAATTAATGCGATCTTAATATTAAGCACTCCATTAAGGAAAATATCATGCAAAAAGTTACGCTTTGTTTATGGTTTGATGGGCAAGCAGAGGAAGCAGCAAAATTTTATATCTCTATTTTTAAAAATGGAAGTATTGAAAAAATTTCTCATTATGGCAAAGAAGGCTATGAAATGCATAAAAGACCAGCAGGCAGTATCATGACAGTCGAATTTACACTAAATGGCCAAACATATATTGCGCTTAATGGCGGTCCGGATTTTAAATTTACGCCAGCAACTTCTCTGACAGTAAATTGTGAAACACAAGAGGAAGTGGATTACTTTTGGGAAGCCCTTGCGGAAGGAGGAAAAAAGGATGCTTGTGGTTGGTTAAGGGATAAATTTGGTCTGTCTTGGCAAATCATTCCCACCATTTTATCGAAATTAATGGATGATTCAGCAAAGTCTGAAAAAGTAATGAAAGTGATGTTGCAAATGAAAAAGTTGGATATAGCCAAATTAAAAGCAGCAGCAGAAAGTTAGATTTTATTTTTTAATAAATTGGTGAGGTCGAAAAATAACAATGCGACTTTAGACCAAAGCGATTTAAAAAAAATTGGGCAAATCATTGGGGTGGCAATATCATAGACTACTTAAGACTCTCAAATTGTCGACCGTGTAACGTTTATCCATGTTGGGTAGACAATGTAACCCGTGATCCTTTATGTCCGTCGAATTTCGATTTCAATTTATGCAAGCTGGTAATTTTTTTCCGACATGACGCCAACATTTTCAAGCCGACTAAAATGCATGTGTAGGAGCGAGGGACTAGCAATTCAATCATTCATGCTATAAAACTATCATTAAGTAATCGTGTTATTTTCATTCATCAAGCAAGTTTTATTTTTGGTATTATTACTGTTCGATATAATCATGACGTATTAGCCCGCTAGCGATTTCAATGTTACGTTTTCATCCGCAACAATGCGGCGTTGTATTCGTGACATATCTAAATGGATGTCATGTCATTCAACGCCAACATGGCTAGCTACGTTTCTAAGAATTTTTGGATCAGCACGGGTAGCGTTGTAACATTTCAAGATTGCAACCAACATGCCCATGTGAGTCTGGCCCATAATTTAAACCCGTGGTCTTATAACAACGGTCAGATTCAGAAATGACCCAACTACAAACTTTTTTCCCATTAATGAAATTGGTAACCTCTGATCTAACTCGAAACCGCTCGCTTGCGACATAACCTTGAGCAGGCAAAACAACATAAGAACCATCTTTTCTCACTACACTTAACGTTTCATTCGTATAATTTTTAATTGATAAATTATAATCTTTAGCAAATAGGGGCATGGAAATAGTTAAAGAGAGAAAACCACATAAAAGCGATAAACGTTTCATAAACAACTCCTTTGTAATTCATTGCGGATGCCTAAGATAGCGGAGGAAGGTTATAAGTGCAAATTGATTGAGCTAACGAAACCTAATGACAGTAGAAATTTTTAAATGGGTTAATTTTTTCTAAGCTGTTAATTTGCGGCCTACAAAGTTTGCCTTGTGAGTTGATTAAGTCTAGATTGAAATCAATCACAAAGTAATAATAAAAATAATGCGTAGGGCAGCGAGTCAAAAATTCATACGGATAAAAATACTCAAAGCAATGTGAAATTTATATTTATAAAAAACTAATATATCAATACAACTTTTTAATTTGACACTTGCAATGACTGTGGATAAACTGCGCGTCAATGATTCACCAGGGGTGCTTTGAAAAATCAAAGCTGAGAAACACCCTTATAACCTGCTCTGGGTAATGCCTGCGGAGGGAGAGTGAGCTCGATAGGTCGAATTTTTCCTGTGACTTATGAGTTGCTCGTCCCTCTTTAAATGATAAGAGGGAAGTAATGAACGCTCGAAGTTTAAGACTCTGTTTAATTACAAATTTACAAGATCAATCGTTCAGCCTCTATCAATCTCTCATCTTAAAAGCCATACGAGGTGGAATCACCTCCGTTCAGTTACGCGAAAAGAATAAAAATCTGTTTGAACTTAAACAGCTTGCGTTACAATTAAAAGCTATTTTATATCCTTTTAAAATACCGCTAATCATTAACGACCATGTTGAAATGGCAAAAAGTGTTAATGCAGAAGGTGTTCATCTTGGTCAATCTGATTATTCGCCTCATGAAGCACGAAAAATATTGGGCTCAACCAAAATAATTGGATGGTCTGTTGAAACACTCACTGACCTAGAAATAGCTAATCAGTTAACCTGTATTGACTACATTGCTGCAAGTTCAGTATTTTTCAGTAAAACGAAGCCTGAGTGTAAAACGATTTGGGGAATCAGTGGGCTAAAGAAAATTACAAAAATTTCTATCTATCCCGTCATAGCCATTGGTGGAATCAATTCAAGTAACATCCAAATGATTATGGAAAGTGGTGCATGTGGTGTTGCAGTCATGAGTGCTATTCATACTCTTGATCCCTACCAAGCTGCCGCAGATTTAATTGGAACAATCGATCATTCCATTGATAAAAAGAGTACCGAATGTTTGAACGGATGAAAAATATTGTCATCAAGATAAAGCAACTAAGGCCACTCATACTAAACATTACCAATGATGTAACGATGGATTTTATTGCAAATGGGTTGTTAAGTTTAGGCGCATCGCCTGTGATGAGCAAAGCGGAACAAGAAATTAAAGAATTAGTACAGTTGGCTTCCGTAGTGGTCATTAATCTTGGCACGCTTGATGCAAAATTTATTGCACTTTGTGAGCATGCTTGCAGTATTGCAAATCAATTGGGAAAACCCATTATTCTAGATCCAGTGGGCGCAGGTGCGAGTCATTACCGCACCCGTACGGGCCTTAACCTCATTGATCAATATGACATTGCTATCATTAAAGGTAATGCCAGCGAAATCATGTCTATAGCCGGATCAACAATAATAACGAAAGGTGTAGATAGTACTGCGCAAACTGATTTCGCAATTGAAAGTGCGCAAATGCTTGCTATTCATTATGATGCGACGGTTGTTGTTAGCGGAAAGACAGACATCATTGTTGATAGCAATCGGATTCGTCAATTTACCTATGGTGTTCCTCTCATGTCACAAGTGACTGGAACAGGATGTTTGCTTGCCGCGATTATTGGTTCTTTTCATGCGTTGGAAAAAAATAGATTTAATGCTTGTGCTTTAGCCGTTTCATTTTATGGTATTTGCGGGGAGAGAGCAGCAAGTAGGGCAAAAGGTCCCGCTTCTTTCAAAATTCAATTTCTTGATGAGTTAAATTTAATACCGGACGCGCTTTCTTATGAAAAAGATTAAACAGTGTGTATTAACGATTGCGGGTTCCGATTCCTCCGGTGGCGCAGGCATACAGGGGGATATAAAAACTATTTCCGCCATAGGATGTTACGCGGCTTCAGTTATAACAGTATTAACCGCTCAAAACACATTAGGCGTGCATGCTATACACGAACTGCCCGGTCATTTTGTGGCGCAGCAATTAGAAAGTGTTTTTAATGATTTGAAAATTGAAGCTGTGAAAATTGGGATGTTGTACAGTGAAAAAATGATCGCGGTTGTCGCATTAGCGTTACAAAAGTTTAAGCCAAAATTTGTTATTTTAGATCCTGTGATGACATCTAAAAATGGTTGTGCGCTTATTGATACCAAAAGCATTATGCTTTTGGAAAAACAAATTTTCCCTTATGCGACACTTATCACACCTAATTTAGTAGAAGCTGAAATTTTACTTCGCATCAAAATTTCCACCTTAGCAGATCAAGAATTAGCTGCGCTGAAAATAGGGAATCAATTTAAAGTTAATGTACTTATTAAAGGTGGACATTTCCACGGCCTACAATCATCAGATGTTCTTTATCTTTATGAAGAGCGTTCATGTCATTGGTTTCATGCCAAGCGAATTAATTCTCTAAATAGCCATGGAACCGGTTGCAGCTTATCTTCTGCTATCGCTTCTTATCTTGCGCAAGACTACCCTTTAAAAGATGCAATTCATTGTGCAAAAAAATATTTAACAAAAGCAATTGAGTTTGGCGAGAAATTACAAATAGGTCGTGGTTGTGGGCCTGTTGATCATTTTTATTTTCTGGAGAATCACTATGATTTTTGAAAAAATGTGTAGCACCGTCAACTCCGTGATGATTAAAATTTTTGATCAACCTTTCAATCGGGAGCTTGCTCAGGGCCTGTTGCCTCAAGAAAAGTTTATTCATTATTTACAACAAGACGCTTTATATTTAGCCGATTTTTCCAGAGCCCTTGCCATAACGGCTGCACGTCTCACTTGCAATGAGCAAGCGCATCACTTTATTCAATTTTCTTTAAGTGCTATTCATTCAGAACAACACCTTCATCGACTCTATTTAAAAAAAAATCACGCGCCTTTGACTGTAAACATGGAACAAAGTCCGGCCTGTTTCATGTACACCAATTATCTTCTTAAAATGGCCAGTACTGCTGCTGTGGAAGAAGCTGTGGCAAGCTTACTCCCTTGTTTTTGGGTATACCGAGAAGTGGGTAAAAAAATTTCACAAACTAAAAGTTCGAATAATCCTTATGAAAGCTGGATTGAACTCTATTCAGGGGAAGCCTTCGATACCTCTGTTAAGTTGGCTATTGAAGTTACCAATGCATTAAGTGAAGGTGCGCCTAAGAAATTAAAAGAAAAAATGCTTTTCGCATTCTTACGATCAACCCAACTTGAATGGCTTTTTTGGGAAAGTGCCTATCAGCAAGAACAATGGTTTAGTTGTTAAGGATAAATGCTATTACGATAACGAACCAGCTAGCAAAATATCACTAGCTGGTTAGCCATTTAGTTTGCTGATGTTTATTTAATAACTACATCATATTGAACGCGCGGTGAACGTCCTGAAGGGCAATTTGAATAAAGGAAATAAGTAAATTTTCCATTGGTACCCGGTAAACTTTTATCAATAAAAGTTCGTTCTACGCCTCTCCAAATTTGTCTATCTAGCCAATCGTTGACTTGATAGGTAGAAATAGTTTCAGCGTTCGCTGGTTTATCCCACGTCAATGTCACTTGTTTTTTATTCGCAGTATAAGTTGACTTGATGTTAGCAGGGGGTAAACATTTTCCATCCGGTAGAGGAGGATTTACGCCGCCTGTAGGACAGAAGGTAATTGTGTAATCCACCGTGTTAGCAGCTGTGGGTGATTTGCAAATAAAAGTACTGCTGTGGTCATCGTAAGGATAAGTATAAGCGGTAGGACAAGCGCGTTTTAGCCAATCAAGTGTAGGTCTAACGCGATCAACCCATACTGGATTGGAGTTTACGCATTGTGCGGTAATTGGGCCGGGTGGTACAGGTACACCGATTTTGTCCCAATTAACACAACCACAGCAAGTCGCAGATGCCCCAGCTGTATAGCAAGATCTTTGAGCCCCGGAATTACCATTGCACGCCATGAGATTCCATAAGATACCGCCTTGTGGAATGGCTGCACTGCAATAAAAAGGTGCCCCAAAACTTCGTTGCACACCACAAACTTGATTGGCAGTCCAATAACCTAACTGACGTCCACACGTTTTTTTAAATCCATTAAGAACGGGATCAAAGCCCAGACCGCATTGGGTTCCGCTTGCACAGTCACCATTAGCAGTGCAAGCTTTACCACCGTAAGCAACCCAGTTGTACTCAACCAAAGGTGGCGTAAATTTCCAGCTACATCCGGCTAAACCAGCAGATGGCGTACCCGAACCTGGACTACCACAAAAGTAGGGAAGACTTGCTTTGGAGCCAATGCTGGGTGTAACACTTACACCCATATTGATGCCATTGATGACAGAAACATCATAATAATCGGTGTCATTCGAACGGACGGTAAATTCAGCTTGAGTTGTTGGTGGTTGGAACCCTCGTGTACAGGGTCCTGTGTTACTTCCTCCACAGTCGCCTGTTTCGCAACGACCTGTCGCGCAATTAGTGCGTCCAGCGATCACGCCACTCCAAGTACCAGCAGGAATGGTCGCTGTGTTTCGACCACCGGGTGGTAATTGATAGTTACCATTTGCAGGTTTTGGCGTATTTGCACCACCTACTAGACCGAACCAAACTGGATAAGAACAATTATTAACAAAAATAAAGCTTCTTGCTTCGGCAGTTTTAATTAAACTAAGTGAAATAAGGAAGACGAGTAAAACCCTTCCTATTATAGATTTAAAACAGTGTTTATCATCCATAAATGATCTCCATGTTACTTCAGGTACAATTTTAAAAGTGTAGATAATCGATTCTACCTGGTCTTATAGGTTAGTAAAGTTTACTCACAGGTTGCCCCATTGAATAATCCATAAGAAGTCTTAAGGCTAATAGCTATTTCATAGAAAAAATTCAGTCTGAATTAAAAGAATTTCTACTTTTGAAAAATTGCGTAAAGCGTATTAGTGAATTTTCTTTATCATGCAGAAGGGGGATGTGAAAAAATATTCAAATACAAAATTAATTGTTGACTTGTCCTTTGTTCAAATCATTATTTTTTTTCTTAAGTATTCTTCTTTAGAATAGGGTCGGAACACGATTCATGTGTTGATTTTGAAACTGAACCATTGTATTAAGTTGTTACACCGATATTAAGGATTAAGGCGAAAAGTAATCCGGCAATTTATTAGGAAAATAATTCATGCAAAGTAATTTTCTAAACTTTAAATCAGGTATTGCGCGCACACCACCTTGTTCTATGGCGCAAGGTATCACAACCCAAAATATTACGATTGATGTTGACTTAGCCCGCGAACAACATCATCAATATTTAACCGCACTGAACGAACTTGGTATTTCCATATCTCTTCTTGAACCTGAAGAAAGTTTACCAGATAGCCATTTTGTCGAAGATGCAGCTATTATTTATAAAGAACAACCAATCTTATTGAGGCCAGGAGCACTTGAGCGTCGCAATGAAGTTGAATGTTTACGGAATAGCTTAAAAGCGCAACTAAAATTTCTCGAACTCGAGAAGAGTGATGAGGGAACTGTGGATGGTGGTGATGTACTGTTGATGGGGGAGCATGTTTTAATTGGTATTTCGTACCGTACCAATTTAGTTGGAGCAGAAGCTTTAGCGGCTGTGTTACGCACAATCAATCCACATTTGACTATCCATTTTATTGAATTCTCAGGTGTCTTACATTTAAAAAGTGGTTTTGTCGCACTCAATGATAAATTATTATTGGGTAATCCCCACATTAAATTAAAAAGACCGTTACCTATCGGTGAAGTAATTTGGCTTCCTGCAGAAGAAGGTTATGCTGCAAATACATTAGTTGCAAATGGCGCTGCTTTGGTTTTTGCAGAATGCACAACGACGCAAGCTATTTTAAAACAAGCTAAGTTGAAACCGATACCACTTGATATGAGTGAATTTCGTAAAATGGATGGCAGCTTTACTTGCTTGTCGTTACTTTGGTAATTTCAACTGCGTTTATTAATTAAATTATGTAAAGGTTAAACTGTAGCCTGGGAGAAGCACGAACGCGTAACCCAGGCCCCGGCGTTCATTCTCTTTTCGGTTAAGGTAATGACACAATTTCGCTATGATTCACTGAAGTTCTAATGCGTTTTATTTTTAAATCTTTTCTAATTAAAATGTTTCATCTATTTTAAATTTTGCAACGCATTGCTGTGTACTTACGTAAGGTAAAGCTTGAAAGTCGATGATGTATTAATGTGAACAAAATTAAAAGGTGTCAGTGCAACCATTTTGACCCGCTGTTTCCAGCAGCCTAGTGACATATATTCAGGATTAGCTTACGATCAGCCCTAGCTTGATTTAGGATGATAAGCAATAGTTTAAATATTTTTTAACCCTATATAAACGGATACAAATATTATGAAAAAATGGACTCCTCAGGATATGCCAGATCTTAGTGGTAAAAGTGCTGTTATAACTGGCGCTAACAGCGGTATAGGTTTTGAAGTTGCCTGTGAACTTGCAAAACATGGCTGCGCAGTCGTTATGGCTTGTAGGGATTTAGAAAAAGCAAAAATCTCGCAACAGAAATTATTATGTCTTGTGCCCAATGCAGAGGTGGATGTTGCTTTATTAGATATTTCTGATCTCTCCTCTGTGCGCGCATTTGCTGAAGAATTTACGCGTCATCATAACAGCTTATCCTTACTGATTAATAATGCTGGTGTCATCTCGTTACCTTACAGTAAAACTAAAGATGGTATTGAAACAGTTTTTGCTACTAATTATTTAGGGCATTTTGCTTTAACAAATTATCTTTTTCCTTTATTAGCAAGAGATACCAATGCACGCATCCTTATGACGAGTAGTCTTTATCATAAGCAAGGTCATTTGGATATTAATAACTTGCAATCTTCAAAGGATCATTATAATAAAATGCAAGCCTATGCTAATTCAAAAATAGCGTGTCTTTTATTTACTGAAGAATTACACCGTCGGTTGGAAGCAGCGCATTTACCAATAAAGAGTGTTGCGGCGCATCCCGGCTGGGCAAAGACGCATATTCTTTTAGCAGAGCCTGAAAAAAATCATGCGCATTGCAAGAAATTTTTCTTTTCTTTAGGCATGTCTCTGTTTGCGCAATCGGCTGAAAAAGGCGCTTATCCAGTACTTTATGCTGCAACCTCGCCTGAGGTCAATTGTGGAGATTATTATGGGCCCGATGGATTTAAAGAAATGCAAGGCTATCCTAAATTGTTGCATGCATTGGGACAAGTCTATGATGCGAAACTCGCACAACAATTATGGAAACAATCTGAGCAATTAATAGGAAACAATTTTATTGTCGCAGCCCCCGAATCTCAAGATTACCTTGAAAATTACACTCAGCGAAAGCCTAATGTCTGAGGAGTGAATTTTCAGAATATGTAATTTTTTCTAGATAACACTTCTCTGATTTATAAAAGTTCAGCTTTTTTTATAAATTTATAGGAAGCTCAGATTTATAAAATATTATTTTATAAATTGACTTCCTATCTGATGAAAAAGTTATCTTAATGCTGATGACTAAAATAATGATAGTTAGCTAAATCAAGTCTTCGCATTAATTTTATATTCATTCAACATCAAATGTGTGAATGTTATGGTTCATTTGCAGGGCGCTATCAACATTCAAATTTTGAAAAACAATCATGGGATATTACTTAAATGAATTGTGTGTATAATATGAAATAAGCATTACTTTTACCTAAAATTAATATTAAAATTCCTAAATAAAGTACATGCTGTACTCTTACTTAAATGGTTAAACACATGACATCATTTGATGAAAAAATCATTCA
Organism: Gammaproteobacteria bacterium; assembly: GCA_013816845.1. Taxonomy (NCBI): domain Bacteria; kingdom Pseudomonadati; phylum Pseudomonadota; class Gammaproteobacteria; species Gammaproteobacteria bacterium. Next base: position 31,138 of record JACDDU010000005.1, read on the forward strand.
AATTGCAGGGTTTAATATTGCTCTTAAAATTTGGAATCAAGAACCCTGGATAATAAAATTTCAAGGGTATTTAGCAAATTAAATTATATCAATGATAACCTTCATTTACTCAATTTCCTTCAACGAAATGAGGCGTGAAGGGATTGGAGAATATCTTCAATACAGCAAAAAAATAATTGAGGAATGGAAAAGTATGAATGATAAGGCTATATCATAAGTATAATGATACACCTATTCAGAAGTCTTTTAGGGTGAAGACTTCATTGTTTTATAGTTGAAATAATTTGCTTCGAAACGATTTGTAATATCCTTAGCCACAAATAAAGTAAATAAACAATTTTGATTTACAGGTTTTTTTTGGAATGTCCTTTCACTTGCTTTTTGAGGATAGAGAAATAATATTTTCTTCTAAATACGGCGTGTCTGTCGGGGCTAAAATCTTACCCTGTTTAGGAGGTAAGGTATGCCAAAAAGTTTGGCTGGTGGCAGCTTCTTTTATTGGGCGGCTAGATCGGGAGCTATTATGGTTTATCATTACAGCGTTATTTATGGTATTCAAATCTTCCATTTCTTCTAAAATTTCAAGATCCAAGATTGTTTCGTTGAGATACTTAAGAGGTGTTAAATCTACTTTTTCAACGTCAGTAAAATTATCTTCATGTAACTTTAACCATCTGGATTTAAATTCCTTCTTAGCTTCTGATCTTTTGAATATATTTTTCTTAGTTTTTCCTGCAGTAAGTAATGTGATTTCCAGATTGATCGCATTTTTTTTTACAAAACTAAAGGCCTCTTTTGAATGCTTAACAATTTGATCGATTGCATGATAATCAAATTCCGCCATAATCAAGTGGGGAGCCTTCTTCATTTCAGGGGGGAACACTTCGAGATAATTCGCATCAATAAAAATCCATTTTTTTCTTTTAACATCATAACCTATACTTATGCCATGTTTATATCCATTGAGAAATAAAGTATAGGGAGCACCAATAGGTTGATCTTCAAGCAACGTGCGTAGTTCAAAAAAAAATTTCATCGTACTTTCTTGATTTTTAAAATCAATGGTACTATTCATCATCGATCCTAATCTCTTCATCCCCCCTTTTTTTTCTAAAGCAACAGAGTCTAATGATGCCAAAAATGTATTATATGGTAATACTAGAGAATTAGTATCTAATGCTGAGCGCAAATCTTTATGTATGTCATTATGAAATTGAATGAGAGCAATGCCATCACACATATCAGCAAAATCCAAAAGATCTTGCTCTTCAACAGCAAGTTCCTCACCTCTTTTCTTTTGTAAGCTGTTAATTTTAATTTTAAATGCAGAATGAGGGATAGCTGCAACGGCCTGGAGACGGCGCTGGAAATTGACTGTGAAGCCGGTTAAAACTGCTTGCATTCCGGCAATGGCGATGGCTTGACAAACCCCTTCACAACGACCTTCGTACCCCAATTGCTGAATGCGACCAATTAGCCAATGTTGACTATCATTCAACTTAAGGTGCTTCATAAACATAGCTATATTTTTTGCTAAATATTTTGGCTGAAAAGTAGTTTCTACTAATATTTTTTGGGTATTGTTATCACCTTCTGATTTTTTCTCTATAATGTTTAAAATTGCTAAACACTTTTTTTTATAATATATAAAATAATCTCTATCTACTAAATATTGAAGGACAGCTGATTTTGCTGCAAGTGCTTCTTCAAAAGCAATGATGGGTTCACTACCTGCATCGATGAGTAATTGGATTAATTCGAAATGACCTAATTGAATAGCTAATCGTAGGGCAGTGTTTAAAATATTTTTTTCCGGCACGTCTTTTAGTGCTTTTTTAATTGCAGGAATACAATATTCATCGCTGGCATTGATAAGTTCTAATAAAGAGCGAGACAAGCTCATAGAGGAATCTCATAATATTTTAAGGTATTATTATATGTTCGTTACCTTAAGACGGATTTAAGATAGTCTTTATAATGTGTCACCACCAAAACTTAAGAAAACTTAAAGTTTTCTTAACCGAAAGTCTCTCACCTTCATAAGGGAGTGCTCTGCAGAATCCATATGAGGCTTCTATGAATTTAATGGGTTCCTGATTTAGGGTTGCGCCCTATGGTCCAATTCCCCGGGAATTCCATCGGAGTAGATGTTTCCGTTAGTTCTTTGATCGACATGCAATTTGAGGGCGTCGGGTTAACTGGAAAAAAACGGTTTAAATTTTTGGGGTCAGAAGTGAAATTACTGAACTCCGTGTTTGCTTGGTTCCCTTGGAACAAGTTTGGCATATCGATGTTGTTATTGTTGTTATTATTGTTGTTATCGATATTGTTATCACATGTTTTTTGTTTTTTTCGTCTTCTGTCTTTTAGATCCCAATCGTAAATTAACGCTGTTCTTAGATAGACGCCCTTATTTTTAGTGCTTTTAATTACTTTTTCTACTTTAAGCTTGGTAATAGCTTGTTCTATAAGGATGATAATATGATTACCTGCTACCTTTAGAGATTCATACTTTGTATAATCGTGAATAGGAGATTTTATTACGGGTGGCAAAGCATTTTTTTTGTTGAGCGCGTCTAAGTAAAGCTGTTTACGAAAAACTAAGCTATCCAAAGGTTGATCTACAATAAGTCTTAGAGCATCTTCTGAGGTGAATGGTAACGCAGCTATTTTTTGCGCCTCTGCTATACTGATTCTATCCACGGGAACAGAGGAAGGTCCTTTACATTTAAATTGGGTGGTAGCATTTGTTCTATTATTCATATCCTTTGGCGCTTTATTTGTATTTAAGTTAAGCGGCGCTTGAGCAATACAATATTGTTTTTTAGTTTTGTCGAATTCTAGCAATCCGTCTTTTACGAGTTGTTGGAGTAAATCATAAACTTTTGAATAGAACCACTTGGTGACGTGTTCATAGTATGTGTAGTCTCGCATCCATTCTTGCGCGGTGATGTCTTCGTCAAAGGCTGTGTTTCTTACATCAGCATCCAGAATATCAAATTTTATTTCTAAGCTCTGAATTAATCCTTCTTTAATGTCTGTAGGTGTAAAAAACGCATCAAATTTATTGATGAAGTCGATAACATCTTGTTTGCTAAGCTCAAGCAGCAGGTTATTGAGTGGGCCTACATCTGTGCGGAGTATGGATTTCATTTTTAATGCCTATTGTAAAAATTTTATCCCATGATATTACACAAAGCTTATCGCTAGCTTAAGGGATTACTCAGGTTAGAAAAAAATATATTTATTATTATGGGGATTAAGTGAATCTTAAAAATAAATTAAGTATTTCTGCATTACTTTAACAGTTTGTATATTGTCTCTATCGTTACTTAATCCCTTATTTGTTTTTATTTCTAACATTCATCTAATATTATTTCATTAGTTATCTAACCATTGTTGTATAGGATTGATGATTTCTATTGAAATAAATAACAATTAAGTAACAAAAAAATAACGTTATAGATATTAGAAATATAACAATATAAGTGATGCGATTAGAAAACGAGTTTACTAGGAATGTGAATAGCTACTTAAAAGAACGCAGTAATGTCTATTTGACGAGTCAGATAAAAAGAAAGGACTGAAGTAACCAAAATGGAGACGTGTGTCTCATTATAAGGATTGGGTAAAGCTAAGAATGTAATGATAGTTGTTAGTCTCGTTAATCTTTGCCAATATTACGGCAGGTTCGAGGTAAATGTTGAACCCATTGGTATTATCAATAATAATAACCCTTCCGCAATTAAAGAATTGGTTTCCTGAAATATTAACTTCCATAAGGATATGAAATGCTTACGCTGTTTGCGAGATTATTTGGTCCGAGCGAGAAGGAAAAAACAAAGGAATTATTCGAACAACTAAGGACAAAAGAAGTTTTAGCACTTTACAATACTCTTTACGAGCAAGGAGCAAATAAAGAAATTGTAAAAAAAGCATTAAACTCTCCTGAAATTGTCGCTAAGCTTATGAGCGCAGCTTGGTTCGATTGGGAAGCTAAAGACTTTCTTCCTCCAGTTGACGGTATTCCACAGTCAGATGGCTCTATATTTGCCTATCTTTGTCGATACCAATTAGAAATTGGGGTTTATGTGGTAACGCACCCAACACTGTCTAAACATTTACATGATAAAGATATATGGATGTTAGATGAAAGTGGTGAGGGCGATGAAATTAAAAAAGCAATTATGCAAAGGAATTTAACAGACCTTGCAGATAATCGTTTGCACATATGTAGAGAAGCAACACGTATGGTGTTATGTTGATCATGATAAAAAGAGTAAAGCATTTTCGTTTTAACAGTAGACGATCGATTAATAACGGTAATCGCAATATTTTATATAAATTAAATCGCATGATCAAATTTTGAAATGACTTAACTTATGCATAATCATTGCCAATATTAAATTACTCATTGATTGTTACAGGCGTGGAACTAAAAGATTTTATTGTTTTAATCTCTGAGCCGTGCAGCCGTCCGCTTTGACGATATCAAGGAGCTCGTTCACGATTGGGGAGCGTTACATTATTTACTGATTTGGGGCTTATGCGTTTTCTTAAATTATTACAATGGTCGTATATTATTTGTTTTTTTACAGGCGGCTTTATCCATTGCGTTGACATCTATAATGGTGGATTCCTTCCGTATCGCTCCCTTCCATTTTGGCTGAATGTTTATTTAACTTCATTGAGCATTATAGATATCACAGCTGCTTTATTAGTAATAATCAGGCCAAAAATAGGTATTTGGATGATCATTGTGATTATAACTTCCGATATAGCATTAGATATTTATGCTAATCAAGTTTTTTGGAGAATACCTTTTTTAGAAAACTATCGATTATTGTTATTATGTATCGTAGGTTTATATATATTAATAACAGCACCGTTATTTCTAAAAAAATATAAAAAGTTATAGCAATTTACATTAACGTTTTTTCTTTTTATTGCGCTAGTGGTTGAATGTACCATCCAGAGGTTTTGCATAGCATCTAATAAGATGAAATTAAAAGCAAAATTTAACCATTCACTATCGATAAAGATACTTATAGTATGTTGAGATTGGAACTAGAAGCAGCACTTTAATAATTCTATAATGTAATATTATGTATTATGGTTTACATTATTTAGGTATTTCAAAGCAAACCTCAAAACCTGTTGATGATCATCAGCTTTGCTTTTACTAATCACTTTGGGCAGTTCATTGCCGCTCATTTGGCTGCTGATCCAATAAACAAAGAAGTGGAGCTTAATGAACATTCCTTATTTATCAATATGCTATTCAAATTAGAGATGGTTGAGCTGCGTGTGAATAGTTTTACTGTCAAGACATTCGCCTTAAAACAACGTTATGTATGATCTGTTTATAAATCAATTAATTAAAAATATCGCCCCCACACAATCCACCTAATATTCTCTTAATTATCATTCTTTATAGTAGAAACAAGCTTTTGAAAAGTTTCTAAGTAGAGGTGTGAGCTATGCAACCACGTAGACGTAAAAACATACACGTAAAATCGTTTGATTTTGACGGTTGTATTTTTAATAAAAGATTTTACAGAAGAAAAAAATTTTACGAAAGTAAGAAAAGAGATGCCGTAAAAGTTAATCAAGAATTTATTCAATTATTAAGTAAAAAATTAAGAGATGATTTCGCAGATGAGACTATTTTTATGGTGGGCTCAGCTAGACAATCGAAAACATTTGATGATGATAATAACCATGTTGATAATGGCGATGAAGCTGCATTCTCATGCTTTCCTGTGTTAAATGCATTGGGGGAGGAATTTGCTAAGTATGTAACGATGCCTTGCTTCATAGATCGTTTTATATTGGCCGATATTTATGGAAACAAACCGGATGGTAAAAGCTTTACTGATGCTTTGTCTAACGCTTCAGAACATTCAAAATGGTTTTGGGATAAAACAAAGTTAACTATTCTATATGCACAAATGCATAAAATTGCAAGCGAACATCCGGATGATGACATCACCTATCATTTTTATGATGATCTTGATAATATTTTAGACTCATTATATCAATTTTTTAAAGTTAACAAAGACCTGATGCCAAAGAATGTCAAATTATGTTTGCATCACTATGAGGGGGATGAGATTAACAGCAAAGAAGCAATACAAGGTGAGGGTGATATTGATTATAACTATCGAAACAATATTAAGACCATGGTTACGATTGCTGGTTATGATTTAGAGAAAAAATATAATTATGAGGACAAAGAACATTACGTTTTAGATGATTTAAAGATTTCAGATAGACTAGATACATTTAAGAAAAAACGTGACCTGCAAGCACCACCTGATTTTGGAAAAAATCCATCATCAAAAATTCCAATCAAAGCCAGTGAGAATAAACAACGAAAAGATAAGGTTAATGCGCTAGCAAATGAAACCAGCTTAGCTCCACAAGACGAAAAAATTGATCCTTTAGTAACTAACGCCCTCTTAGATTATGTTGCTGATTACATTGTTTCTCGCGTTGATATCGTTGATGTTGATATAAAAAACAAAATAAATAAGGATCATCAAGTCAACGTACAAATGCTTGATAGCAAAAAAAATCAAAAAGCTGTGTTATTGAGCTGGATGTCCAGGCATTTTCGCGATCCAACTCTCACTAGACGTAAAGTAGAATTAGCTGATCAATTTTATAATGAAATTTTAGGAAAAACTTCATATAAAGAAATAAAGGAAAAAATTGCAGAATATAAAGAAAAAAATCTGCAATTAGAATGCAACAAGAAGTCTCTATTCACAAGTAGTGGTTTGGATGAGATGTTCTTTGACATGGATTGTTTATTAGAGAGTGAACGCCCAAAATCAGTACGTTTACTTAGTTAGTTGCGGAAGCAATAATCAAGAAGTTAGGGCAAATGATGCATTTGGTACGAGATTTTGCAAATCAGAGTAAATATCCAATAGGTGCTCTAATGGTATGGAGCCATAAGAGCCTGTAATTAATTTTGTGTAACTGCCATTTTGTTACTCTGGTAATCTGCCTTCGAATTCAATAGCAAATCTATTCATAGCAGCTCTCCAATCGTGCAAAGCCATGGTCCATTTGCGCGATGCTTTTTGGATGGCTAGATATATCACTTTCATAGCTGATTAGTCACTCGGAAAAATTTTACGATTGTTAATTGATTTTCGAATAACACTATTTAATGATTCAATAGCATTGGTGGTATAAATTATTTTGCGAATTTCCTCTGGAAAAGAAAACAACGTAATCATGTTGTGCCAATGCTTATTCCAAGAACGGGAAATTGCAGGATATTTTTTATCCCATTTTTCCCCAAATTCTAATAAAGCATTTTCAGCTTGCTCAACGTTGACTGCTCGATAAATTGATTTTAAATCAGTCGCAACAGCTTTCATGTCTTTATAGGCCACATAACGCAATGAATTTCGTACTAGATGCACAATACAAAGTTGTATCTTTGTTTTTGGGAAAACTGCAGTAATTGCATCAGGAAAACCGGTTAAACCATCCACACAAGCAATAAAAATATCTTTCACGCCACGCTGATTTAATTCAGTTAAAACTGACAGCCAAAATTTTGAGCCTTCGTTTTCAGATATCCATCATCCCAGCAGTTCTTTTTGTCCAGAACAATTAATAGCTAATGCCAAATAGACAGCTTTATTAGTTACTCGTTTTTCGTGATGACATTTTATAACGATGCAATCCAAATATAATATTGGATAAACATCATTTAACGGACGTGTTTGTCATGCATTGACTTCATCAATGACAGCTTCTGTTGCGCGCAAAATTAAATTATGCGATACGTCAGCACCATACATTTCTTTAAATGCATCGGCGATATCACGAGTGGTCATTCCTTTGGCATAAAGAGCAAGAATTTGCTCATCAAATTCAGTGATGCGAGTTTGACCCTTGCGAATAAGTTGCGGCTCAAAAGTACCTTTACGATCTCGCGGGGTAACGATAGGCATTTCACCAAAGTTACCTTTGAGCTTCTTAGGTGTATAACCATTGCGGCTATTACCCGTATTTTTACCTTCTGTTGCATGTTTTTCGTAACCCAAATGCTCATCCATTTCAGCATTCATAGCGCGTTCAACAGTTTGCTTTAAAAGATATTTACTTAATTCAGCAAGGTCTTTTTCAGTCTTGATTGATTTAGCTAAATCGTCGAGCAATTTTGGATCAATATTAAATTTAGGTTCACTGCTTATTCCTCGTTTCTTATAATCGCTTTTTGCGATTAGGTTAGTTGAGAATAAGCAGTTACACAATTTTTATTACAGGCTCACGACCAAGCGCGCAGGGTCTAATGGCATGTTCTAGTAAGTTATTGTCTATTTCGATGCGACCATCTAATAAATAATTATTTAAAAATGTCCAGTTAGTTAAGGTATAACGAATCAGTTCGCCAATTTTGCTTTGAACGGGGGGTTTCGTGAGGTGAACATTAAGCCAAGATTTAAAAGCTTTTAAAAGAGGTTTTGCTTTTCATGGCGCAGCTTAAATGTATGTGTAACAGAAAGATTATTTTCACATGCTTGTTTTTCACTTTTATAAAATAAATGATTTTAATTTTTCAGGGTTATAGATCAATGTTTGGTAGTAATGATAACGTGATGGCCCAGTAGATCTTTGCTTGCAAAATTCAGTGATCGTTAAACCACCTTGCTTTTGTTCTTCAATTAGTAACCGCCAGCGTTGTAAATTCTCTTTATTAATTTGTTGCATCGCCAATTCCTCATCATCATTATAATGATGATATTTTCTACTTTTTATTTTTATTGGTAGATGTATTTGCTCGAACACTTACGTTTTTGTATGGGTTCTGTATACTTAAAAGATAGCCATGAATGTATAGGACGTGCTGGCATTTTTCATTTTCTATGCTGGTATCATAAACCGTATAAAACTACACAATAAACTTGATCTACTGGTAATTATATTAAGTAGCCTCTTCACCCACCATCATCGATTAAGTGTATTGGTTTTGCTCAGCGAGCACTCTTCAATTGATTTCGAACAATTCCATCGCCAATTGTAATCGAAATGCCAATTTTTATTACGGCTATCGATTTTATAAGTGCCAGTGTTAGCAGCAAAATCATAATCCGTAAATAAATTATAAAGTTCTGAGAAGGCATAATAACAAGTTACACCTTGATAATCGACGACTGACCAGGCCCATTTCCATTTTAAGTTACTAACCATTTGGCCTTCCACTTTACAAGGTTTACCTTCTAATTTATTATTAACTAACTTCCACTCATTATTGATATCATTCATTTGAGTTTGCCATCTACCTCCTTTACACTGTGCATAACCCATTAATTTTGGACATGTAGACGCCGCAGTAATTGATTGACAGAATAAAATGACAAAACTGAAGACACATATTTTGATAACGTTGTTACGCATACTTACCTCAATTCAAAACTACATAAAAATGCATAAATTTTTTTTTTTAAACAGATGAGACCCATAATTGCATAGAAAAAGCTAATCCCGATACCGTATAAATACGGTATTAATATGAAAAATAGTGCCTGGAAATTATTTGTGTAACTGCCATGTTTCTTACGCTGACATTCTGTTTTCGAATTCAATTGCAAAACTGTTCATCGCAGACCTCCAATCATGCAAAGACATGATCCATTTTTTAGATGCGTTTTGAATCGCTAAATATATTACCTTTAATGCTGATTGATCACTAGGAAATTGCTGCGCGGGTGGTAACTTTACCCGCGTTTAATTTGGGAGGGAAAATACAAATTGATGTAGCATCATAAATTGTGATTATCACTAGTTCAAGAATAAATTAAAAAAATTACTTCATTGTTTAGGCGACATTGTACTTTAGGCAGAATAACATTGTAATTCTAAAAATTAGCTATATTTTACTTTAACTCTATCTAGCTTAAAACCATCAACTTTTGTAATGTAAAACATATCCCCAGTACCTAACTCTTGTTTAATTCCATCCGGATGAATTATAAATTCTTTAGTTTTACGAATACTAGCAACAACTGCTTAAGCTTCATTTAAATTAAGTTGAACGGTTAAACTAAATGTATCAGTTGTTCCTACCCAATTACACACTGACTCTGCGCTTTCCTGATCGTTTAGAAGGTGGCCTAGCAACGTATTAACACAATTCATAAATTGTTTTTGAAAGGTTGGATCCGTTTTTTCTAACTTCGCTAAGCCTTGGGTACCAAAAACTGCGTGCAATCCTTTTTCTCTGCCCATATTTACTAAATTTAAACTTTGCTCACTAGTAAAAACTGAATATTCATCGAAGATAGCGAATATTTTCTTATCCCCTTTTTGCCTATCAATTACGGCCTTAATGTTATTAATAACGAACTTACCGAGGACTTTAGCAAAGCCTGAAAATCGCAGCGCGGGAGTGCACAGTAATCTGTCTTTACGTATGCCGCTGAAATTGAAGAAAAATTCTTTATATCCGTAAAAACATCACTTAATACGCTTTATGGGACCCTATGTTAATATAAAAATATTAGTAAATACTTTACGTTTCTAAAGTAAATTATAACTATTAGCTTTAAACCTAAGGGTTGATAAATAGGGTATGTTTATTATTAACTTATGAGGATGTCATCATGGGTAATCAAAATCAAGGCGATTTCGGCAGCCAAGGACAAGGCCCGCGCCAAGGCGATAAAGGTCCTCGCCAAGGTGGGCAAAATCCAAAACAAGGTCAAAATCCAAAGACCAAGTGAAGACAAAAGATCAAAACAGATAGTACGTATAGCTAATACATTTGCCATCGTAACGCCCTAAAACCTGTACTTAGAGGGATTAGGGCGTATTTGCTTCCACAATTTTTGCAGGTTTATTTAAACCTGTGATTTTTTATTTTAAAACCTGTGAGTTAAAGAGAACTTAAATGTCTTTAGTTCAAGTACACAATGAATGGGACCCTCTGGAGGAAATACTTGTGGGTTCTCCTTTACATGCAGCCCTACCTTTAGTGGACAAGGGTTTTGAAGTCATCCAACAGACATCTCCTGATTTATTTAATGCATTAAAACCGGGACCTATACCCAAAAAAATTATTGAGGAAACAGAGGAAGATATTCTTATATTTATAGATGCATTGCAAAAAGCTGGTATTTGCGTCCGAAGACCCGAGCCTGTCGAATTTAAAACCACTTTTAGAACATTAGATTGGGAAGCGAATCACTATTTTAGTTATTGCCCAAGAGATATTTTATTAGCTGTTGGAGAAATGATTATTGAATCACCCAATGTTTTTCGGTCTCGATATTTTGAAACCATAGGGTATAAGAATATCTTAATTGAATATATGAAGAGTGGATCCAAATGGATCACGGCTCCAAAGCCTAGGTTATTAGATGACATCTACAATATCTCTGATCCTAACCAATCGGCTTTGCTAGACTTAGAACCTGTTTTTGATGCAGCAAATATATTACGTGCGGGCAAAGACATCCTTTATTTGGTATCCGATTCTGGAAATGAATTGGGCTGCCTCTGGCTGCAAACCATTTTAGGAAAACAATACAGAGTACATCCTTGCCATAATCTCTACGCATCCATGCATATTGATACAACAATTAGCTTATTGAGACCGGGTCTTGTATTAATTAATCCGACGAGGGTTCGGGAAGATAATTTGCCTCAATTTCTAAAAAATTGGGATCTTTTAATATGCCCGGAAATGGTCAATTATAGTTATTCAGATCTGGCACCAGCTTCTACGCCTTGGTTAGGAATGAATTTATTAATGTTAAATCCACATTTAGCTATTGTAGATCAACATCAATTACCTTTAATTCGTCTTCTTGAAGAAAATGACATTCAAGTTATTCCAGCGTTGTTGCGACATGGTAGAACATTGGGCGGTGGATTTCATTGCATAACTTTAGATGTAAGAAGAAAAGGAAAGCTCGAAAATTATGCCTAAACTCATTATTGCAAATGCCTATGAACTATATGAGTTTAACATTCTCTCATTAACGCCAGATCAAATTAATGCAATGTATTTTTATAATTTACGTTTCTTATGGTTACTGGAGCCTGGGGATGCCATTCTGTTGCCCAAGAACCCTAATAAGGATTTTCTAACTTATTTTGCAAACATTAAAAATATTGATCTTAGCTCTTTACATTTAGTTATATTAAACGATAACCATCCTGTAGTGTGTTCAGCAGCATTATCAAATCCTAATCTCATTGCTCAATTAAAAACAATTATGAGTAATCCATCAGCATGGCATATAGAAGCTTGTTATTTTAATTCCAAAGTATTAGCGCTTTCTGAAAAATTACATTTAACAATAAACTCCGCATGGAAGAAATTTATTGCAGAAGACTTGGTTCGAACTGCAAATAGTAAAGTGGAATTTAGAAAAGTTGCTGAACGTTTGAGTATTCCTATTGCAGAAGGATCAATATGTCTAACTCAGGAATCTTTGATTGCCTCAATTAAGGAGTTATTAAAGATAACCGGCCAAGTGATTATCAAGCAAAACTATAATACTTCTGGTAAAGGAAATATTGGCGTTACGTTTAGTGAGGAACAACAATTTGTTGGGGTTGCCAAGACAATGATACTTAATGCTGATTCATCCATAGATGAACTGGCTACACAGATTTGGGCAGCCTATATCAATTCGTATAACACCCTATTGATTTTAGAAGTTTATTATCCCAATAAAGGGACCTTCACTGCACAACTGTGGATTGGATCTCAAGGAGAAGAACCAGAAGTGCTTAATTTTAGTGAAATTCGTATGCAGAAGAATTGGATTGGTGTGTTACTAGCTCCACATTTATTATCTTCAGATAATATCAATGAGTTGCTGGCATGCTCAAAACATCTAGCAAAAAATTTACAAATGCAAGGGTATCGAGGTTATATTTGCTGTGATGCCATTCTCACTAAAGAGGATAAAATATTATTTACTGAAATGAATGCACGACCAGGTGGGGAAACAAATGCTTATATCTTGGCCCGGCAAATTTTTGGAAAAGGGTATGAGAATAAAATGGTAGTGTTAACCTATGATGGTTTGAAAACAACTTCATTTATAGAGATATACAAAAAATTAAAAGCCGAAAATTTATTACTCAATAAAATAAACAATACCGGCGTCGTCTTACTTACGGTTGATGATGTTTATACCAAACAATTAGAATATTTGGTAGCTGCTCCCAATTTAGAAAAAGCTTATGCGTTAGAAAAAAAGGTTAATACTCTATAATTAGCCATAAATAACTTTACTTCAACTCATAATTTTTTTTGGGTTCCTCAATTTTCTTGAAATTTAACGGAAGGAAAATTTCTTAATAACATTATTAATGATTATCAAATGAGAAAGAAATATAGGGGTAAAGCAGAGGAAGTTTAAGACAGATGAGGGAAGAAAAATACAATTAAATGTACCATTATAAATGGTAATAATCAGGGTTTAAATGTTCGTAACAAATTAAAAATTATTAATTCTGTGCTTTGACTATATTTTACTTGGGTCAAAAGAGGCTCCCCGCCATAATGTCAGATACGAAAAAGCCAGGTCAAACAAGGTCAAAACATACCCATTAACAAAATCCAAACCGAGGTGATCGTAATAATCTAGGGGATAAAATCCCCAATAAAGCTTAACAAGTTAGGCTAATATTATTTGTTAGATAAAGATGTTAGGGCTAATATATATTTAGTTTCCGTGCTTTGTATAAAATATATAATCATTAGAATCATCGTCACGGTATGTTACTAACTTATAAAACGCAAAATCGTTACATTTTAAATCGATTATTATTTTCTCTTAATTCAACATTTTCGTTTTGTTTTGCAGACCAAGCTTTATACCAGTCAGTCTCAGTTAACTCAGTAAATTGATTGGTGACAAATTTAACATAGGAGGTGATTTCTTCTTGGGTTGGAATATGATTTTGCGTTTTAGTTGCTGGCGTCCAATGGGAAATTTTTGTTAAAAAATTAATAAAGTCGGGAGTAAGTGGTTTGATTTCTTCGTCGCTTATAAGATCGTGAGCAATTTGTTTGAAAGTTGCATGATTTTTTTGCCACATGTCTAATTCTTTTTGATCGGAGTCTCTGTCTTTATCGTTATTACGAACGCTAATTTGTTCCAAAGTAATTTTTTGATTTGGAGTAGCGCCATGCTCAATTAAATAAGACATCATATTGATTAGCTTAGGATGATCGGGACGAAATAATGGAGAACAACATTGTCCGAATATTCCTAATTGAACCTGACCCCCTAGCATTAAAGGTAAGAATGGATATAAAAGCAAAGGCCCAGAAAATCGCAAATTCATATCCACATCACTGTAGAGTAATATTTCTTTATTAATATCTGCGCCTAACTCAATTAATACATTTAATGTTTCAAAGCTTAATTTGCGCATAGCTTTTAATACTAAGGGGGTTAAATCAATCGGTGATGGCACTTTTTCACAAATGGCACGAATGAGATAAGGAGTGTTAAGTGCAACCAATTCGGACAAATGATGTTGCAATTCAGTTTTATCAAAATGTTCCGGTGTAAAAAATAAACGATCAAATAAATCACTCGCTTGGTTTGCAACTGATTGCATATCAACAGTAAATTCTTTTAGTTTATTTTCCTCTGTATACTTCTTTCGAAGAATATCTAATCTTACGGTGATGTCTTGATTAATTTCTTTCATTAATGAATCAAATGATTCGCACAAAAGATGATTCTGTTCTAACTTTTCATAAATTTGTCCCGTTACACCTTCACTAGCTAAAAGGAGGGAGAATGCAATGGGGCCGCTCTCATCAATCCACTGATCATTGTTTTTCAAAGCAAGGATGGAATAGAAGGTTAGCTTCGCGGCAGCAATGAAAAGTTCGCGTTCATTATTGATTGCGTCGAAGATAGTTTGTGAATTTATTTTTATTTTATTACTTAAACTACGCGCAAATTGATATGCCATTTTACGCCAAATAACGTTACCTGTGTCATTATCTCTATTTGTAGAGGTAATTAACGCCTTAGATGTATTTTCAAACAAACTAAGATATTTAATATATAATAAATTTCCAGTTGATTTCATTATTTTCCTTATACAACTTTTTTCTTAGTTGATAGTTGTGAAATGAAGGACGGCTAATAGCTTGCAAATCTTGGTTACAGTTTCTTATATTGAGTGGCGGTACGTTACCCCTTGTAGAGCCATTTTTTTCACAAGTCTAACTCCATACATTGAAGGCAAGTGTATATCAACTCACGATTCCAATAAAGATGCCTAAACGTGTAATTTATACGCTTCATTCCCTAGCAATTTAGCAAGCTATTATGCTCCCGTGCAGCCGTTACTTATATTTGAAGACAAGGGTAGGCCTTAAAAGACGAATTCGTTAAACAAAATTCAGCAAATAAGTTAGGCCAATATTCTCTTACTCATTAGATTGATGCTATACCCTTTATTTGAATCAGCTTCACCTGTGACTACAACATCGACTTTACATCGGCCGCAATAATTACCTTCGACCACAACATGGTAGGTTAAGATAGGCGTAGTAAGATTATGATTCATTATGGTGAAAGGAATGGTAACGTAACCGTTAGCATTACAATACCGATTGTTTAAAGATATTTGTAACTCGCCTTTAGTGCTTAACGGGGTAGTCCCTAATTTAACCAGCTGACAATTATAGCCACAATCAATCAAGGATGATTCTAAGTTATAAACTTTTATATGGTAGTCAAGATCAGCATTAAGCGAAGAAGTAATTTTCACCCATTGATTAATTTGCTGATAGGTTGAGGAGGCAAAATTATTTGATCCCCATACAGTATTTATATTCAAAAACATGCTGATGAATGGTAGTAAAGCAATTTTTAATAATTTTTTCATTGGCTAATTCCATTTATAATTTTATATCTAAGGCAAAGCTCTTCGGAACCCTGCCTCGCATCAATTGCTTCTATAGATTCTTTGCTGATTGATCATGAAAGCACTTTCATTAACTAGGCGAGTTACTCCTTTTTTTTCTAAGGTTAAATTACTTTCTAAGATACTCATTTCGCTCTAATACTATTGAACATTTTACGGGCTAATGCACCCGATTTTCTAATCGACCATTAATAATCGATTTGGATTTCTACTTAACACACAAGGATGCTTCTGCAGAGCTAGTGCAATTGAATAATTTAAATATATCTTGTACTAATTATTTTAAATAGCGATCCAAAAATTTTGGCAAATCATTTATTGCCAATTGGCTTGCCTGATGGTTATATCCGACGTGATAATGTTCACCTTTTTCATCCACAACTTCTTTGCTCGGTGGAAATTCAAAATTATCGAATCCATGTAATGCATTTTTATAAATTTTAATAAATGTAGATTCATTATGTAAATAACTGCGTTTTATGAGTTCTTTACAATCTTGCGTCGTTGCACGATCATCATTGTCACCAATAAATACCATTGTTGGACCTCGTAATTTAGCTTCGGCGGCAAGGCGATGACATACGCCATAAAATGAAACAGCCACTTGGAAAGGAATGTTTTGATAATCCTGTAGGTTATAATTAGGCTTTTCCATTACGCGCAACACATCAAATCCACCCATAGAAAAGCCTAAAATTCCAATACGATTCGCTTTAACGTTGGGTAAATGACTAAGATAGCGATAGGCAGGTGCTATATCAGAAAGTTGCGCACCCGTTGCCTTTTCCCAACCCACCGACTCACGATCCGTCCATCCACGCGGCTTAAAGCTATCAATAATGTATACGACATAACCGTGATTTTTCAACATTGCTGCCCACTCATGATTAACTTTTACAACGCCTGTGCTTGCATGTAGCAAAAGTATAGCTGGAAATGGGCCTTTTCCTTCGGGTACATATAATGTATGGGCTGCATCTTTAGGATCAAAAATATAATCGTTTGGGCTCGCGGCTCGACTAGAATGAGTTAAAAAAATAAATATAAAAGTGAATGCCAATTTTAAATATTGTGTAAACATGAATTTTCCCGTTTCAATATTAATATTGATAAAAAATATTAAACTTATGATGAGCCAAAATTTTATCTAAGGTTTCGTATTCTAAATCGGCTGCTTCTAGTAAAGCATTTTGCAATACAATACCAATCGCAGAAGCTGCAGCTGAATAATTAGAAGCTTTGAAATTATACTGAGCGTAGTAGTGCTGATCGTAAAATTGTGTCGTGACAAAAAGGTCAAGACCCGCCGCAATTTCGTTTGGAGCCCATGGATTTTCATTTAATTGTGGCGGGGTAACTAAAATATGATTTTCTAAACCAATTTGTTTTTCAATGTTATACGCTGCTAGGCCTGCTGTAGTTAGTAGTATGTTTACATGATATTTATTTATTAATTCTTTAGTTAATGGTGCTATTGTTGAAAGATCCGACTGGGTATCTAAGTAAATAATGTCCACGTCATAAGTTTGATCTTGAACAAATAGTCCTCCACGCCGGGCCACTAATAAACGCCAATATTCGTATCCTCGCATCATGTCACGGCCACGCACCGCGTCTTGACCTGATAAAGGAAGTATTACGCCTAAAGTTAATTTTTTATGATCGTTCTGCGGATAGTAAGGTATCAATGCAATTCCGTTTGGACCATCTTTCGTATCAATCTTAGTAGGTTGGAAGTTAGTGAGATTAATCTTAGTAATATGTTTATCTGTAGCATTAGTGATATAGGCAAATTTCCCCTCTTCATCTATCATCACCGTTACAGGATTTAAACCGGTCACCATGCGTTTGATTATTTTCCCTGTATCAACCTCGAGGATAATAATTTGATTATCAAATGCAGCCGGTGCAACAATATATTTTTGATCAGGCGTCATATCAGAATAAAGAATGGGACCTACGCCTAAATTAGTATATTGTTTCTTGATCTCTAAAGTTAAAGGATCGATCAATAGAATTTGATTAACAGCAGACACCATCAGTAGACGACCATCAGGTGTGTACTTTAAACCCCGTACTGCGGTGGGTAGGGTGAAGGTGCCAGTTACTTTGCCTGTGTCCGGATCCATGCGGATAACGCCATCTTTTCCAGCCATTAGCCAAAGCGTTTTACCGTCTTTAGAAAATAACAAGTTGTGCGTATTAGAACTCACCGCCAATTTTTTAACGATTGCCTTTTTAGCTAAATCAAAAACCAATACTTTATTACCTTTTTCAACATTTACGTAAAGTTGTTTGTCTAAGGGGGGACGTAACTTTACGCCATGAGGTGCACTATCAATTTGAGAATAAGCTCTGTGGGTGGCGGGATCAAAAGTGAATAAACGATATTTTTCGATGCGGTTTGGTATATCTATTACTGAAATACTAGCGCCTGGTACACCGAGACCACTATCGTAGTCCTTAATGCCAAAGTTACTGACATAAGCAGTCTTTCCATCTTTCGAAATCGCAATTTCGTGTGGCAAAAATCCTACTTGCAAACTACCTAAGCGCTTGCCACTGTGCACGTCATAAAAACTAACATGCCCCGCATTTTCTTCAACGACAGCTAGCATTTGTTTGGATAAATTTGCATAAGCAAAAAAGCTAAATGACCATAAAATTATGATCAATAACACCGATCGGGTTTGCATGAGATATGTCCTATTACTTACTTTCAAAGGCATGATTTTAAGGATCGATGCATATAAATGTCAATGAATATAGTAGACTATGTAATTGAAGAATGTATAAAAGGTATGGTTAAATGAAAGGGGGTTACGATATTGATTAAATTACACTGAATGTATTTTAAATAGGATAAGAAGCAAGGCATCAACACATTATATTTTTTGGTTTTTCAACTATCTACTAATAATGCAACGTTTAAGGTATTGAGCACCTTTTTGCGTTAGATACGAAATTGGGTGCCTGCTCGAAAGCTATAAATAAGAAAATTTATGAATGTTAACAGATGGTTACCCCGAAAATTTGACTAATAATATTAGAGCTGGTTCCTCTTGCTATAATTAAGTAAACAACCATAGTGTAGTGGGGTAGAAAATGGATACTAGAGCAGATAACAGAGCAAAGGTAAGCGGTCTTGTTAACGATGTAAAGTTGTCGAATGATCCATTTAGAAATCAACAATTCAAAGATGCGCTAATTGATATTATGATGACTTCCGCATATAAGACTGGTGATGGTGGTATTAAAACGAAATTTCAAATCATGCTTAATAAAATTGATCCAAAAGAATTTGATGCTGCGGAATTGAAATATTTTGAGAGAGCATTAGAAAATATTAGTGTGTTAGCGCCTACCGTTGTTAAATCTGAAAAAATCCAATATTGGAACTCCCAGATTACACGAGGTGAACTTTTTGGGGAAATAGCAAAGGTAATTGCTAACTTTAAAAAGAATTTAAAAAATCAGCAAGAGAAAGACTCTGTCAATCCCAACCCAGAAAATTTAAGTGCGAAGACAGAAAACGTAAATAAAAACATGACCGATGCAGAACAACTAAAGGAACTTGTCAGTTATTTTAATCAAGATGACGTGAAAAAAATTGTCCTAACGAATAGCGGCAATACATTTGACGATGTACCCAGACACCTTAATAATGCACAAACAGCCAAAACTAGCGATGAAATGTCGCATCCTATTAAGAATTTAAAATATTTCCAGAGTTTAGTTGAACCGATGAGACCAACGCAAAGCCAGGCAACACAGGCAGCTAATCCTAATCCCCAAGGCAAAATGGTGAATCAGCAACAACTTAAGGAAATTCTGGAAAGTAACCCAATTACAACACCCAAATTAAAAAATAACTATAATGAAGTGCTTAATATGTTGAAAGCGATGCCAGATCCTGCCACAAAAGAAAATATAGCAAAACTTGTTGAGGAGGTTTTCTTTTTTAAGGTAGCTGCTTTACTTTCTGAAAATAAGCCTGCATTAGACTTAATTACTAATCATCTTGTTCCCGGATTAATTTCTGGTGATGACGTTATAAAAAGGTTTAAGAGCGAGACGGAATCTTACGCTGATCAACTTCGTACGAATATAAAAAATGGCATAGATCCCCATGGTGATAAAGAGTATATGGATTTAGCTAAGAATAATAGTAATAACGGTAATAAGAATTTTTCTCTTTTCAATCAAGCTAAACCAAGCACGGGTCAGTCTAAATCAATCATTGGTCAGTCAAGAAGATTGAGTAGTGAAGAAAATAAGGAAGAGTTAAAAGATAATTCAAACCGGCCTACTAAACCTTAAGGGGATGCTTAAGGTTAGTAATATCAGGTTGAATTAAAAGGGTTAAGTCTAAAACGATATGGACTAGCAGGGTGCCCATGTGTCGTATAGATTATCCAACGGTTATTCCATTTTAAAAGTATGAATACCTTTGAAACACTTACGATCAAACTATTTAGACTCGAGGTAGCTTCATTTAAAAAACTGATTACATGTATATTTAACGGCCGCAATAAGTAAAATATTAATATGTCCGCTCTATAAATGTTCCGCGGTTTTATTGAATGCAGTGCAAAGCATAAATCCCTCGAAAATGTAAAAAGATAAAATTGAAAGAAAAATAATGTTATGTTAATTTTAATGTTTTACAGAGTGATGAAAAAATGCCATTTAAGCTTGATGAACATACCGGCGTTTTAATAAAAAAGGCGGCGCGATTATTTGAGCGCGTCGCTAATATGAATTTAGATGAGCTTGGTGTGACGTATGCGCAAACTATCTTTCTTGTTCGTTTATGGGAAAAAGATGGACAAACTCAAAATCAGTTGACTCAAAGTGCTGGTTTAAAGCAGCCAACCGTCGTACGCACATTAGATCGCATGGAGCGAGATAAGTTAATTAAGCGTGTTCGCAACAAAGAAGATAAACGAAGTTATCACTTTTACCTCACTGAGAGAGCAAAGCAAGCGTGTAAAAAATTGGAAGGTCAAGGCAAAACGATGCAAGAAATTTCGACGGGTAATTTTAATGATCGCGATATCAAAAAACTTAACCAACAGCTCTTGACAGTGATCAATAATTTACAAACATTTATTACGAAACATGACGGAGAAATATAGGTTTAAAAGTTTCTCATATTGTTATTTGCTATCACGCACGTCTCGCAAGCATAGTAATTTTCTCACCTGTGGATTTTAGCTTTTCTTCACCCTTGTATAATATCTTTTGTAAGCATGCGCATGAAGATGTTTTATTGGTAAGTCTAAGTAGGATGGTTTGCATTGCATTGCATTGCATTGCATTGCATGCCATGCTTCGCTTCTTTCAGTAGGAGCGCTTGGCAAGTCAATCAATATAAAGCTTCAACTGTGGTAAATTATCCTTTTCTCCTCTTTTAACTTAAGTAACTTACACTCAAATCCCTTGATAAAGTGATGCACTAGTGTTACACTTATTGATTGTACTTATTCTAAGGCGGAAGTTTTATGCCGACTAAAAATCCGAGAATTAATATTACACTTGAAGAATCAATAGCAGGGTTGCTTGTTCAGTTAGCGGAACAGGAACATAAATCAGTTTCTAATATTGCTAAGGAACTTGTTTTAGAAGCTTTGGAACGTCGCGAAGATATGGTTCTTTCCGCAATTGCTAAAGTCCGGGATGTTACAAAATCCAAAAGGATTAAACATGACGACGCCTGGAAATAAATCATATCAAATTGAATACCTTGTTTCCGTTGTTAATGAAGATATTCCTGATCTCCCCAAAGTAGTAAGAAACACTATTAAAAAAGCAATCGAAGAACGACTCATGGTCGATCCTATTGGCTTTGGCAAGCCTTTACGCTACAGCTTAAGAGGCCATCGACGTTTACGCGTAAGTGATTATCGTATCGTATATCGCATCGATGCAGAAAACCATCTTGTGATTATCATTGCTATTAAACATCGTAAAGATGTGTATGAAGAATTTTAATAATTCGGCAACTTGGAATTTGAAGTTTTAATCATTCTAGGCAAAACTTAAATAGTGTTCTGTCGGAATTAAAAAAACTGTATCCACGCACTAATATGTAAGCCACATCAAAGCTCATTACATTATTCCTGTAAATCATATTACAGGAAGTAATTTTAATGATTTTTTCGCGAATCCCACTAATAAATGCATATATGACAGGAACTATGTTCAGTTTATTTAACGAACTTTTGACCTTCTTTGCTTTTGAATATACCTATCCAAGTCTAACCCTGACCTAAGCGGCATAGAAGGTTCAATGGTATTGACAGAATATTTTGCGGTGTATTTGATTATTAGAATCAACTATATAAAGCATCCTTTCATTATTTAAGCCAAGGAATTTCATATCTATTGATAATAATTAATAAAAACTAGCGCCTTAGAGGTCGACCGACTATTTATTCTAACTCGCCTATACTTTAAATAGATGGATATTGGTGGGGTAATCTCGTGCTACGAAAAAAAATCAAACATTTTGTCTTAGCAGCCTATGAAAAGACAGGAGTTTTATTGCGAGCAACCAGCTCATTACAAGAGGATATTAACTCTAATTATACGGTCTCGGGAAGCTTTGTTTGCAAGAATGTAGCTATGAGTTTATTCAGTAAAATAAATAGTGGGGTTATTATTTCTCCGGGAATAAGTACAGTTGAACATGTTTACAAGCGAGATGCGAATACGGCGGCTCTTATTGGCGCAACAGAAAATACTGCATATGAGAGGCCGAATAATATAAAAGATATTCATAATTTAAGAAACTTGAAACAAAAAATGCTTGAAATGGAGCATAGGCGTAAAGGCATATCGCCAGATGTAGATAAGAATGGAAATGAAGTCAAAACGAAAGTTAAAGTTAAAAAAATAGATGACAGCGATAGAGTCTTTATAACTAGGCCATATAGAAGTCTGTCCTCTCTTGCTCATAACGAAATTTTATTCAATCTCAAAATCGAGGATATAAGGGCTATTTATATTTGTTTTCACTCTAAGGAAAGCATCAAGGATGCTTTTAATTTTGAAAAAATATTAGGAACTTCTTATGATTTTTTCACTTACGATCCTCATAAAGGATTAATACTTATCCAAGATTTATCTTTGTTTAAGGAAATCGAAGATAATGAAAAATTTACGATTTTAAGTGTACTTTCTGAAAGTATACATCGCTATATTAGCTCAGATAAATTTCATGGTAATGAAATGACCTTATCTTTGTGTCTGGGAGATTTTGATTTGCGAGGATTATCAAAAAATAACAATAACAATAATAACGCAGTACAAAAGATAATGGATTGTGTTTCCTTACAAAAAGAGGTCATTTATATAATAGCAACCAAGCCAGGTTTAGAGTATTGCTCGGATTATACAAATTTATATGATGTATTAAAGCATTTAAATTCAATCCAGAGATCAGAGAATGGATTTTTTTCAAAAAAAAGCGATTTTCCTCTGGAGATAATAAAAAAAATTATTTTTGACATTTTAGATATGGCTGAGTCAAAAGCAAAAAATTTTGATGAATTAAATGATTTTATTAAGGATAAACTTGAAATTCTGCAAAATGTAAACCAGACGAAGAAAATAAAAAACGATCAAACAATCGATGAATTTTTAGAATTTACTCGCTCCAAAAATTTGTAACAGTAACGGGGGTCATGTTTGACCTTACAATGAAACCGATCAAAAAATCGATCACAACGTGGTAGCAATAAATCCAGTGCCACCTATCACAGCAGCTTTTTTTCTAACTCGTGCTTCTATTTTTTTGTCCTCCTTTTGAGATTTGTACAATTCGTACCTGCTAAGGCAACAGCATTGAGTATTTATGTTAGAAAAAATTTGCTTGCCCGAAAGCTTAGGTATGATATTAATCAATCTTCTGACCTGGAAAGTTTGCATTCCTTAAAAAAATTAATCATGCTTACATTTAAAGCTAAATAACTATTTAATATTGAACTATTAAAATTAAATAAGCGATGACTACATATGCAAAATATCGATAACTTGATTAAAAAAACCAATCTTTACACCGCACAAAATCAACAGGGAGATGCTATTGTTACAGTATCTCTTTTTGCACAAAAAATTCTAGGAGACATTGTCAACATAATTCAGCCAGGTGTCAGCGAATCCCAAGCGACTGCTACGGCACATATCATATTTAAAGAATATGGCATTGAAAAATTATGGCATCGTCCCCTCATTCGTTTTAATCAAAATACCTTATGTACTTTTAAGGATAGACCCACTAAAGATTATATTTTACAGAGCGAAGATATTGCATTCGTCGATATCGGTATTGTTAAAGATGGCATCGAAGGCGATGTGGGAAAAACGATTGTATTTGGGACTAATAAAGAATTTTTACATTTGAAAAATATAAGTGAACTTCTTTTTCAAGAAGCCCTTCACTTTTGGCGAGCTCAAAATCCAACTGGAATCAAATTGTATGAATTTATTTACGCCCAAGCTCAAAAATACGGTGTATTATTTAATTTATCTCCAGCCGGTCATTTAATTGGTGCTTTCCCTCACACTCATGCTTGGACAAAAGGCGCGAATCTCTATCCTGAAAAATTATCCGCGAAAGGATGGATTTTGGAAATCCAAATTAAAAGTTTGACACAACCCTACGGGGCTTTTTATGAGGGATTGTTGAATTAAATAGTAAAGAAAGATTATAACGCGGAGATTTTCTTTAGCTATTATATTTATCTATTAATTGCTTGCTTGTTTTTAAAATCAGTGTCTTTTCTACTTGCTTTCCTGGGTTTCACTTTGTGCCACCCAGGGCTACTTCCTTTAAGGGTAAGCCATTTATTAATGCTGTTAAATGTATGGTTGTTTTTAAAGTCTGTGTCTATTTACTACTCGGTACCCGAGCTTTGCTTCACTACGCCTGGGCTACTAAATGGTTTGTAACTGTAGCCCGGGTGTAGCGAAGCAAAACCCGGGTACCGAAAGTCCAGTTCTTAATGTTAGTTGGATATGCTGAAACCTAGAGCACTAATATTTCCGCGGCCATATTGACATAGATATAATTTATTAGCATGACCTTCAGTTGCAGTTTCATTTTTTTTGAAGCTTACGTTTTTTAGAATTTCTTTACCTAATGTGATAGCTTCAACCTCTGATTTAGCCAGAATTGAATCCACCGAGACATGCCATAGGGCATGTTCATTTTCAAAAGAACGTTGATGATACCGTCTACCCACATAATAAGTACCATCATCTTGTCTAAGTGCGAGATCCATAGATTGAGCAGCTTGCTGAATCGAGGTTAAAGGGGGACATGGGATTGTTTTTGGTGATGCAAAAACAATGGTTGAAGCGGACATCAACGACAATAACACGCTAATTGTTTTTATAAATCGTAAAGCCATGTTTATACCTTATAATAAATTGATCAATGCGACGCATTTTAACGACTAACCTATTCAATGTAAAATCCTTTACATTTTTTCATAATGATCATTCAAATTTAATAATAAATTAGATTAGATTAATTTTTACTAAACGGCGAAACATGAAAGATTTTAGGTAAATTCCACGATGAAATGATAAAGGTTTTAAATAAAACATGCATATTCTTTTCAAAAACGTAATTATAATCAATCTAATAGTTTAGTCTTGTTTAAGAAAAGCGAGTTTGCAACGATTCCTCGGCTTGAATTTGATTGGTCATCTCCCTCCCTTCCTTTTAAAAATTCTCTTAAATAACATTATCAATTTGGATCGTTAGGGATCAGTCATAATATCTTTAATTAATCTTCATTTCCGTCAACTTTTTAAACATGAAGCCTTTGCATTTTAAACCGGTTAACTTCTCATTTCCTTGTATATTTATTCCCTAGTTATATAATACCTCGGGAAAATTAGCATTATTCTTTTAATGAAGGGAGTTTTACATGTACAAGCGACAATTATGGAATTCAGATTTTTGTAGTGCTTATGCTTTAGTACAGAAGCTTTATACTGCGGATGCCGAAAAAAGAAGCAATTTAATTGATAACATCGTTCAGAATAATAATATCACTCAAGATATTATTGATCACATGCAAAAAATTTTAAAAGCCGATCTTCAAAAAAATGATAAAAAAATGGAAACGCAAATTGTCAAAGCCCAAGAATTTCAGAAATTGAATAAATTTGATGTTGAGGACGAAGATGAAGTAATATCTCGCGATCTCATGTTGGCTGTATTTAAAGATTTTCACAATGATCAAAATCCGGATGATCTTGATTCTGATATGAAACCTATTGCGGCTATGGCTGAAGATTACTATAAGCTCCTTGCTACGAAAAAATCTATTAACGCTATCGTGAAAGAATTAGTCACAAAGCTTGGCGAGCGTGCTCTTTGTGATGAATTTGTAAATCTTTCGATTTCATCTCCCAGAATCTAAAATTTCGAATCATCGATTGGATCTAGGGAATGAAGTGAAGATAGCGCAACATGTGACATCCAACCTGTCTACTGGAGCTAAAGCTTTATTCCCATCCGATTATAAAAATTATAGTTCAATTTATTCAAAGTGTTAGGTTAAGGGGTGTCAAAAGAAGTCGACCTGCTGCAAGACTTATTTTTCTAATCTCATAAGTGAAAAAAAATATAAGTATTACTAAATCATTTCAAATTCATTAAAATAGATAGTCTTTAAAGAATAAAATATATCAACTCAATTTTTATTTTTGTCGCCTCACCTTTTATAACAACATAGCGAGTAGGAATTGTTGCTATGAACTATCCAAAAAATAACTTAAAACAAT
The DNA here is from genome assembly GCA_013816845.1 of Gammaproteobacteria bacterium. NCBI lineage: Bacteria > Pseudomonadati > Pseudomonadota > Gammaproteobacteria > Gammaproteobacteria bacterium. The sequence goes on from JACDDU010000005.1 coordinate 57,880, forward strand.
ATCAAGCTTACCATACGCAATTTATAACTTTTGTGACCCATTTTTTTGGCATTCCGCTGCTATTTATCGCTTTGCAAATCATGATTAGTTTAGGTTTTTATCGAAGTTTATTTTTCTTTCCACTTCATTGGCTAGGGTTATGTTTTCTTATACCAGTTTATTTTTCTTATTCTATTTTGTTTGGGAGTGTCACGCTCATTTATCTTAGTTTATTAACTTATGTCGCAACATATCTTAGTGTTAATTTCCCATCGCCCTGTTTCCTATGTTTTACTTTTTTCCTTGCGGGCGTTCTATTGCAAGTTTATGGCCATCAATGTGAAGGTAATAAACCTGCTTTATTAGATAATTTAGCGTACGTCTTCATCGCTCCTTTGTTTCTTATGGTGGAAATTCCTAGCAGATTGAAGGAGAGTCTTAAAAACCTTAAAAAATCATAATTACGATATACAAGTTAAATGATGCGATGCCGATCAAAGTAATGCGCTCAATTATTGAAAGAAAAGTAGCATAATTCTACTCACTCCTCTGATATTGACGACAGAAGAGTGAAGTATGCAGACGTACAATCGTTTAGTGCAATACAATGCCTGCTGGGCCAAGAATCCTGTGCCTTGAGAGAGCCTGCAACGCGTCAATTCACCGCCCTCAAGCTTTACATTACACAGAAATACTTGATGGAATAGCCCAGTTCCATCAGGGCTCAATGCAATAATTGAATTGGTAACTGCATTTGCACTATAAAATAATAACGCTTTCGTAGCGGTGCCCTTTTTTAGCATGTAATTGTTTTCTATTTTATTTTGGTTTTTATCATTTCTACGGATAAAATATTTTGGTTGAGAAGGAACTAGCCATTTTGATTAAGCCTTGAATAGCATATATTTGAAATTCCCAACAAAAATTTTCACACAGATAAAGGAAGAAGTATGATTAACACAAAAGGCATAGCAGCATTCTCTGCTAACGAACCCCTCGCTCCCTATTCGTTCGAACGTAGAGAACTTAAAGAGCATGATGTTCTCATCGATATCCATTATTGTGGGATATGCCACTCAGATATCCACATCGTACGCAATGAATGGGAAGGCGTGAAATACCCCGTCGTTCCTGGGCACGAAATTACAGGTATTGTGAGTGGTGTCGGTCCTAAAGTGACTAAATATAAAGTGGGAGATCCAGTGGGCGTAGGGTGTTTTGTCGATTCGTGTCGACACTGCACGAACTGCGAGCAACACCTTGAGCAATATTGTCTGAATGGCGCTAATTTTACTTACAATAGTTTGGAGTCTGATGGAAAAACCCCGACACAAGGTGGTTATTCAAACCATATCGTGGTCGATGAAAATTACGTGCTTAGCATTCCCCCTTCCCTTCCTCTAGATAAAGCTTCTCCTCTCCTTTGTGCTGGTATCACCATGTATTCTCCTTTAAAACATTGGAACGCTGGACCTCATAAAAAAATTGGCATAATAGGTTTTGGTGGGCTGGGGCACGTTGGCGTTAAAATTGCCAATGCTTTAGGTGCAGAAGTGACTGTTTTCAGTCAATCTAATAAAAAACGCGATGATGCTTTAAAAATGGGCGCACACCAATTCATTTCTACAGAGAACAAAGAAATATTCCAACAGTACGCCAATTCTTTTGATTTAATTATTAATACGGTTTCAGCCGATATTGATATGGCAAATTATTTCGGACTTTTAAAGCTGGATGGGGTTTTAGTTGTTGTCGGGCTACCAGAAAAATCACTTTCCATTCATCCTTTCCCACTTGTTTTAATGCGACGTAGTTATGCGGGGTCTTTAATTGGCTCCATCAACGAAACCCAAGAAATGCTCGACTTCTGCGCCCAACATAATATCACATCAGAAATCGAGCTTATTGCGCCCAGTCAAGTGAATGAAGCTTATGATCGTGTCATAAAAAGCGATGTACGTTACCGTTTCGTAATTGATATGGCGCAGATTTAAGGTTGTTTGTCGCGCATAATAATGATGCAAGTAGCCTGATAGGTAAAAAGTGATAACGCAAAGCATACGCTTTGTCAATTCAGTTTCTATTTCATTTCGATCAGGCTACTGGAAGGTAGAGATGATGACCTATGAGCGATGGGTTTACCTTGCACATGATCATGATTTATTGCAATGATGTTTGCTAAATATTGTAATAATTTTTTAAATATTCAGTTAGTAGTTGGAACAATCGATTATGAATGTTGCATCAACCCTATTACTTGCGTTTGCAATGTCTGCAGATGCTTTTGCTGCAGCAGTAGGAAGCGGTGCAGCTCTTCATAAGCCTTCCTTTCGCGAAGCGATCAGGACCGGTACGATATTTGGATTGATTGAAGGCACCACACCTATCGTAGGTTGGTTGGCAGGTAAAGCTGCGTATACTTATATTTCTGAATGGGATCATTGGATTGCATTTACACTGCTCACCCTACTTGGTTTACGTTTAATATTTTTTGCTTTTAAAACTTCAAAATCAAAAAAACAAAAATTGAATAAGAATACTTTAGGGATGCTCTTACTTACCGGGTTTTCTACCAGTATTGATGCAATGGTTGTGGGCGTGAGCCTTGCATTGATTAACGCCCACATTTTATGGACGGCATTGGCCATTGGTTTAACCACAACCTTAATGGTAACGGTGGGCGTTATGGTGGGTCGTTTGCTGGGCGTAGCATTTGGGAAAGGTGCAGAAATAATGGGGGGTATTATTCTTGTCGGGATGGGCAGTACGATACTTTATACTCACTTAACTGGCGTATAAGCTAGTGTAAAGTAGCCTCGCCCCTATTAAAGACAATATAGATTAATAATCCAAAACGTTCACCTTATTTGGAAAACAATTAAGACTTATGGGAAGCTTTGAGTATCTCGACTGAATCTTGAATGGCTTGCTTTATTTTAATTTAGACTTCCAAAAATAATAAATATTCTTGTATATTATTTATTTTGATTTTCCGAAATTTTTTTCTCGTGTTCCAACAACCATTGTTTGCGAGGCAATCCTCCACCATACCCCCCAAGCTCTCCATTAGTATTGATGACGCGGTGACAAGGAACAATAATAGCTAACTGATTTGCCCCGTTAGCAAGTGCTACTGCGCGAAAAGCTGTAGGTTTTTTTAATGAGACTGCAATTTGCAAATATGAGCGTGTTTCACCGGGGGGAATTTTTATCAATGTTTGCCATACACTTTTTTGAAAAGCTGAGCCGATTAAATGCACAGGCGTTTTGAAGTAAAAACTCTTTCCATTAAAATAATCAATGAGTTCAGTCTCAATACTTTTAATGGTTGGGGTTTCGCCAGGAATGATGGCTGCATTGAGTTTCTTTCGCAAACGTTTAATTTCATTTTCTAAACCGCGTCGATCAATGAACTCTAGTAAATATAAACCTGTATCATCAGCAAGGGCAACCATAGGGCCCAGTTGAGTATCCAACCACGCTGCTTTTAAAATAAGATTGTTAGCCCGTGTTGGCGGTGCTCCCATAATTCTTGAAAAAGCATCGCGAAACCCACTGCCGGATTCATAGCCGGCAGAACATTGAGCATCAATAATTGTTTTACCCTCTTTAATATTTTTTAGGGCCAATCCCATGCGTCTTGTTCTTGCATATTCTATCAATGTCATGCCAAAACGTTGCTTAAATTGTCTGCGGGCAGTTGATACATCGATAGACAAAGCGCGAAAATCTTGTTCTTTCCACCTTTTTTCGGGATGATCTTCAATCGCTTTTACTAACATTTGGACAATCGGTGAAACTTGGTTGGGATGTGATAAGGGCTGACAGCGTTGACAAGGTCTAAAAGAAGCCAGTAATGCTTCTTTGGCTGTTACAAAGAATTCACAATTCTCAAATTTGGGTTTTCGGGCTGGACAAGAGGGTCGGCAAAATACACCCGTGGTTTTAACCCCAACATAAAATACACCTTCATACTCAGAATTTTTACTAAGTAAAGCTTGATAATATTCCTTTATTTTTTTAGAAGTTAGCATATTCAATCTCACTGATAATACGAAAACCGTCGAATGATTATAGTGGATTTATAAATTCGTGCCGCCGAAATTCAGGCATTGATTTTTATGCAACCATGCCAACTAAAATAGGTTCGTCCATTTCCCCTTATTTTGACTGGAAAGGACGGCTGCTTCGATAAACGCAAGACTGCGCACTCCTTCTGCTAATTTTGGATAATCATCATACTCCATTTTGCTTTTGCTACCTTCTTTGAGTGACTGTATGCTCAAGGCAAAATTGCGATAATGATTTGCAAAAGCTTCAATTAATCCTTCCGGATGGCCTGCTGGCAATCGACAATTATGTAATGTTATTGCACTTAAATCAGCATTATCTTTTCCAGCATGTAAAATTTCATGATGATGATTTTTTCTGTAAAGATTAAGTTTATTAGCGTGCGCATGTTCCCACAATATTGTTCCTTTTTCTCCGCACACGGTAACCATTAAATTAGCTTTATCTCCGCACAGAACTTGCGATGCATTTAATGTACCTTTTGCGCCATTATTAAAGTGTAATAAAACAACACCATCATCATCTAAATTTCTTTGCGGTACAAAAGTATTAAGTTCAGCGGCAATTTCTGTTACTTCTAAACCACTTATATATTCTGCTAAATGAAATGCATGGACTCCAATATCACCCATTGTCCCAGCTATTCCGCCAAGCGCTGGATCTTGACGCCATTTTGCTTGCTTATTAGTCTTATCTACATAATCCAATAACCAGTCTTGAGAAAAATTAATATTGATGCGTTTGACCTTGCCAATTTTACCTATTTGTATAAGGTGTTTAGCTTCTTTAATCATTGGATAACCAGCATAAGTATAGGTTACACAGCATAAGCGTTTATAAGATTCAGCTAAGCACTGAAGTTCTATGGCATCTGTTAAACGCGTGGTGATCGGTTTTTCTAAAATGAGATGATAATCTGCCTCCATTAACGCTTTTGCAATTGGAAAGTGGTCAGCATTAGGTGTTAAAATTCCTATGACTTCAAACCGTGCTTGGGGAGAAAGAGTAGCTTCTTGCTGGATTAAGTCACGGTAATCTTTGTAAATACGCGTTTCATCAAGACCTAATTCTTCTCCTAAATGGAGTGATTTATTTTTATCACGACTAAAGGCTCCGCCCACTAATTCATAGCAATTATCTAATCTCGCAGCGTAACGATGAATAGGGCCAATCATTGAGTCGATACCACCACCAATTAATCCTAAACGTAGACGTTTATATTTCATTTGTTTCTACTCGTCATGATTAATAAATTATTGAGCTTTCCAATAAACTGCATTGGTAATAAGTCGCTGCATTGGGGGCATAAAAAAAATGGGGTAATCTTCGTGGCCTGCTCGGATATAGACTACCGACCCTTTGCCTACCGTCCAAGTCATAATTTCACGACTCGTCGATCCACTCACCCAAGTTCCTTTCGCGATGACGCTCTGCGGTTCTGGAACTTGAAAAGGCTCGTCATAAATTTCAGTATGAGGAATGATAAAATCACTGACCCCTTCCGCGATGGGATGTTTTGCATCAACAATTTTAATTGTTTCAGACTCCCCCGTATCTCTATAATCTGCCCATGCGCCGCTATGATTTAAAATACTTTTAAAAGCTTTGGAAAAATGTGATGAATGCAATGCAATCAATTTCATCCCTTTATTTTCCACTTGTAGCTTAATGCGATCCGCAACTTCATCCGGAATTTCATCATGCTTTTTATGTCCAAACCAAATGAGCACATCCGTGCGATTTAACCTAGATTGACTGACGCCGTAGTCATCATCGGTGAGAGTTGCAGTTGTCACTTCTAAATCTTTTTCTTGTGCTAGAAAATCACCAATTGCACCATTGATACCTTTAGGATAAACCGTTTTAGGTTCTGTACCCTCTGACCATACAATGACGCGTAGGGGTTGACTAAATGTCTTAGGTGAAGAAATCATGACGAGTAAACCTATAATAAAAAAAGTAATATATTTACTGATATTTGACCTTCTTAATTTTTTAAAGTAAATACCGTACTGTTACCGTAATTTCATTGTGAAATAATTATAAAATAAATTCAAAATTAAAGTATAAAGTATACGGACAGGCTTATGTTCTGCAATGTTTAACAAAATATAATTATTTGCGCTTTGTTTATAAATTATTGCTCTAATTCCAATAACATATTTTGTATGTATTTTTATAATTCGATTAAATTTAATATGAACATTGTTCTCGGTATTTGAATTTTGCTACTGAGATCGTACTTTGTTAAAGAAATTAAGAATAGTAAAAAGGGTGCTGGCCCTATCTAAGAGTATAGAAAGATATTATGGATAGGCATAGATTGTTTAGAGTAACCAATACATAGCAAAGCTATGCTTTAAATACAGCATACATTGGCGAGTTGCAATTAATTAGGGGAAGTAGCGAGGTATCATTTTGGGTAATCTTATCTGCTAATTTTTTATAAAATAATTCCGATTTATACATCCCGTTAATTTTATCTGGATGGGGTCCTATGGATTTATCGCGACAATGCCTCTCTTGTCATTGACTTTCAAAGTTTATTCTAATAACGTCATGATTGGATTAAAAGCTACACTAATTGATGATACCTCATGGATTGGAGCATGCTGTCTAGTAAATACAGAAATCGAAGTTTTTTATTGTTATTGATTTTACTAAATACCCGATCCGTTTTTGCTGACATTCAATCTCCTTCTATCAACAGCACACAATTGAATAATGCATTTATATCAGCTTTAATGCACGGACATCCCGTTTTTGAGCTGGGTGCCTATCGAGGAACACAAGGAAATACCCAGCACATTAATATCCAAGACCTGATCGGTGATACATTCACTGTGTCTGATTCCCATAACAATAGTGGATTAGTAGGGCTAGGTTATTTTATAGATGGACAAATAAGTAATCTGTTTACTATTAGCTACGGTATTAACGCATTTTATTTGGCTGCGACGTCTGTTTCAGGTAACGTCATTCAAGAAAATTTATTCACTAATTTATCTTATAGCTATCAGCTTTATCATTATCCCATTTACGCAATGATCAAATCAGCTCTTAACTTAAATTCTCCTAACTATGCCCTCAGTATTGATGGCGGTGTCGGTCCGAATTTTATGCGCGTCAATAGCTTTACAGAAAACTCTCTTGATGGGGGAGTTACAATACCCGAACAGCCTTTCTCTAGTAATACAACAACCACTTTCAGCGCGACAATTGGGATCGGCCTCAAAATCAATCATGCTTTTGGTCAAATTCCTATTGAGATTGGCTATCGCTTTTTTTATCTAGGACAAGGTCATTTTAAAGCAAGTAGTAGCCAAGTGTTAAATAACTTAAAGACGGGGAACGTATATGCGAATGCAATCGTTCTTTCTGTCGGAATGTAGAAAAGTCAGATTACAATCATTAAACAATGTGTGTGTTATGCGCCTTTGCTGCTTTGCAATAGGATAAAGATATCTAATGAAACGAATTTCTCTCTTGTTTTGTGCATTATTCGCGATGGGTATGAGCCCAATAACGGTCGCAGGCTCCGGTCAATTCTTTAATGTCACGGCAACAGGTGCACCTGCTAATCTAAGCTTAACGTTATGCCTTAACGGAGCCGGACCCTTTTCCTGTCAAAATTACACTGTTTCGGCATTAAATTTAAGTATCAGTACGACGATTCCCAATCATGTTTACCCATCAGTAGGGATAAAGGTGAATACGCCAAACTATGCCTTAGCCGGTTGTACCCCAACACCAAATGGATACTGTTTATTTTCCGCAAGCAGCACAACGTCTACGAGCATCGCAGCAAGTAGTACGACTGAATTTTCTGTGGGAGGAACGCTGTCAGGTTTGAGTGGCACGGTCATCTTGCAAAATAACGGCACAAATTCGACTTCGATCAGCACCGACGGTAATTTTACATTTTCGACGCCTGTAACTAAAGGTAGCACCTATAACGTGACAGTGCTCACTCAACCCGAAAATCAAACGTGCTCTGTCGCAAATGGCTCAGGTACCATGGGAAGCGCCAATGTATCTAATGTCACCGTCACGTGTTCCACAAATACTTTCACCGTAGGAGGTAGTGTTTCGGGACTTAGCGGCACCGTGACACTCCAAAATAATGGTATTAATTCGACCCCTATAAGCAGTAATGGTAGCTTTACGTTCTCCACGCCTGTTGCTCAAGGCAGCACCTACAGCGTGACAGTGCTTACTCAACCCGCAACTCAAACGTGCAGTGTCGCAAATGGCTCAGGTACCATGGGGAGCGCCAATGTGTCCAATGTCGCAGTCACGTGTTCCACTAATACGAGTACCGTAGGAGGTAGTGTTTCGGGACTTAGCGGCACCGTGACACTCCAAAATAACGGTATTAATTCGACCCCAATCAGTAGTAACGGTAGCTTTACGTTTTCTACGCCTGTTGCTCAAGGCAGCACCTATAATGTGACAGTGCTGACTCAGCCTTTAGCGCAGACTTGTACCGTAACCAATGGTAGCGGCACTATTGGTAGTTCGAATATTACGAATGTGAGCGTGAGTTGTGTGACCAATAATACTACCCTTACTGTGTCCTTAACGGGAACAATTCCAGTGAATGGTGCTTCTGGAAGTCTTATGGTGACCAATACCGGGACGATCTATACGGCCTATAATGTTGCGGCAATGCTCCCGGGGGGCTGGACCGGTGTGACACAAGATGCAACGGGTTGTACCGCCATATCACCCAATGGTGGCACGTGCACGTTAACATTTACTTCAACTGCCCCTTACGTTGCACAAGGGAGCATTACTGTGACAGGTGATAATATTACCTCACCACCGACAACGGCACTAGCGTTTACCGTGAACAGTTATTTGGTCTGGGCGGTCTCTGGCTCAACGGTCCAAGTTATTGATACAAATAATTTACCCTCTTTTCAATGGGGTAATGGTGTTATAACGAGCGCTACAAGTAAGACAGACGGTCTCGCCAATACGAGTATTATTAAAAATACTGGCGGGATTGGTGCTAGTGCCGCTGTAAATTGCTACAACAGTACCAACGGTGGAGCTGCAGCTGGCGATTGGTACCTACCGGCTATTTGCCAAATGGGAGGAGCAGGTCAAGCCGGGAATTGCAGTGCGGGACTTGCAAATATAAGTACGAATTTGGTTCGCTTCGGTTTTGGTGGGCTCTCTGGCAAGTACTGGAGTTCCACCCAATTCTCTGGTTCCAATGACGTCGCGTGGTCCCAAACTTTCGTAGCGGCCGGCGGCTCTCAAAACACTGACCTTCAGCATGAAGCCCTTGGTGTCCGTTGTTCTCGGGCTTTAACGTTTTAACTCTTATCTATTTTTTTTATCTTGGAGTAGATTTACTGGCGTCCGCACAACGGGAGCATTCTAACGACATTCAATGACGTGGTCCATTTATCAGGGTCTAATCACTCACTTTTAAAATTATCCGGATCATTTTGCATAGCCCAGTCTCTTCTCAAATAAAAGTCAAACTATGCAGAACTTTTTATTAAATTTTAAGAGAGGGAAGATTTACCGGATACGCTTTAACTGGGTTTATCCTATTATTAAATTGAGATGATGAATTGTGATTATCGTGTAGTATAAAATAATAGCGAGTCTTGTACGGCTTTAAGGGGAAATACTGAGACTCGCTTTTACTCAACACTCATTTCAAACTACATGTTTGAATCTATAACTGTTCAATATTATCTTCCATAAATTTTCTTTTGCATGACTCTTAGCTCTTCATTTTTTATCTGCTTTTTTACGTCCCAATTAACAATGTTGTTGTGACACTCTTGAAGTTTTTGTGAGCACGATTTAAAAAAGAAATGATGATGTTTTTTGGTTTTAGAGTCTGTTACCAATGGGCTTCGTTCGGCCATATCTAACAGTTGTAATGCAAATTTATAACCATTGTTACAATATTCGTCTAAATGAGTTAATTTGGTTGCAATTTCTATGATTACTTTTGTAATATCATGAGGATTGCATTTTTCAAAAGCCGAATAATTTTTCCTAAAGGGAGCTGATATTGAATGTAAACCCGTAGCCCTTACCGCTATGGCTGAAGATAGATACACCCCGTCAATCATTTGACATCCTTTAAGTGCTTTTTCACGCAGTTGTTCGTAAGTTACCTCTTCTTCATACCTATTATTCATTTTTTTCCTTAATTAGCGTACGTTCATCTTGTTAGATTGCTTTGTGGTTTAATTATAAGATATTTACAAAGATGATTGTAAAGTACTTCTATGTTATTAAAAAAGTTTTTTACTTGATAACACATTTAACAACTTCATAACACACGCCTTCTTTTGCTTTAAAAATTGTGAACCTTTCGTTATGACTTAAGAGATAGATCGTCCTGCTTAATCACTCTCTTGGTTACTTAGTATCATTTTAGTTACTTAATATAAAATTAGTGCTTTCTTACGGTTTTCAAAAAATGAGTGTAATGTTTATGGCAATCAGAGCTTCCCTAAAAAACTTGATGAGAATAGGAAATAAACATGAAAGCAAAAGTATTTTTAATTATTTTTACCATGATCTTTGTTCATGCAGGGCATGCATTTACTCCTAAAAAATGTCCTGGGCATTTGGCATTGCATGCTGCGCATTTAAACATTTCCAGAGGTGGCGATAAATGGTTTGCGCAAGACTACAATTATTTTGATACGCAAAATAAATGGTTTTTTTATTTATCTCCTTTTGATGCAAAAGACGCCCGTGATGCGCATGATAAAGCTTATTTTTATCTTACCCAGTCGAATTTGCTTCCCGCGCAAATTAGTCCTGTTTATGAGGCTGAACGTCACCGATGGGTTTGTTATTATGAAGGCATTTTTGGTAATAAGGCTGGCGCAATCATTGATAATGTTCACATTCAATAATCGATGAAATGTTCGAGAATTTTGGACGAAATCCAAATGACGCTTAATATTTGAATCACACCGGATTACTTTTCTAAGCGGCATACTTTGCGTTAAAATTTGTGCTCCTTATCATAAAAAAACCAAACGCACTTAACTTAGGTAAAGTAGAATAATCTTAAAAATCGCCATAAATTCTCCTTTTGTCTAGGGTAGTGACGGCGATTAAACTCAGATAATTATGGGTCAGGTGCGCTAACTTACTCTCACAGCATTGACAAACTTTTTAATCCCTTTAACCTAGTGCAAATCTCAAGCACAATGTTAAGGAAGACCGATGTCTAAACTGTTTCATTTATTTCAGCAATTATATTCTAATACCGAACAAAAGTTAGCATGGGCTTTATCATTAGGTGAAAGCAATCCTGCGCAATACAAAAAATTATTGGAAAATGTAGCCCAATTTCATGATTCACAAGCCTGCTTAGCTTTGTATCAATTAGGTCGGTTATGTCTCAAAACGGAGCCCTTCCAGTGGTATAACATGTATTATCAAAAAGCTTTAGCCTATGCAGATCTTGCCATTGCAAAGGATTTTTTGTTGGGTCATATGATAAAAGGTTATCTTTGTGTGGAAATACTAGAAAAATCAAGTTGGATTGCTGGTAATAAAGATGAAAAACATTTAAGGCAATTACTGACGACCTATTGCGTACCGCAATTATTATTATCTTTATATATTTTACAAGAAGCTCTGTCGTTGAATCCGCATGATATGAAAAAGTATGAAAAAGTTCCAAACTTTAAGCATTACGATCATCCAGAACGTGGACCTGTTCCGTCGATAAATGATGTAAAAGAGGCGATTGAAGATTATATAACAATCTATGATTTATCGGCCGAAAAAATCAACTCCATTCGCAATGATGCGAAAGCTCGCATGAACGAATATAATTCCCCCCTTTCCCGTTTTGATATTGCGCGAAAAAAGATTATGGGACCTTAGTAGGAAGTACATATCCTTGAGGAAAGTGTTTGCGATAAAACGCTTTTTCGGATTACACTTCGTTTCACCTTGCCAGAATTTTAAAAATAATAATAAAAAAAATAGGTATTTTATGCCCAGAGATATAAGCCAGTTCAAAGGTGCTGCTCTTATTGTAGGCGGCGGATGGTCTGAGGATTCTGATTCCACTCCATCAATCCGAACGCCCCATAATTTTTATACGATTGATATCGATGCTCAAGTTGCTCCCGATGCTGTAATTGATATCACCAACGAAAATCAATGTAGTGCCTTGCCCCCACAAAGATTTAGTTTCATTTACTTCGAATGCTTTCCATGGTTAGGTGAAGAACGCTTACTCAAAGCTTTTGATTTAGCTCATCGTCTCTTAACAGAAGATGGATTTTTAATTTATCGTGGAGGAAGTAATAAGGCTGCAAGCAGTATTCCAGCAATATTACAAAAAGCAGGTTATCAACATGTATTAAAAAAAGAATTAAATCCCGCAGATCCTAAAACCCAATTTGATAATGGAAGTATAAGTTTAGCAGCCAATCTTGATTTAAAAGTGCTTCAAGAAAATTTTTCAACTCTGTCTAAAGCCCAGCAATATTATCTCAATTATTATCATTTTTTTATGGAAGAGCCATTTTCTTTTAATCCCTATTATGCGCTTAAAGTAAATAAGCCCCCTCATTCAAACTTTATTTTTTCAATTTATAAGCAAAGTAATATGGGTAAAACGCCCAATTCTATTCAAGAAAATAATGAAAGCCATTCAAATGCTTCTAATGAATACAAAACGTTTACTCAATGATATGGAGTAGATTTAAGTACTATTTTTGTAGGATGAAGAAGGTTTTAATGATCAAGAAAATTCAGGTAACCCAGGAAAATATCCATCTAAAATTACCCTGGGTTACATGGAATGCAAATGTAACTTAAAGCTATGTGGCTAAGAATCGGATAACAAGAAATATTTGATTGGTTTTTAATTTACCTTGCCATCGCGGCGCTGAAATTAAGGTGCCGGCTTCGAAGGGTGAATTTGCCATTATTTGATTGGGACTTTGAAAATCTCCGCCATCATAATAACGATAACCAATATCCGCTGCGAGATAACTTTGGACGGGCGCGAAGGTGAGACCCAACGATCCTTGCCATGCAAAAGTGTTTTGGGTGGTATCTTTACCAAGAGAAGAAACCACGCCCGAAGTCGCTACTGTATTATATGCAACCGTATGAAAATTACTCATGCGATTGATACCTACGCCCGCTCCCAAACTTGCAAAGGGATAGATAACCAAATTATAGAAATGGAGTCCAAATTGATTAGGATTGGGATGTGCGGTTAAATTAAGTAAAACACTTTGTACATTTAAATCAAAAAAGCGTGTGCGCGCATTTCCACTAAAGCCTGGTGTTACGCTAGACCCTGTTTGATATTGTTGATAATTAAAAGTCGCGTAACGGGTATAGTCTATGTCTAAATTTAAATATTCATTTAAGGTGGCACCCAGGCCTATTGATGCAAAACTACGATTTCCTAAATTTGCATCGTAACCTTGATTAGCTGCATCCCAAAAAGAAGGGTCTGGATTGGAAATTCCTGAATTACTACTCCAGGCAAAACCTGCGTCAAACTTTGCAAACCATGTAGGTTTTTGAATTGAAAAAACATTAGCAGAGCACGTAGAGCTAAATAAAAACAAGATAGCAAATTTAAAAATTCTTTTCATTGCATCATCCTTTGCAAAATTTCATCATTTAAAATATAACTTTTATATACGCAATTACACTGTCGCCTGATATTAATCAATACGAATCATAATGAACTCGATAGTATAGTGATAATTGAAAGTGTTTTGAACTCTTTTAATTAACAAAAGTTTTAGTAAATAAAAAGGGTTATTTCATTTTCCACAAAGCTGATCTTATCAAAAGCGCCCATCCTGTCATCAACAATACGCCGCCAACGGGGGTAAGGTAGACTATCCCTCGAATATGAAATATAGATGAAAGATAGATACTAAAACTAAATAATAAAATTCCAAGTGAAAATGTGTAAGCAGAAGTTGTCAGCCAAAACTTAATTCGATCACTAACTTGCCCTGGTAATGATAAACCTATTATACAGATAACAATGGCATACAGTTGATGGTAGCGCAGCGCAGTTAACATGCCGTTTAAGCTTTTACCGGTCAAATGCAATCCTAAATAGTGATCAACATAAGCTGCGATGATAACTGACAACAACCCCAAAATGGCACCTATCAATAAAATGAAGTTCATATATATCATCCAATGTTAACGAAAAGACCAAAATTTTTAAGTCGATATTATGAGCTTCTCCAAACCGCCTTTTCAACTTGATTTGAATCTAAATCCTAGATGAGAGAGAATTAACCATCTAATATGATGGATTAGTCTAGACGTTCAATTTGGTCTTTAGCTACGAACTATTTGTAAGCTAGAATAATCGAACTTTTTTCAATTTTTGAATCAACCTATAAATTTTTTCAAAAAGCGAAATGCAGAAGATTGATAGGAAATTACGCCCAAGGAGAAAGAGGTGGATTTTATTGATAGATTTTTTCAAATTCAGGGCTTTATGCCTCATGGCATGTGTCTACTATGGCGCCCCGGTATTTTGTGGACTATGGTCTTAGGTAACGGTGTTATTGCACTCTCGTATTTTATGATTCCAGTTGCATTAATCTATCTTATCTTGAAAAGAAAAGACATGGGATTTAAATGGATTTTTGTGTTGTTTGGTGCATTTATTCTGGCGTGTGGTTTCACGCATGTGATGTCTATCGTCACCTTATGGTACCCCTTGTATGGATTGGAAGCCTTGATACTTGCTTTTACTGGCGCTGTTTCATTTATTACAGCTATCTTACTTTGGCCCCTTCTGCCGGTCTTATTAAAAATTCCCTCTCCTTGGCAATTAGAAAAACTGAATGGCGAGCTCAAAAAAAGCAATGCTGAATTGGAAAGAATCGAATATGTTCAATCAAAGTGGGCGTCCATTGTAGAATTTACCGATGATGCAATCATTAGTAAATCATTAGAAGGTGTCATTACAAGCTGGAATGAAGGAGCCGAGCATTTATATGGCTATCATGCCAATGAAGTCATCGGTAAATCTATCTTGCTTATTTTTCTACCGGATCGTTTAAATGAATTTCGCGAAGCTGAACAACAAATTAGACAAGGGAAAGGGGTACGGTATTTAGAAACAGAAAGGAAACATAAGGACGGTCATGTTATTCCTATTTCAGTAACGATATCACCTTTGAAAGATAAATTAGGCAATGTAATTGGTGCATGTAGTATTAGCAGAGATATTACTGAGTGGAAAAAAATTCAAAATATGAAAAATGAATTTATTTCAGTTGTCAGTCATGAGCTTAGAACACCACTTACTTCAATTCAAGGGTCGCTCTCCTTATTAGTCGCTGGCGTCGGTGGCATTTTACCGGAAAAAGCACAAAAGTTATTACAGATTGGCAAACAAAATAGTGAAAGATTAATTCGTTTAATTAACGATATTTTAGATGTTGCTAAAATTGAATCAGGAAAGATGGAATTAAATATAACACCTTGCGACATTGGCAGATTAGTTAACGAAGCAATTATAGCTAACCAATCTTACGCTGAACAATTTGGTATAAGCGTTCAATTACATGAGCAAGCAAGAGGGACTGTCAATGCTGATCATGACCGACTTGTGCAAGTCATTACTAACCTATTATCCAATGCAATCAAATTTTCTATACCTGCAGGAATAGTAGCGGTAAATATTAACGAACATGATAACAAAATCATTGTTTCTGTCACCAATACAGGTGAGGCGATTCCCGAAGAATTTCAAGCAAGTATCTTTAATAAATTTGCGCAGGCGAATACCAATTCAGCCCGCAAACAAACAGGCACAGGGCTCGGTTTAAGTATTAGCAAAGATATTATTGAAAGGCTTGACGGATATATAGGATTCCGATTAAATAAAAACAAACAAACAACTTTCTTTTTCGAATTACCACTCGTTACAAACTCGCCTACGCAAAAATTATTTTTTGATAAAATTCCTGTATTATTGATTTGTCATGAAATGGAAATCGCACAGGAATTAAAAGAATTTTTGGAAAAAAATGAATATAAAGTCATTATTACCCACACCGGCCAAGATGCTCTTACAATTTTAAATAAAAATCATATTGATGCTTTAATGATAAATCTAGCTTTGCCTGATGTCGATGGGATCTCCTTTCTTAAAAAACTCAGAGTTCAATATACTGCTGCCCAATTACCCATCATCGCAACTTCACTTACTAACGAAAAAAATTCTGATACATTAAACGGTAGCGCTATCTCAATTGTAGATTGGATGGATAAACCAATTAATCTCGAACGCGTTCTTAATAATATTCAACTAATCAAAAATTACGTCAAGGAAAAATCACCTAATATTTTACTAATTGAAGATGAAGTAGATTTACTAGAAGTCATAGCAAATTTAGCTCAAGAAGAAGCAAATGTTATCGGCACGACTACTTTAAAGGCAGCTAAAGCTACTTTAGATGAACAGCGATTTGATCTAGTTATCCTTGATTTATCATTACCAGATGGTTCTGGGATTCAGCTTTTACCAGAGCTTAGCAAAAAGAATATTCCAATTATCGTTTTTTCAGCATTTGAACTACCAGAAGATTTTGGACACTATACTTACAAAACATTGTTGAAATCGAAAACAAGTCTCTACGAACTTTTAGAAATTATAAAATCATCTCTATTAAATAAAAAATTAGATTAAGTTAAGGTAATTTAACTAGCATGTTTCAATTAATATCCATATTACCGCTCTCAAAGAGACCGTTTTCTTCGAACATTACCACTCAAATTTTTGTTACCTTCGACAAAACATGTTTTAAAATAGTTTCCAGCTAAGGTGTTACTTAACCAGTAGGCCCTAGGCTGTTTGGATGTTGTTAATAACAAAAGAAATCGAATTCAAAGTAAATGAGCGCGTTCAATGAGTCATTATCATTTTGCTAATTTCTTTAATCTTTCCACATCTTTAGGTATGAGTAAATTGAGGATCAGAACATCTTATTTCATGAGTTTTTTGCAATGTTTTTGGATATTGATTAAAAATAGTGAAATAGTTTAATTTAGATGAGGCTTGGTCAACAGAATAAGCTTGGGCCAATGTATTCTTTACATGATTTGTTTTGTCTAAAATGCATTGAAATTTATTTTTAATATCCTCAAGGCTAGGTCGCAAGGCTGCCGTTATATGCGTCATACTGGTTAATAATGATAATATTATTTTACCTTCACTTGAATTAACGAGCTCATCTTCATCACAAAAGATATATTTTCTAAAAACAATACCCAAAGAATATATATCGGACTTATAGGATGGCAATGTATAGCCATGTCGGTTGTAAAATTCAGGTGAAGTTTCAGGTGCATCAAACCCTTCCGTTCCGGGACAATCAGTCATTTTTCCATTAAATGGCAGATTCTTTCGATCAAGAGATTCGCCGAAATCTACGAGGTTCCACTTCTGTTTTTTTTGGTCATACATTAGATTACCACCCTTGATATCTCTATGAATAATATTTTTTCTATGAACTTTTTCAATACTGGAAACAATACCAAGCGCGCTTTGAACTTTCTCAGATAAATTTGAGTACATGATATTATAAGATAATTCTAACAAAGACTCTCCATCGATTAATTTTTGTATTACATAATACTTACCGTTTATAAAACCCAGATGATAAAGCATATTATAAATTGTTGAGGTCATATTACTCTGATTTGCTTTTGGTTCTATTTCTAAATAGGATACGAATCTATTATTCATTTTTAACATTTCGATTTCGTTTGTAGGTTTATACGTGAATTTTTTTACTACATACCATTCAAACGAATCAACATCTTGAACAAATTTAACTTTACTTTTTCCCATCCCCGCCACTGCATTAGGATAGACAGCATAAGCATGATTTTCATGATCAATGAGTACAGAGGCTGTTAAATCAATTCTGGGATCTGCAATGCATCCATGTTTAGCAAGTTTAAAATGATAATGATGCTGACTCATTTGCAGGTGAACAAAATTAATTTGGTCTGCGGGTAAAATTGACAAAACGAAATCAGTCAACAGGGGAACGGGGGTCAAGAATTGAGTTATAACCTTCTGAGGCGGTTCTTGATTCTGAATTGTTACACAATTTCTTTGGAACATATTTTGCCTCTAATAATAACAATAAATTTTGGTTAAACTAGCTCAAGTTTTGAATTTTGATTATTTTTTTACAGAGGTAAATTTTAAGTGATGCAATGATCACACTCATCACACTTTCCGACCCTACAAAATATAATTGCAAATAATCAGGCTAGATCTATCCTCATAGTGCGCGTAGTCAACTTGCATGGCTTACATGCGCCCATTTTGCTATTAATTTTTAAGAGCGAATGCTTGAAATTTAATCTTTGGTTACCTTAGAAACTTCTTTCATTACCGTTAGCGAATGAGATGAAATGTAAAGCAGGTAAGTAACGTGAGTTAGAAAGTCCCATTTTACACTTCACTTTAAACTGATTACTTTGTTAAATCTGTAAAAATAAAATATATGTTGCACTCATCAAAATGCCTTTCCCTCGCATCTTAATTATTTAATGCTCGTGGATACGATCCACCCTATGCGCAAATTATTTATTTCGTTTATAAACACAGTCTTTACTATTTGCGGATGAACATATATCCATTTTAAACGCTGGATAAAAATCCCAAGGCCCGTCGATGGGAGAAAAGTCACCAGCTATTTCATAAAATTGCCTATCTTTATAAGAACATCGTACAAATTGTTTATAATCAATTGTCACTTGTGAAAACTTTTTTTCATTGTAAGTAGATTGGCAAATATCTGCAAGTGCAGGGGCGGCACCAGCGATCGTCAATAGCGTTAGCAAACCTTTGTAAAAATTTATCATAGTTTTCCTAGAGTATTTAAAAGTACGATCGAATGATAGGTGAACATTAACATGTTTCAAAAGAAAATCAATCCTACCGAGATAATCTTTAGCCACCATGATGATACTGAAGGTTTATATATTTTTTTGAAAAGAATTAGCATATAGCTAACCAGATGAAATCCAATAGGGCCTATTGGATTTCCCATAACAGTGTTACTTATGTTTAAAGTGTAAACTTAAAATACTACTCAATGCAGCCTGTGGATCTTTCGCTGGACTAACTGCTACTGCCCAAAAATTATTAGACAAATAAATACAATAGAATTTACTATTTTTGTTATCTGGATTAACGCCGCCAAATGGCTGTAATGATGACATATCCTCTCTTGCAAATTTAATTGCTTCAGCCTCATTATCAAAATTTTTGTCCGTCGCCATGACAAATGTCCATAATGAATCCGTGTCGTAGGGTGAGCTGGGATTATAGACAATCCATTTTGCGCTTGAATTGTCTTGTTGCTTTGCTACGCTTACGCCAACTGTTTCTATAGCACGCACACTAGGACAATATTTAGGGGGCGTTAACGCATAAGCTTTCATCGAAACAAATAATATAAGTAAAATTACTTTGTAAAAATGCATAAAATCTCCTTCATTCATAAATTTTATAGTACTAAACAACAGCATGCATATTAAATAAACATGAAGTGGCGGTATAATAGTATTTGATTATATTACCTATACAATTTTTTTATAGTTAAGACCAAAAGTCTTTTTAAGTTGAGGTTAATACGTGCTTACTCATTGAGTAATACTGAATTGAATGATTTGGCCACGGTGATGTGCGTATGAAATATTTCTATACATCGAACTTAAGGCAAAAGAAATTGGCCTGCATTAATGGCAGGCTTTTTTTATAAAAATCGTACTTACTTAAAATAAATGTTACACCGGTAAATTCGATATTTTCTTTAATTTATCGATTAATTCACGACTATGATTATCATCAGGATCTATTTTCAGCGTTTCGAGTTTAGGAAATAATATAGATTTATTTTCATATAATTTAGCACCAATGATAGCTTGAAATTCTGGTGGTGCGCTTGCCGCATCTTTTTCTAGATCAGTTATTAAACCCTGTAATTCTTCAATTCGTTTATTTTGTCCGTCTATAATATCTTTTCTACTCAAGTTTATTGCATTGTTACGATATTCTTCCTCTTTATGACAATAGTCAGCATAAGTAATTTGACCACCGATCAATTGCCCTAAATAATCCGCTAACTGAATGGCATAATTTAAACCATACCCGCGCGGATAAAACGAAGCAATAAGTGCGTCGCCTAGAAGAAAAACCCCACCATTAATCTTTTGACCATGATCTTGACTCGCTAAATGGCCGGGTTCGACTTGTTGCATACCATTCGTTTTAAAATCCATACATCGTAAATTCAATTTTTTCGAATCATGCTTTGTCGTTTCTTTAATATTTAATTCACTCGTTTCAATATTCATTTGAATCATAAGAACTGTCTTGGCCCATGCAACAAGTAGTTTACGTTTTATATTTTTATCTTCAATGTCATAAATTAATTTTGGAATCTCCCCTGTTACAACCACTTCATTATCTCTCTCCCCCTTCATTGAATAAGTGAGCGGTGGATATTCTTCTTCCCAACCATGAGCACGTAATAAAGCTAAATCTCCAACTTGATAGTGATCTTGCTCTAATGATTTTAAAGAACGATGAGGATTAGAAAAAGTAAAAGACTGTTTGAGTGAAATAGTGGCGTGATAAGGATGACGGTAATCTAGCCCCATATCTGTGACCCGGAACCCATATCCTAATAAATGAGTTTGGATGACTTCCCTTCTTGAACCTTCTGCGATAATTAAATATTGAAAGTCATATCGATTATTATTTTCAATGAGAAGGTATTTTTGTTCTAAATCAATTTTGAGAATTTCATGAATATGATCTTTTATGATGATGTTATCCGCATACTGTTGAATCTGATCAAAAAGATATCTTTCTACATCTTTAATCTGAGAGGTATTTGATTGCGTAATTGCATCAAGATAACGTCTTGCACCATTTACTTCTTTAACTAAATAAGTTTTGAGTACAGCAATTGTTTCTGGATGCATAGTGGTGCGTTGAGGACGAATGAAATCGCCTCTATCTTGTAACTTTTGTTTTGTTATTAAAATAACTTGTTGGTTTAACCTTAATAACGCTAATGCACATGCAAGTGCCGCGGGTCCGGAGCCGATAATAATCATTGCCATAGAAATAGCATCATCAAGTTGAAATTATTAATTAAATTATAGATGATGGAGAAGCGGTGATGGTTAAAGTAAGCTTATTGCGGGTTAAGTATAGTAAATAATTGATTAATAGTGTTATTTTTAATTTAGAACCTTGATTTCGAATATAAATGAGTAATCGTCATTGCAAGGCAAGGTACTTAAAGCACAACGGTACCCAATAACCCGCACTAATCGAGGAGTAGCGCCGATACTCTCGGCATATATATAAAGTCATGTTGTGACATTCAATCAGATGGTAAGATCAACACGCTACGCGTTATAAGAATGCATCCAATATACTTTATGTATGAACTTAAAATGAAACATTTTCTTCATTTCACACTATTTTTTTGCCTTATCCTTATCATTTTATGGTTTAATTAGATAGCATTTGAATAGCGTCACAATTTCGTTTATAAATAATTTTTTATATGGATATAAAAATATGCACTCAATCAGACAAGTTATTCTCATTTTCTTTTCTTGTTTATCATTATTATTAACCTCAGTTACAACATTTGCCCACGGAGTCATTGAAAGCCCAGCTTCTCGTGAGCAATTTTGCGGCGTTGAAAGTAAGCCAGATGAAATTTATAAAGATAAAATGACGCATGAAAAATGTCGACCTATTATGACCAAAGAAGATGGCACGATGGATAATAGCGTTTACAATTTTATGGCAGTCTTAACCCATACCATTGGCCATTCGACGAAAACAATCGAGCAATTACCTAAATATGTTTGTGGATTTGCCTCTGAAATGTGGAGCGGTGGCAAAACACCGTGGGATAGAGCCAACGATTGGCCGACGACTCTTATCGCAGGTGGCCAGCAAAAATTTACTTGGAATATTTCTTGGGGTAACCATTTTGGCGATACTGAAGAGTTTGTCTATTGGATTACCAAACCCAATTTTCAATTTGATCCTAAGAAAGAGTTAACTTGGAACGACTTTGAAGCAACGCCTTTTTGTAATCTTAAATACAATGATCAAACGCCAAATGCAAATCCTAATGTTGTTCCCGATAAAGCTAACAATCGATTCATTACAACTTGCACCGTACCTACCCGTAAGAATCGTTCAGTAATTTATGCGGAATGGGGACGTAATAAAAATACTTATGAGCGTTTTCACTCCTGTATCGATGTCCTATTCTCACCCGATACTAATCCTCCCGTTAATGTTAAAGCGGTTATTAGCCCCTTGCCTGCGCAAGTAACGGGACCCACTGAATTGCAATTAGATGCAAGTACTTCAGTAGGTACTAATTTAAGTTATAACTGGACCATCGACGCAGAAAATTTAGCGCCTTATCAATTGCTCAATGGTCAAGGTGCAAAAGCGCGTTTGCAGATTGCAAATATTAATGCACAGCAGCAAGTGACGGTTAATTTAACAGTTCAGGAAGGTCAAACATCAAATCGAGTAAGTACTCAATTTGTTCATTTACCCGCTGCTGTCAATGCAACTTGGAAAACAGTAGGCCGCGCAACACTGGATTCAACATTGAAGGCAGGTGATAAAATCCAGCTCAGGCTTATTGATAACACTGGAAAGGATTATTTCTTCCCTAGCACACCCATGGTTTTAACTGATGTGACAGCGGCTGCAGACGCATGGGCTTATGCTTTAGCTCAAGTCGTTAATCCGGGCAATCAATTTTTAGCTAAAATTGGTGTATTAAGCTCTGATAACAAAACCATTAACCCCATTAAGTCTGCCACTGAGAACATGATTTATGTTCCCATGACGAGTACGGTGGTTAATGGTTACATCCAAGTAGAAAAAACAGCAGATCCCGCGCAGACTTGTCTTTCTCAGCGCAAACAGGGTTCCGGCAGTTATTGGCTAGGTTATGATGTGTACGCTGCTAGCGCCCCTATCTTATTAGACTTTAGTGCAACCGGCATTGACTTAACTAAAATTATTATCGATAACGGTGTATTCAGTAACGTTAAAGTCTTAGATAAGAATAAATTACTTATCAGCACAAAACCTGGTTGGGTAAGCAAAACAAATCCCGGCTATTTAGGATTCTTTGGTCCAAATCACGGCTCTTACGATCCTTTTAATTCACCTATCAATGCAATCTGCCAAAATGGTAGTGTGTAGAGCGATCCATATAAGCACGTGAATAATTTAGTGTGCCTCATAACATTCCCGCATCCAGCGGGAATGTTATTTTTTTTCTGCGTAATAGAGACATTCAACTGCCTTTAATGGTAGGTAAAAGCCTCTACCTCGAGACCGCGATAAGCCTATAAATTTGAATGCGAATGTTGAAAAATTTTTTGATAAAGTAATATGCAACCCATTACAGGCTCAGCGTCTATTAATCTAAATAATAAACCCATAAAGTTAAACAAGTCGTAAGCTCGCATTAAGTGGTACGTTCATTAATAGCCCTGCAATATTGTGAAATTAAAATTATCAACCTACCCACAAGTTCACGAAAAAATATATGAGTCCTTAAAATTTCTTCTTTTAAAAAAGGGAGATGAGATAACAATATTATTATTGCTGCGTCTACATCAAGTGAATAGGACAAATTGTCTTCGTAAATTAAATCATTTAAGCTAGCAAATATTTTAAATAATTGTTATGGACAAAGGAAAGAAAATTAGCAATGCCAAATTCAAGTCATGTACATTATCGCCTATTCGTTGATATTAACGGTACAATCATTTCAGCCGATCAATTAAGGGGTAAAGACGAAGAATCAGCTAATTACGAAATGATTGCTGAAACGATTAAAGCACAGTGGGAAGTTGATAAAGAAGAAATGACTTATAAAGATTTTGTTGATACCTGCCTCATTCCGGGTGACACAAATGACGATAAGATTAAACCAGCGCGTTTAGCTTGTTATCGAAATGTAATCAATGCCTGTAAAGCCTTAAGTGAAGAAAAGTACAATGAAGCTAATATTCTTTTTCAACAACTGAGTGTGAGCTTAAGTGAACATAATAAAGTATTTACTTCTTTTATAACCTTGATTGACTACTTAAATAATAACCAAGTTAATTATTCCATTATTTTACGTACTTTTGGTCCAGATGCTCCAGATACGATTAAAGAATTAGAACAAAGAACTTCTTTGCGATTTAAAAAATACTATGACTTTTCCGAAACGAAGCTTAGCAGAGAAGAAATTATAACAGAACTTCTCGCTTTACCTAAAGAAGAGCATATTGGCTGGCGGGATCAATACGCCTATTGGAAAGCAATGCAATTCTCATATAAGGGAGCAAAATATCATTCTATCGATTTAAAGAATCCGAACGACGTGGATATTTTTTTTGATGACAACCTTAAAGCTAAATCTATTTTAAATGTAGGTTTGCAGGGTTTTAGCCTCGATCCGGACATCAATCCCGATTTATTCCAAAAACATTTACAGAATACTTTACTTGAAATGGGCTTATTGGTTTGTGTTGATTCAATGAAAGCCAAAATTGATGACAATTATTTTATTCAAGCGTTTCAAAAAGTCCAAACTTTTGCACTGGAAAAGTTAATCGCTAAACTTCCTCTTATTGTAGAGCAAACCCGACAAGAACAGTTTGAGTTAACTCACTCAACAGTTAGCGACAATAAATCTGCCTTTTTTAAACCTTCGGTAGCAACCAATGTTAAAGAAGTTCCTGAACGGCTGTCGTTATATCAACAAACATATCGACCTTAATCTAATAACAATTGCTACATTCCATTAGATCATTTAACTAGCTAATCAATTCATTGGGGGTTATGGATTGATTTAGCATGAATAATAAGCGTGCTAGGGAAAGTTTTATATTTCAGAAAATATACTTAAAGGCCTTGTTAAGCTTAAAAAATTGACCAATATTGATATAATGATGATCTGATGTTAAACAAATCTGATTAGATGAGGCTAGAAGATATTATAGTACAATCAATAATTTGATGTGTTTTTTTTATTAAATATTTCTTCTATATTAAAATATCAAATAAAATCATGTTCCCAGGAATAAAATCGCCATGAATGTACGCGAATTTGATACTGAGATATTTCAGCCGGAAGAAAACAGATCTGGAAAGCTCCCCTTTATATCTAGATTGGCGTATACATCGTATGAAATTAATAAATTACATGAGTATGTTAGTGGTTTCGTTAGCGACTTTCCTTCTCTTAAAGCTGTTGACCAGCTATTAGTGACGACATTCGATTTTGTCTGCAAACTAGATATAGCTGATAAGAAACAACTTCAGGATATATTGACTAAACTTGGTAACAAGTGGAAAAGATATGAAGAGTTATTAATGCACTTAAGCCAAGATTCATTTGATTATAAAATTCTCTATCAAGCTAAGCGCTATTGTCTTTCTTGTATAGCTAAAAACATTGATGCACTAGAGCCAGAAAAGAAATATCAAGTTAACTATGAATGGCAAATTATAATTATGAAATATAATTTACATTTACAGGATTAGAACATGCCAAATCCTCCCATCACATACGGTCAACTTCCTGAAGAAGAACCAAAACAAGTTAAGCCCACGTATGGTGATTGGGGGCGTTCAGAATCCCGAACCAGTAGATTTATCTTTGGTAGCTAATCTTACAGTGATTGATAAAAATTCACTAACAACAGGAGAATTAATAGGATCGGGTAGTTTTGGTCATTGTTTCATCTGCAAAGTTCAACCTAGTTTATTACCTCTGCTTATTCAAAATAAACTTTGTGAAGAAGGTAGTGATACGATCGTTATGAAACAGTGTATTGCTTTAAGTAATAAAGTCAGGGCTTCATTCGTTGAGGAAGGCCGTATTGGGGATAAGTTGCGTCATGCATTTATCAATAGTAATAATCAAATGCAATGTCCGGTGAATTTAGTATCGGTATGTAACTACGATAATGAGCCGGCAATTTTGAGCAGAATTGAATCCCAAGGTAACTGCGTTACTTATCTTACCAAAAAATCCATAGATCCTAACATCGATGCTCACAACATGTGCATCAATATTATGAAAGATTTGTATAACAGCATGGAATTTCTGCATGCCAATAATATTCTACATTTAGATATCGCACTTCGAAATTTTTTAATTAATGGTGATGACAAAGCGATTCTATGTGACTTTGGTAACAGTATTGAAATTGAAAGCGGTATTAACTTTGTAGATGTTACGACCAAATTTATTCCTTATTTATGGGCTGATACAAATATTATACGACTGGGATATGCTTCACGAACCAGCGACCTTTTCAGTTTAAAAATCACGATGCTTGAAGTCATGGCGACGCTAGGAGGTATAAACCATATGGAAATATTTGGCAGTGATATGTATAACCAAACGGGATATGCTGAAAATGTAAAGGATAATAATTCAATTAATAATCAATTAATTTTGCAAAATCGTTTTCAACAATTAAATACGCTTCTATCTCAGTCCCAAAATATTCATGCAAAACCAATATTAAATCTTTTAAACGATTTCAAAACCTTTCTGACAGCAAGTTTCGATTCCTCTTCAAACGAAATGATGACAACAAATAAAAATAATTTTTTAAATGCATGTGATGAAAGTATACAAAACGCAAATACAGCCACTAGTAACAATAAAGAGATTGAAAATCCACGAAATTCATTCAGTATCTAAATGGTAAGCTGATTTATTATGTAGGCATTAAAATTGTTTCATAAATAAATTTGGATATATATTCTTTTATTATTTTTATAAATTATCAAGAATTTATCCTCCTCGCATCTTCATATTGTCATTATTACTATGTTTCAAAAATATGCACGGGTAATCAATAACATTTGACAATGCACTACAAAATCGCCTCACTCATTTATCCATGAGTAGTGATTGCACTAATCATTTTTCTTGTGCTTTTTACATTTTAATCATTAAGCGTTTAAATCATGATGATTCTTTTTTTGCTGAACCGTTACCTTGGGCGTTACGAAAATAGTTAAAGAACTGTCCTTCCGGCTTTAAAATGAGAATGTCCCTTTTATGATTAAAGCTTTGTTCGTAAGCTTGGAGACTGCGGTAAAAAGCATAAAATTTTGGATCAGTACTATAAGTTTTGGCATAGATTTCTGCGGCCGCTTGATCACCTTTCGCTCGTATCGTCGCTGCCTTCATCAATGCTTCTGCTTTAATCACAGTTACTTTCTGATCTGCGAGAGCTTTAACTTCTTCAGATTTCTGCATACCTTCAGCACGTTTTGCTTCCGCAAATTGTTTACGCTCTGCTTCCATGCGCTTAAATACAGAACCCATTACATCTTTTGGTAAGGTAATGGTTTGTAGGCGCACATCAACCACCTCGATGCCTTGCTCTTTGCCAACATGGTTAGCTTCTTCTTTGATAGCGGACATCATCGCTGCACGATCAGATGAAATGGCTTGATAACTCGTGCGCTTGCCATATTCTGCTCTTACAATATCATTTAAACGTTGTTCAAGAAGGTTTTCTGCCCAGCTGACGCTACCACCCGTACTTGTGTAAAATTTAACAAGATTATTGATCCGCCATTTAGCAAAATATTCAACGACAAGATAAGTTTGTTCTTTGGTAACAACCGTTAAAGGTTGTGAGCTGGGTGTAGCAAGTTCTTGGATGCGCGTATCAAAAATCCATATGCGATCAATAAAAGGAATTTTAATATGCAAACCAGGTCGCAATGTGATGGGTGCCTGTGTTTCAGAATCAGTACTTATTTTCCCCAAGCGAAGTAACAAACCATTTTGACCTTCATTAACCGTAAAAAAAATGAAGGGCAACACAAGCACAATAACAATGACAATGGTTGCAATAGCGATATTAATTAATTTCATTGGTCACTTCCCCACTCGTTCCATGTAATCCGCCATCCTGCATTGCTTCTGTATTCTGTGTCGGTACATTATCAATCGAAGCTTGATTCAGTGGCTGACGCTGTCTCAACAGTTTATCCAGTGGAAGATATAACAAATTATTACACCCATTAACATCAACAAGTACTTTGGTTGTGCGACTTAAAACAGTTTGTATAGTCTCTAGATACATTCGGTCTCGCGTCACATCGGGTGAGCTTGCGTAGACATTTAATAATGCCTGATAACTCGCAATATTGGCTTGCGCTGTTAACACCACTTTTTGTTGATATCCGGTGGCATCGGCAAGGGCTCGTGCAGCCATTCCTTGAGCAAGCGGAATGATTTTACTTGCATAGGCTTGTGCTTGCTGAATATAAGTTGCCTTATCTTGATCTGCTCTATTTACATCATTAAAGGCGGCGCGAACTTGATCGGGTGCCTGTGCTTTTCGTAAAGTGACCGCGACTACTTCTACCCCTGCATTATAAGTCGAGAGTACTTGCTTGGTCGCTTCAAAAACTTTTGAACTTAAAAATTCTCTTCCTGTTGTCAAGACGTCATCAAGTTTCATTTGTCCAATAGCAGCGGATAACGATCCTGCTGCAACTTGTTGAACGGTTTCATTGGGACTTACTACATTAAATAAATAAGCACGCGGATCACTTACACGATATTGAACATTCAATTCGACATTGACGAGATTTTTAGATAAATCATTCATATTGCTACTTGCTTCAGGAGCGATTTGAACAGATTGCGCAGGCAAGTCATTTTGATCAGAAGATTTAGTTAAAAAATCACCATCTAAAGAGAATGAATAAATTTTTTGAATATCGACAAGGTGTTTAGTTTCGATAAAGCGTGCTATCCAATGTAGTCCCGGTGAGCTAACTTCGACGTACTTACCAAAACGTAGGACCACTGCTTTTTCAGCTGGATTAACAATATAAAAACCAGACAATCCCCAGAGGATAATCAAGATAACAACAATGAAAACGAGACCAAAATGGCTACTGGAGGGTAATTGTGGATCGCTGGGGGTATTTTTATGCTTCTTAAACCCAAGGATACTACGCCATTTATTAATTAATTTAATGAGAACTTGATGTATATCAGGGAATTGTGGATCTTGATTTTTATTCCAAGGATCATCCTGTTTATTCCCGCCCGACCCATTCCATGACATGCGCCTACTCCCGCTTGGTAAAATTTAATCCCGATTGTATGGAGTAGGCTGAACATATGCAATAAGTCGTTCGTCTTCAAGCAAAAAAGAATCGTTGAATTACATTACCCAATAAATTGGGAATGTATGGTTTTACGACATTCACTGTAATAGCAACGTACAAAAAATTTTATCGTTTAAAATTATAAGAATGTTTGTGTTTTGAATTATTTTGTTCATCCTGAGAAACTTCATTATTAAGTTGCGTATGATGCAAATGTTTGCTAAAGAATTGATGAATACGATGACCATGCTTTCTCTGATGGTCACTTTTGAAATCGGATATTTTTTCTCCTAGCGGAGCGCTAACGTCAGAGACTTTTTCTTTTATCTCAGAACCAATTTTAAAAACCGCATCCATTGTTTCAGCGAAGGCACGCTGTGCAATCATTACACTTCCGTAGACAGCATAACCCGTTGTCAACCCAATTATTCCGACTCCAAAAGTAGGGACCCATATCGGTGAAAATATAATTCCTACGGGGTTGTGGGATAATTTTTGAGCTGCATGGCCAATATCGCGATAGGGGTTTGACATAGGTTTTTTCCCTTTTTTAAGTATTATTATTGGCCGCAATATACATTTATTAAGAATTTTTAGTCAACGAATTTCTTGTTTACTTCAATAAAGGCTCAGGGTGATCTATAAAAATGGACCTTAAGCCTAGCAAAGAAGTTTTTCCACGAAAGTATATAGACTGGTTAAGTGAAATCTGAAGGTCAATAAGTAATTTATATTTCTATTCAAATCACGCTTAGAACCTTAATCACCCATATTTATTACGATTAAATAGCAACCAAGAATTTTTGATGTTTTAGCATCTGGATGATTACTGCGCTGTCTAATTACTACCTTATGAATATATTTCCTGAATGAGGTTTTATCTTAAACGGAAATTCTTGGGGCTATTATCATTATCCTGTTGAGGTTCGTCATCCACTGCAGATGCGCTATTTTGTATTGAATCTGTCAGAGGAATTTGTTGCTCTAAAAAATTTTTATAAAGCTGAGAATAATTAAGGGCTTTTAAAAAAAATGCACCTTGATTCTCTAACCAACAATTAACTTCATCTGGATCCGTCATTTCCATGTGAGTATCTTCTAATAAATCTATTAAAGAAGTACAGGCTGATTGATATTGATCATCCTTGATCTCTGAAACGCAATGCAGATAAGTTAACACTGATTTTAAGTCTTCAGAGGCCACACTTAAACCACCGCTTAACGATGCAGAGGTGACCATATGACTATATCGGGCGAAACGATCAACATCAAGGTGATCCACTAATCGTTTGGCAAGATGATCTTCTATAAGGTTTACATCCGCTATTTTCCATTTTTTTAAATTACCTGTCCTGGTATCGAACTCTGCTATGGAAAACGGCTGATACTTTATCAAATAGCCTGCTGCAAATGAATCTTCAGGGTTAGAATCTTCATTATATATATCTTTTAAATCGTCTTTACCGATTGCGCCAATTAAATCTAATTGCTCCACCTCTTTATCATTAAGTTTCATATTTCCTTTTAACATCAGCATTGGAAACCATGTACCCTGCGTATTTGATGATTGGCCAGTAGAGGCATAAAAGACTTCTTGATCGATTACTACAATTTTTCGCAAATTACCTGCCGTATCTTTATAATGGATGTAAGGATATTTTCGGGTATTCATCAAATTTCCCTTTATAAAGGTATACAGTTCTATTTTACCTTAGCAGGAAAGCAAGAAACGATAAAATTAAATTATCGGTGATTGAAGAATGAAATTACTTTAATTAATAGAAGCTTACATAGTTACTAAAATTTGAAAATTTAGATGCTCCCTTGGTTAGAAGCTCGTTTTTACTATTTATTTATAGAAGCTTACACCCGGCTACCGGGTAATATTGTTACTCTTACTAGAAAAATCTTAATTGCTTTGGCAATAATTAAGGAGATAAGGTATGCCTTTGGTGTATTACTATACTATTTTAGAATTTATATTTTATTAAATGAACTTAACTAAATGACCTGACTTTACTGCTGGCGAAAGGAATGGACTTTTGGATTACGGATAATCCTAAGTTTCCTATACCCTTATAAAATTTCGTTATTTTAGTAGGAACTGTTCTTTAGGCACAGCAATGCACGTAACATTTAATGGCGTGGGTGTAGAAAATAAAGAAAATTGCGGTAAAAAACTTTTATGCATTTTTGCTGTCTGATCACGAGTAGCTTGGAGTAAATTTAAATTACCAACAATTAATTTTTTTTCTTCATCCGCATACAATTTTGACCCAGCTAAATGTAAACATTCCTTTTTTAAGAGAGAAAGTTGCTCGTCTGCTGATAAAAGCGATTTAAAATGTTCTGACTCCATTTCACACTCAGCTTTTTGGTAATAACTCATACCTAATTCATAATGGCATAAAGCTATCATGAGACTATTGCTAGGATTTGCTTTAACAAAAGCCTCTATTGCTTTATTTAAAATTTCAATAACTGTGTTAAATTCTTGAATGCGCAATTCGTTGGAAAAAGGCATTAATTGGGCATAGAAAGAACGTAATAGTCCGATAAGATAATAATTAAAAGCATGGCATTCCCTGTCAGCCAATAAGCTTTTAACGTTCGCTAATTTTTTCCAATCGGCATAAACCTTATAATGTTGAGGAACGGCATCGGCATCGGCATTGTCCCAAACATTGCTTAATAAATAATTAGCTTTAGCCATAAGAATTAAACAGGTTAAATAACCATCCATCGAGGGCGTAGGTACATGCAGGAAATGATTAAACGCTTGCTGCTGTAAAAAAATAGCAGCATTTTCTATTTCAATTTTTGGAGTTGTGGAATTGGGAAAAAATTTTTCAACTGCAAAAAGAGTTATTTCATGAAGTGATTCAAAAGCCACACTATAATTTGCAGATGAGAGATAATAAACAGCAAGGTCTTTCGCAACAGCAAACAAACTACTATAATTCGATTTTAATAGTATCCCTTCGTTAAATAATTGCTTAACTTGAAAGGTATCTTTTTCTCGGCTTGCTATTAAAATCAAGTACAATAAAAATTGGGTACAATTTCGCGGATCAATTTCTTTTGAACGTTGAAATAATTGCCATAACATGGATTTAAAACTTTTTAGATATTGCAGATCAATGCTAGTTTCAAATGGTATAAGTTTAAGTGGAATAATTTCTTCTAAATATTGTAAAAGAGCATAACGTAATTTAGCTAGACATGCGTCTTCCTGTGTATCTTGCCCCAAAAGTAAATATTTTGTTTTTAAAAATTGCAAGGTTAGCGCATGTATTTCAAAATTTTGCGCGGTAAGTGAGGTATTTTTTTTGATTGGATTTATAAATTGATATTTATTTAATAAATTTAAATGAAAAATAAGTGCATCTTCATTATATGGCAGTACATGGCATAATAATTGCCCGGTGATACGCTGACTATTCAAATAACTTAATAACGTAAGAAGATCCTTTAATAAATTTTTATTAATTGAATGATCTTGCACGTGCTGAAGATTGATAGTGAGGAGGGTATCAGTGGTGGCGGTTAGGTCAGGTTTCATTTAATCAACTATCCATTCATTAATTTAAAGTTTTACTCTTAATTTATAAATTTAATCGTGACCCCGGATTGGGCACAAGTTATAATTTAGTCATAGTAATATTTCAATAATTTTTATCAACAAAAACATCTTTTGTAAAACCAAGGAAGTGAATAAGGGAAAGAAGGTTATGGATACGCGAGCTTTGGAGAAATTAGTTAGATTATTGAATGAATCTATTTACACATTATCCCCTGGCCCTGATAAATATACATCCTTAGTAAATAATATTGGTGACGCTCAATTTGTGTTATTAGGGGAAGCGACCCATGGCACTCATGAATTTTACCAAGCACGTATTGAGATCACTAAGCGGCTCATCGCTGAAAAAGGATTTATGGCGGTCGCAATTGAAGGTGATTGGCCTGACGTATACGAAATCCATCGTTACTTAAATGGCAAAGGACAACATGCTAAAGAATCTCTCCATTCTTTCACCCGATTTCCGACGTGGATGTGGCGCAATGAAACCATGATTCCATTTTTAGAATGGTTACGTCATTATAATGATAAACGGAACGTGTCCCAACAAAAAATTGGGTTCTATGGATTAGATGTTTATAGCTTATACGCCTCCATTCAAGTAGTTATTGAGTACTTAGAAAGAGTTGATCCGGCAGCCGCAGAAAACGCGAAACAACGTTATGCTTGTTTCGATCATGTTAAGCAAGATCCGCAGTCCTATGGCTATCAAGCCACGCTAGAGAAGAGTAAATCTTGCGTAAAAGCCGTAACCCAACAATGGTTGGAATTGCAATCACATGTCTTAGAATATATTAAAAAGGATGAATTTCAATTTGAGGAAGCTTACTTTAATGCCCTCCAAAACGCTCTCATCGTAAAAAATGCAGAGCATTATTATCGCAGTCTATTTGAAGGGGCCGCTAAATCATGGAACGTGCGTGATCAACATATGGCTGAAACCTTCAATGTATTAATCAATCATTTAGAAGATCAATTAAAACAACCGGCCAAAATAGTTGTCTGGGCACATAACTCCCACTTAGGAGATGCGCGCGCAACTGAAATGAGTGCTGAAGGAGAAATTAATTTAGGACAATTAATCAGAGAGCAATATCCACGTGATACTTTTTCCCTTGGTTTTTCTACGTATGAAGGAATTGTTACGGCAGCAGCGGCTTGGGGAGATCCGCCGGCATTCAAACAAATTAATCCAGGCTTGCCTGGTAGTTATGAAGATTTGTTTCATGCATTAAATCAAAAAGAATTTTTTTTATTGTTACGCGGGAATAAAACACTTGAACATTATCTTAAAATAGGCCGCTTACAACGCGCTATAGGGGTAGTATACAAACCGGAAACCGAACAAACGAG
Source organism: Gammaproteobacteria bacterium (assembly GCA_013816845.1). Taxonomy (NCBI): domain Bacteria; kingdom Pseudomonadati; phylum Pseudomonadota; class Gammaproteobacteria; species Gammaproteobacteria bacterium. The sequence goes on from JACDDU010000005.1 coordinate 92,115, forward strand.
TCACTATTTTTTTACTAAACTTCCTTTACAATTTGATGCCATGATTCACATTGATAAAACCAGTGCATTACCTCTACTGTAACGCCGTAGATTTAATTTTGCGCTGTTTTGGTTGGTGTAAGTTCTACTGACTTTATTTTATTATTTTTTAACACTGTAAATAAATTTTCATAGACGTTATTAGCACTCCATACATACCACCCTGAAACGCCTTTAGCATCTTCAACAGCACGAATTTCTTCATTTAAATAGTGTTGTTTTTGTTTATCGGATGTCTTTTTCAAATAATGGTAATTTGCCGCTTCAATAAAAGCATGTACTTTAAACGGTGCGTTTCCATTAAATTGTTTGATGAGGGCATTTAAAGAATTATTAATCGTTTTATATGGATCAGCAGAATATTTTTGATAAGGCCAAAAATGCGAAGGATAAACCATAGGATTTACCCCGTCTACGCTATCAGCAAACATTTTTATATCTTGACCAATGTGCATAGAAGGGTAGTAACTTACTTCGCCAAAAATATCAATTTCCATTGGCACATTCTTTGCAGCGATTCGTGTTTTAAACCATTTAATGATTTGATAAACATCTTTAGCATGTTGTGGGTTTGCAGGTTCTTTGGATGAATAACGAATATAATCAAGTTGAATTGCACTAGCACCTGCTTTAATCGCATCATCTATATATCTATATTTTGCTTCCCAATGCGCTTGCGAATGAATTTGTTTAGTATTACCACCATCGGAGAATACGACAATACGAACAACTGGTTTAATGCCGGCGGCCTTAACTTTAGCGATAGCGGGCGCATAACGAGAGCTGAAATAATCATGATCAATTACAAACGTATTAATGCCGGTCGCTTTTGACTGGCGAATTAAATAATCTAATTTTGTAGGATTTTCAAGCACGTATTGGGTTAGGTAAATACCTTTATCTATAGCATGGACTGAAAATGTGAAGAGGACATAAATAAATGTGGTTAATACCAACTTACTCCATACCTTCCACATATAAACTTCCTTGCGGTGTCTGGCGATAATTCAAGATTAACATAGGTTTTCAAGGCTTATTTCAAGACTCGACACGCGTTTTACCTAGATTAAGAATAGATACAAATACATATAAAACGAAAAATTTTTTTTTGATTTTGAAGTAAAATTCAGAAAAAATGATATGGTTATTTTTTTACTAAGCCCCCGAGATCAAACTTTAATCAGCTTCTATTTTTTATTAGTTTTAATTTTTTAAAAATCATTCATAAACTTTTTCTTACGTACTGCCTTACTCCGTTAAGGTTTGAAACGTCGCTCTTCCGAGTCTTCATCCCGCTCTTCTGACTGACCAGTTTCAATGTCCCCACCTTGTTCTGCATCCCCTCCTTGTTCTTCATCGGGGATTTCCTTTTCTTGCTCCATAGCAGTAGAAGTATCAACGTTAAATTGAGTAACAGACTCATCTGCTGACTGAGCTTCTATGGGTATCTGATCAACAGGCGTTATTTCAGCTTTAGCTAATGTTGGCTCTTCAAGTTCACTTGTTTCGTCTTGCTCGCTAACTTCCATTTCAGATTGTTCAGTGGAAGTTTCTTCATTCTCGAGAGATGTATCTCCATTTTTTTCAAAGTTGCTCTCTGTAATGGCTTTATCTATTCCGAACACTGAATCATTTGATGCTTCTGGATCGTTTGTTGCCATCCACAAATCTACATTCGTTTTTGTGGCATCTTCTACAGCGATATCGATAACATTATTTTCATTAACATTAATCTCAACATCGCAGCCGGGTGATACTAAATTTTCTGATTCAAAATGCTGAATGGATTCAAGTGCTGTTTTAATTTCAGAATTTTCATTTTGATATTCTGTATCTACCTCAAACTTTTCTTCATTATGAATGTGATCCTTTGCACTGGTTTTTTCTAATTCATCTTGGTTTGTCTCAAATGAATCGGGGTCCATAGGGCTAACTTTTTCATCCATTAATTCCAAACCTTTATTTGACTCGTCAGTTAAGCGATCCTCATTTGATTCAAGTAAGATTTCTTCATGATTGTTTTCTTCTGAAGGTATTTGAATATTTTCAATTAATGCTTGATAATCCTGTTTACTCATGATTTCACATTGAGACAAATCAATTTTTTCTTCCATTAAATAAGCAATTTCATTAATCGTATTTTCAGGCGCAACAAAAAAAATATTACAATCGATGAATTGGTTCGCTTGGTTGAGGAGAAAGACATGTTCTTTAATAGAAAAAAAATTGAATAAATGACTACGATGCAATTGCGCTGCTATTTCAATGTCATAAAGATTATGCGTTTTCAACTGTTTAGCGTAAATTTCTAAATAGATTTTACTTGCCCAATTATAAGTCGCAAAAATAAAAATTCCATGCTGACTTAATAAACGGTCAACATGCTCTAACAACTTATCGAAATGTAGCGCTCGATTATCAGATAAGTTAGCAATGAGCAAATCGATCGATCGATCTTTCAAATTTTCTAATTGAGACATTTGTTCAAACTTCATTGAACGTAGTTGGGCTTTTGCATTGAAGCTCATCAACGCGGTTTGAACCGTATCTGACATGTTTAAAACAATGACCGAGGAGGGACTGTGTGTGATTATCTTAGTATAATCAATGACTTTGGAATTAATGAGGTCTTCTAAAAAACTATAAGATTTTGGTTTAAGCTTAAGTAATTTCATCTTTGTTCATACAAACCTCAAAAAAGGTGTATATACAAAATTTTAGCACATTTTGGGCAAAAAGAAGGTGGCACGGCCTACTAGTTACTCTTTGTAGAAAGGTCGTTTAGCCAGAGCAACTAAAGTTCGTCACGTCCTATGTAACTAGCTATATTTATAATGCAAAAATTTAATTTTATTTGTATAGTGCACACGCAAATGGTTTTGATTTGTTAAACAGAAAGGTAGGATTTTGCTTGTTAGATCATCAAGGACAAAGAGAAATGAAAAACACCCTCGGATTAATTGCAACGCTCCCAAAGTCTGGCACATGGTATTCTCATATTTTTTTTTGGTGTTATGACCAACTTATTCGCAATCAAGCGGCTTATTTGAAAGGTGAATTTCATCCAGATTTAATTGGCATTTTAAAGAATCGTCAAATTCAAAGCGTCTCAACACATCCTGAGACATTAGGGATTGAACAGTTATTTATTTGTCACGTCATCTGTCCAGGATTTTATGAAATCAAAGATGAAAAGTTTGCTGATTGGAACTTACTTCGTTTTCCTCTACCTTACAATGGGGGAGAAGGGTATATAAGAGGATTTAATCAATGGGAAAATTTAAATCCTAAAACCAATCCACAAGCCAAAATTGTTTATCTTTGTCGAAATCCTTTGGATCATTTTGTTTCTTATTTTCATAATGCTATGACAAGTGTAGAAATTAATCATCGGAATAAAACATTAGCTGATGGTACGATTGTTCCGCTGACCAGTGTACAAGATTTTGTTTTTAATTTTGGCGCATTGTCAGGTTTTATCAAACACTATTACAGCTTTAAGCAAATGCAGAATCAATGTCCAGAACAAGTCAAAATTATTTCTTATGAACGGCTCACTCAAATACCTGATCTTGTATTTGGTGAAATACTCGCATTTATGGGTACCCCGGTTGATACTGAAATCAAACAACGGTTATTTAAAGATGCTTTAGCTCTGTGCTCTAAAGAATCTTTAATGAAGATTGAAGCCTCTTTGAATCGTTCTTTAGTAGGTAATCAATTAAGTTCAAACAAACATATCCGTGATGGAAAGGTAGGAAAATGGAAAGATTACTTCAACGATGAAGAAATTTTAAAAATTGAAGCGGCATTCAATCTTTTTGATATTTCGTTAAAAGACTTTCAATTGACATCAACTGAAATGAGCGTACTACCAGACATTGATGACACTAAGCAAAAATATGTATTTCAGGTAGAATTTTTCAAACAGGTTGCCCATCTCTATAACTTAGAATTACAACATGAAATTATTGAACTTAAGCAAGAACTAAACGAAATGTTAGATTCTAATTCATGGCGGTTTACCGCGCCTTTGAGGGCTATGAGAAAATTAACAAAATAATAATCAATGAGTATGATGGTGAATGAGTAATTTAGCTAGGCATAACTTGGGGCATAGTCGCCTGTGAAAACGAAACATAGTAGACGAATTAATCATTGTTCGTTCGGTTGCCCCATTGAAGCAGCGCTAGATGTTATTGGTAACAAATGGAAAGGAATCATTCTATATCATTTGTTAAGCGGCACTAAAAGATTTAATGAATTACGCCGGTTGATGCCAGGGATTACGCAAAGAGTATTAACCTTACAATTACGTGAACTTGAAACAGACTCAGTGATCAACCGCACTATTTACGCCGAAATCCCGCCCAAAGTTGAATATAATCTTTCCGAACGCGGACAAAGCTTAAAACCCATTTTAATCGCACTACGCGATTGGGGTGAGCAAATAATGATAAAAAAATAATATTGTAGGCTTATTATCACTTTGCTAATCTACTGAAAATAATAACAGGAACATTCTGCATGTCTATTGTATTTTTTGTAAGTAGTATGGGTGACACTGATTTAGCTAAATCAACTATTACTCAACTCATTAAGCAAAAAGTTGTAGATTCACTTTTCATTGTACCACTTACCCAAACTGCTTTAAAAAGAACCGAAGATTTAATCGAAAACAACGCTGTTACTCGTATTTCTATTGATGAAATAACTCAACAAAGTGAGACGTTGTCTCAAGATAAAATTGAAGCTAATGCCCTAAGAAAAATCATGGATTTTATTAATGAAAATAAAATTCAACATGCCTGTATTGGCGTACCATCTATTAATAATGAAATTCCTTTTCAAATTGCAAGTGAGTTAAACATCCCCTGCACGATTGCTTATGAATATATGTTTAAACCCGAAAAGCATGCATTTTGGAATTATGTTGATTCCTTAGCCTCAAAAGAGCGTTGCGATTTTGCTGCACCTTTACGTCCCGCACAAAATGACATTATGACGATTAATCCAGCTGCCAGAGTTAATCTTATTGGACATTTAAGTCTTGATAATTTACCCAATGACACGACGAACATTGATGCGATTAAAAAATCTTTATTGGTTCACGAAGAAGATGAATTAGTTTTTCTTTCAGGTACAACCCAACCAACCGAAATTGATAATCAATTTCTAGATGCAATTTTAAAAGAGTTAGCAACGGGCAAGCATCCGACTTTACAATTACGCATGGGTCTTCATCCTGGCATCAAAGATCCTGATGATTACTTAAAAAATTTACTCTCTACTTGTGAAAAATATCCACTTACAAATAAACAATTTAAAATTATTTTAACTGACCAAATGGAAACAAGATTAACGACTCCTCTTTCGGCCATGAATTTTATTTTACGCAATAATACTTCCGGGCCTAATGCCGCACAAGCTGCTGCAAAGATAACTCAAGCGGTGCCCGGGGCTTTATTAAACCAGGCAGCGTTGATGGGAAAACCTTGCTATTTTCACGAAACTTCTACCAAACCCTATTTGCCGGAACGCTGGTTTTCAAATAATATTTCTGCATTTTTTAAAGCGCAGCAACAATCGCCTCATTCCCGAGACGAACTTGGACTAAAAGATAGTGCACCAGCGGAGTTAGCAAAATTATTAACGCGATAACTGGGCTCGCTTTAACAACTGCCTTGTTTAAATCGTCCTAAAGTGGATCCATAAAAATAGAATTGATTTTTATCGTCTGCTATAAATCCAAGACTCCCGTTTTTATAGCAGCGCATTTGTTTATCGTGATTATTTTTCTGAACAACTTGTAAATATCCTGATAAATTTCGCTCTGTTATGATATGGATTAAAATATGATTATTTGAAAGGGTCATTTTTAGAGGTTGATGCGTCAATGAAGTTTGCCAAAGAATTTTCGAACTCGTCGCATCAAGTGCGTAGAGCTTATTTTGGGAAAGTGGATCCTCTGTTTTTTGAACCGTCACATAAAGAATATTTTGCGTATGATCTAAGGCGACATCCGTGAGATAAGGATAATTAACCATCCACATTATTTTGGTTGGCGCTTGCACATCATAAGCGTGTATTTTGGTTTTTTTTGCAGTTCCACTCACTAATATCAAATTTTTTCTACTGACCAGCATATTTTGTAAATCTTCTCCATAAGCACGGCGGGTGATGACCTGGCCATTTTCAGGTTGAAGAGAATAAATGGTATGTTTTGTTTGAAACCATAATTGATTATGGGTAACAATTAAATGCGTTGCAGCGTCAATGGCTTCATGGCGCTTAATCCATTTAAGCTCGCCAGAAAGATTAAAAGCTAAAACATCTCCGTTAGAAGTTGTGACCAAAAGAAGTTGATGAAAATGATCTATGATCATGCTATTTAAATGGGTAGCTAATTTTATTATGTCACCTAAATAAATACGTTTTAGCAATTGTCCTTGTAGATTAATGAGATTTAAATAGAGGAAGTGATGATCGATCGCATATAAAATATGATTAGATCCAACAACCAATTCCCCATCGAAATCGCCCGCTTGAAATTTCCACTCTATCTTCCCTTTTTCTGCATCGATAGCATACAAAGCGTTCCCGAACGGAGCAGTGGATAAGCCATAGAGATAATGCGAAGCATAATGAAGTTGATGAAGGGGATGAGTAATTTGCCAGTCAATGGGTGAATCTTCTTTAGGTTCACTGGAATCTGCAAAAGAGACATTTAAAACTATAAGAAAAAAACTTAACCCTTTTAAAAAAAAGTTCATCGATGCAGTTCCATGCCTCATAAAAAGTCAAATCATACCGTTTAAATATGCCTAATACTAGAAAAGGAATGGCTGCTTTGGTTGTAGACGATAATAAACTGTGTTAATTTTTTAGAGAACTTATCATGATCATAACGATAAAAGAGTAACAAACTTGGATTCTAATCTTTTTATTTATTCAATTTTTTTTAGTCTTGTCGGAATGGGCTTTTTTGCCTTCGGTAAAAAAAATAATTTATATTTTAAATTATCAGGATTGATCTTAATGATCTTTCCCTACTTTGCCGGTTCAGTGGCTTACTTATTGATTATCGGCCTGCTCTGCATGATCCTGCCTTTCATTTTAAATTGGCTCGCACCTTTATAGCGATTTCCTTTTACATCGCCTCTTTTAGGCACCGCTCAATCCATTTAAGGCGTGGGGATCGTCATCTACTTCTATTTCTTTCCATCCGTCCAAGTGGGTAAATCACACAAACCACCGCCGCAAAATAAATGGTGCCATAGTTGAGTTGTAATAACGTTAGTTAATGTCGCATCAAAAATGTGTTGGCGAGGCATCATACGCATTAAGCCTCGCTGAAGGAAGCGCTCTCGGTTAAATGCTTCAAGATCAAAATAACCTGTTTGGTTCATAGATTCTTTACTGAGGAGTTGATCGATCCAGGCTGGGTGGTTTGAACCTAAAAAAGTTCGCGATAGATTTGCCCGAAACATTGCTTTCGGGCGATTCGCAACGTGTTGAGGCAAAAGTTGCCCCGCCACTTGGCGCAAGATCCATTTATCTTTTAAACCCCGTAACTTGTACTCAGGCGCGATCGATGCGCAAAACTCAATAACATCTTCGTCGAGAAAAGGATAGCGCGTTTCAACGGATGAATGCATGGTGATGCGATCACCTTTCGACATCATGAGTAAACCCGGTAACATGACTTTGTATCCGACATAAATGGATTGGTTAAGCGGATGCCACTGTTGGAATCGTTCATTGTGTAGATCGAGATCGGTAAAGGGATTGTGATCTGTAAGGTTCGATTTCATTTGATCGCTATAAATCATATGCGCTGCGTTACCCATCATTTCGTAGATATACCGTTGCGCAGGTCGACTATCTTGCATAGCTGCGCCTTCAAATATTGATTTTCCTCTGGTAGTGCCTCTATTGATCGAACGTTGCAATAGCCAAGGCAATAATTGAGACAACTTCGGATTAATCCAAGAACTTATTTTTTGAGTTTTAAACCAAAAATAACCTGCTAAGGCTTCATCAGCACCTTCTCCGGTTAAAACTACTTTATAACCTTGTTTATGCACTTCGGCCGCGAGTAATAGCAAAGCAGCACACGAAGTATCGAGCACGGGACCTTCAGCTGCGGTAATTAATTCGGGAAAAACATTCGCGATTTGCATCGCGTCTATGGTTAACGTGGTCAAAGGTGATCCCAACAAGGTTGCAACTTGCGCTGAATGAGCTTGCTCATTGGGGCCCGCGCCATGCATCATTCCTATTGTAAAAGAAGGGATAGCTTGGCTGCGCTCACGGGAAGCGAGGCTTAAAATAACTGAAGAATCAAGACCCCCACTAATATAACTCACTACAGGAACATCACTACGCAATCGACGTTGCACTGCACGACTTAGTTTTTGTTCCAGCTCTTCGATCAAGGGTTTCGGATTAGCTAAAGATCGTTCTTCACCCGCATCAGGAAAATCTAAATCCCAATATTTGCATAATGTTTTGCGTTGATTGGTAACCCGAATAAAATGCCCCGGCGGTAACAAATGAATACCTTTAAAGAAGGTGCGCCGAGTTGGTGAGCATAGAAAATGAAATAAATAATCTATACCTTTAATATCAGGCTGTGCTTTAACAAGTCCCGAAGCCAAGAGCGCTTTAATTTCCGATGCCCATAAAAGCCAACCATCTTGTTCGGTGTAATAGAGCGGGCAAATCCCTACACGGTCTCGTCCTAACAATAATTTTCTGTTATCACGATCCCAAATAGCGACTGCGAATTGTCCCTTACTATGCTCAAACAGCGTTTCGCCATACTCTTCATAAAAATGTGTCCAGAGTTCGGTATCGCAATGCGTTTTTATTTGATGACCCCGCGCTATCAACGTTTTGCGTTGTTCCGGATAATCAAATAATTCACCGTTAAACGTTGCCCACAGATTACCGGTTACATTAGAAATGGGTTGTGAACCATGAAGTAAATCAATAATCGCAAGCCGCCGCGCGGCGAGAGCAAGACCGGGTTCGATATGAATTTGTTCGTCATCAGGACCACGATGAGCAAGCGCATGTATCATAGTTAACAATTGCGGGGTTGGAAATTCTCGCATCCCTGTCAAATCTAATGCACCCACAATCCCACACATTAGCTTCTCCTTTGCACTTGTGGATTTTATATCCAAATCACCTCAAAAAGAGGTCGCAAAGATCGTGACTAACTGCCCTATCATAACATTTAACAAAGTTGCTACGCTGGCTCGGCAGCCGAATAGGGGTTCATTGGGCATATGTATTTCCATATTTGCCTAAATAATAGGCAAAAAAGCCTTAAATAAGATTATATAAAAATCAATATCGGACATTTGTGGATAAAAAAGACAAATCTATTTAGTATCCATTAAATAAAATCAATGAAGAAACCCAAGGAATCTATGGCAACCTTATTAAGCGAAGCATTCAAAGGTTTAGTTTTGGAAGGTAAAAATGAAAACTTTGAAAACACATTATTAGCGATGCTCCACAACAAACATCGTGATGCACTTTTTGCATCTTATGCGAATCAACATGATCTTGCACCAAGTGAAACCGAGCTATTAAAAAATGTAATGAATGAAATTGATTTAGCCTCTATCACGATGCTTCTGACTAAAGCGACACCTAATCAAGCTTTACATTATTTTTTAAACATACAGATAACTCATCCCATTTATGATCTAGTCTTATGTGAAAAATATGAAGATGCACTTTGGAAATGGCAACCAACTTGTCTTGATCTCATTCAAAAAAATAATTTACTGCAATTAAAAAATATTTTACTTAATCATTTAGGCTTAATTGTTAATGAAGCACGGGTTATTAAGATTAATCATGCATGTCTTGCTTATCGAGATCACTTACTTAAAGAAATTTATAAAGTATTACCTAATGAAATACCGATCAAGAAAATATTATTAAAAAAGCCCCTGGATGCAACTGTGTGGCAAAAGTTATATGCACTTTGTCAAGCATCCGACACCTTAGCAGTCACCCATAAAAATCCTATGTTAGGAGACTTTAAAGATCACCTTGAACAGTTACAGACATTACGAATGAAAGATTCTATTTTAGATATCACTTTAAAAAAATTTGAAGTGATGTGTCAATTAACGCAGCAAGTTAGTTTAGTTGATAATGCTAAATTAGATCCCTTATTAAAAGCAAAACACTATAAAGAAAAATTAACTCAGTTTTCTCATATTTATTTTAAGAAAAAAGTCTTTCTTGAACAAAACCGAGATACTGCAACCCAAAGTTTTTTAAAATCGATTGCGACGGTTTTAAGCTTAAGTCTCGCTGCCATTTTTGGAATATGGCGTACTGAGGGCCAAAAATTTACAAAAGAAGTTAATATGCATTTGCCTGCAAATCGTTTTCGGCAATCAAAAACTTAGGGGGGGGATTGATCATCATTATTTTACCAACCCCGCCTTTTACTTATCCATTCGCAACCGTTTGCTCTTGATGCCATTGTTCTAAATGATCTGCAACTTGATGGACTTCAGGAAACACTGCAATTTGAAACAAACCATCACCTTCATGCGCTAAAGGCGTATTACTTTGACCGACGATGATCCCTTCTTTTGGGCTACATAAAGTAACATTATCAGCAGTACCAAAAGGATCTTTAATCGTACATAAAAGATCGCCTTTTTTGACCGGTTGACCTAGTTTTTGTTTAGTGTGATTGGTTCCACTTGATGAAGCGGAAACCCACATTAAATTATCAGCTAAAACGCTTTGCGTTACTTTAACGGACTTCGTTATTTTTTCCGGTAACATACCTGTTTTACGCATAATGTTTAATATGCCTTCAACACCAACCTTGATCGCTCGTTGATCGAAACGCATGGCTTCTCCACCTAGATAGGTTAAGAAAGGTTTTGCTTTTTCATTTGATAATTCTTCTAATGAACCTGAATCGAATTCCGATTTAACCATCACGGGTGCGTTAAAAGCTTGGGCTAATTCCATTGTCTTTTCATCGTTCGAGTGAAACTGGACCATCGGTAAGTTTGTGCAATTAACCGGACCCGTTTGTAAATTGATACAGACATCAGCTTTATTAAATATTTCTGTGACAAAAATATTTGCCAGCCGTTCTACATTCGTACCATGTTCATTGCCCGGAAAATGACTGTTAAGATTAATACCACCGGGTAAGAAACGTGAACGATTAATTAAACCATGAACATTTAAAACTGGAATCGCGATCAGGGTGCCCTTTAACTTCGCAATGGCAGGTAAGCTCAACAAACGATGAATAATTTCTGTTCCATTTATTTCATTGCCGTACATTGCTGCAATGATCAAAATACAAGGCCCACTTACTTTGCCGTGTAATAATTTAATTGGCATGTATAAAGGCGCACAACTAAACAATTGAGGAAGAGGCAAAGCTAAAGAAAGCATTTCCCCAGGATGAATTGTTTCATTACAAAATTTTAATGTTGTATTTTTCATAGCCTACCGGATTTTAGAAAATTGACAGCTATTATACTGGAGTTTGGGCAAGAGACCAATTGTAGGAAAATACCCCATTAAATCAATGTGATGAAAACTAACTTAATTTCTGCAACTGCTAAAAATGCACAAGTGACACCTACTCTTAATTTTTTTGCACAGGATTTTTGCGAAATATTTTCGCAAACTTGCTGTCATGCTTTACATCAGAATACTTGCAATTATTAATCTCATTTGGATTTATTCTTTCTTAAAAGAAAAGTGGGATTAAAAAAATGAGTTAAATTTTTTAAAAAAAATATATTAACGGAATTAAAGCAAGGGTTTCTACATAGATGATGTCCAGATTATCGCAGTTTTAGCTGCGCAAGGAGGGATGTGGAAATCATTCAAAACTTCGCCTCGTGAGTAGAAAACAAGAAGTCCTCTGACCCCACTTCATTTACTTAACTTGCGGAAGAAATCTTACTACTGCTTGAAGAATTCATTTAAAAATTGATACTGTATAGGGAACAAGGGACGTTATATCTGCTAAAGGAATCTCCAATAATGTTTTCAAGAGAAAATTTCCATTTTAATTTAGGTATTCCACAACTTTTCTCGGAATGGAAAGCAATATTTTCCACCAAATACCTTTTGCAAGATGTTATGGCTGGAACAACGGTTGCGTTTATTGCTATCCCGCTTTCATTGGCCATTGCGCTTGCATCGGGCGTTTCCCCGGGAACTGGCTTAATTACAGCAATCATTGCAGGAATCGTCTGCGCTTTTTTTGGAGGCACACCTCTTGCCGTTAGTGGTCCTGCTGCGGCTATGTCCATTATTATCGCTGATATTGTTGAAAGATTTGGTGTGCAATCGCTTATTATGATTTGTTTAATAGCAGGTCTTTTACAATTATTAAGCGGGATATGCGGGTTAGGAAAATTTGGACGTTACGTACCTTTACCCATTATCGCAGGTTTCACCGCAGGTATTGGTGTCATTATTTTAATAGGTCAATTGCCAAGAGCATTTGGTTTAGCTCCACCGGAAGAATCGCACATTTTTGATGTGTTCACCCATTTAGGAACTTACCTCCACGAAATTAATGGTACCTGTATTTTTTTAGTCGCAATCACCATCGGATGTATTCGCGGTTTACCTAAAGTTTTACCTAAAGTCCCTCCCATACTTCCAGCTGTTGCCCTTGCAAGTTTGGTTGTGTGGATGTTTAACTTGGCAGAAGTACCTTTAATCGGTGATATTCCGCGACGCTTGCCTGCACCCACACTTCCTCACTTACCTGCAACACTCAGTCTAAAAGAATTAGCAATGAACGCTTTTGTCATTTATTTATTAGCTTCACTTGAAACCCTCTTATCTTCAAGTGCAGTAGATAAACTCTCAAACGGTAAAAAACATAATGCCAACCAAGAATTAATGGGACAAGGATTAGGAAATATTGCTGTATCCTTATTTGGCGGCATCCCAATTACTGGCGTGATTGCTCGGTCAGCCACCAATGTTCGAGCAGGTGCAAAAACGCGTCGGGCTAGTATTGTGCACTCCTTGATTATTTTATTATCTGTTATGTTTGCAGCCCCCCTCATTGGTCTCATTCCGATTGCAGCTTTAGCAGGCGTCCTTTTTGTCGTCGCGGCATCGATGATTAATTACCATGAATTTTATAAACTATGGATAACGTCTCGATCCGAAGCTTCGATTTATCTTATTACCTTTTTAACAATTATTTTCGTCGATTTATTAGCTGGCGTTCAGGCCGGCATTTTGGCCGCTTGCTTAATTGTTTTATTGCGTGCAACTAGAACTCATCTCCACATTACCACTAATTCCGAAGATGGCATTATTAGAATTTCATGCGTAGGAGCATTAACTTTTTTATCTACCGGTGTAATGAATGATTTGCAAAAAAAATTAGAAAATATACAGCCTGGGCAAATGATTTTATTGGATTTATCAACGATAAGAAATTTAGATAGTTCAGGTGCATCCGCTGTCATTGATTTATTTGATTACTGCAGAAGCAAAGCAACTAACTTTTATATTAAAGGATTACCGCGCCGGTTTGAATCCATCTTTAGAATTGCAGGCGGCGCGGAATTGCTAGACCACTGTTATTTAACATCAGAACAAGACTTACGCCAAAAGGATGCCGCCAGTGCCCCCAAATCATCGCACGGTCGGTTAGTTTATGGGGTTTATCGTTTTTATGCGGAAAGAGAACATAACGACAAACGGTTATTTGATTCTATTTCTCAAAAACAAAATCCACATACTTTATTTATTACTTGTTCAGATAGCCGGGTTATCCCATCCATGATTACATCGTCGGATCCAGGTGAACTATTTATTATTCGCAACATTGGTAATTTCATTCCTCCTTATCACGCCGCTTCGCAATATAGTGAAGCTGCAGCTTTAGACTTTGCTCTTACCCATTTCAATATTAATGATATCGTTATTTGTGGCCACGGCAATTGCGGTGCAATAAACGCTTGCATGGCTGGAGAGGTAACAGGATCAGCATCATTAAAAAACTGGATTGCGCTCATTAAATCACAATTAAATTTTGACGAAAATAAAACGCTTAAAGAGATAATAAGAAGTAATGCTATCAATCAGGTTGAAAATTTAAAACAATATCCGATTGTAAAAGAAAAGCTTCTTCATCAAACCTTAACCATTCATGTTTGGTTCTACGACTTTGATGAAAGTATTATTTATGAATGGACTAAAAATAAAATGGATTTTAAATCTCTCATACCTGAAATGACCTAACTTACAGTATTGTATGTATTAAGTCGGTTTTAAGTTCGAGCAAATACATTGCATGCCAATATCTTCTGCATGATATAAACGGCAGAGTTTGTCTAGCTTATGAGTCCGCCAATCACCCCAGAAAGATTGATTGAAACATTGACCTAGCGGCATAATTTGCGGTGAACTGAGGAGCAATAAATCATTAGTTAATTGATTTATCGTTTGGTTTGTCTGGGCAAAATCGTCATCACCCGAGGGATTGTTAACTATCGGTGCAAGTGGATTGTTGGGTGAGTTCGAAACACTATTATCTGGATCATCATTATTAATCCCAGTTCCCTCGCCTATAACTCCTGTCCCTACGCCGTTATCTGCAACAGATATAATTCCCGGTGTCGAGCTATCTGAGGAAGCGTCACTGGGTATAGCATTCCTCGATTCAGGATTATTAATCCCAGCTCCCTCACCTATAACTCCTGTGCCTACGCCGTTATCTGCAACAGATATAATTCCCGGTGTCGAGCTATCTGAGGAAGCGTCACTGGGTATAGCATTCCTCGATTCAGGATTATTAATCCCAGTTCCCTCGCCTATAACTCCTGTCCCTACGCCGTTATTTGAAATCGACGTGACAGACTCCCTTCCATTTGAATGGAGCGGCTCAGTCGAAGCATTTCCGCTGGTTGTCATTGCAGTGTTCATATTATTTATACCAGTACCGGTTCCAATCACACCGGTCCCCACACCATTATTCCTCACTGATAGAAGGGGGCCACCTTGATTAGGTTCATCACTCGTGTTATTTACACCTTGCATAGGCTGATTATTAATACCTGTGCCCTCGCCTAAAATACCCGTACCAACACCATTATTCTCAATCGCAACAACACCACTTCGCTGGGCATTATCATTACCCATGGTATTTTGATTGTTGATACCTGTTCCACTACCACCAGCACCGAACCCAAAGCCATTATTTTCAATGGCAATTACACTGTCGCGATCATTATTATAAGTTTCGCTATCGCCTCGTGTATTGTTAATACCCGTTCCGGTGCCTAACACACCTAAGCCGACACCGTTATTAGCAATGGAAATTAAACTTCTTTGAGATGTTGTATTTGAATTCCCATTGTCTTGCTGAAGGTTTCTATTATTAATGCCAGTCGCATCACCCAATACACTGGTTCCCACACCGTTATTAGCCATGACGACAAATGCTGGGTTATCCCTGTATTCATCATGAGAATTATTAATCCCAATCGCCGAACCAATGACGCCGATACCTAGACCATTATTTTCTATGGAAATTAAGCCGCTCTCACTTTGTTGCGCAGCATTGTTAATGCCGGTTGCAGTGCCTAAAATACCAAGACCTGTGCCATTCCCTTGAACAGAAATTAAATTCATTTGATTCAGCGTGGAATTTGAACTGGGAGATGTAGGCGGATTTGCACTATTGTCGATACCGGTCCCCTCGCCCACCAAACCAACCCCTAAACCATTCATGCCCAGAATCACAAACTGGTCAGCATAGACCGATGGAGAAGGATTATTGATACCTTTTGCATCTCCGAAAATCCCCAAACCTACACCATTTTGATGACTTGCAATGATCTTATTAATTTTTTGGTCTATATCATGATTTACAAGCTTAAATACAGTAGGTTGATTGGGTGAATGATTAAGTCCTGCATCCACTCCCGCTGTTTCGATGCGGCCTCCCCCTAAAACGGAGGGCACGATGATGAAACTATCGGGCCTTGACTGGGGAGAGGATAAGGCTTCGCTAAGTGTAGTTGTGCTACGTTTGATTTCTGCTGTTTCTGTTATTAATAGAGATCTGACTTCTGTACCCAAATTTTGGGTATTTTGCTCAAGACTAGATGGATTCGAAATAACCTGATTTCCTACATGGTTGATCCCTGTGCCTTTGCCTAGAATGCCCATACCCACGCCATTCTCATTCACCGTGGCTAAGTGCTGATAGGGTTCATTGACTGTATCATTGTGTACTGTAGGATTATTGATTCCTGTCCCTTCTCCAATAACGCCTGCGCCCACACCATTTCTTACAATCGTAATCAATCCATTGGACGTTGCATTATTGCGAGGATTATTAATGCCGGTGCCTTTACCGATGACCCCAACCCCCACGCCATTACCTTGTACAGCAAGAACTTGACGAGATTTCATAGCAACACGTTTAATGCGAACAATTTTTTCTCTTTGCGTACTTGCCGATAAAATCAATTCACCATTTTTAATTAAAATACTTTTCGGCTCTGGAATACCATTTGTATTAATCACTTTATCTAATACACGAGAGGCTTGCGTTGGTTTGAGTTGACTTCGGACAGCGCCATTCTGCAGATTATTTCGCGCATTTTTATCAATGATATCCTCAGAAACCCCAAATGCAATTAAAGGATCATTACCAAAGCTTAATGTTACAATTTCTTTTTCATCAATAACTTTAACTTTCTCTACCTTCACTGAAAAAATCGGCTGAGGTGGCAAAGGGTTGGGAAGGTTCCCCCCAACTACTGTATTTTGTACGCTAAGGAAATTAGTTACACTGCCTTGGTAAGGTGTCATGGGGATAATTGAGCTTGAATTACCTAAATTGGAAATAGTATTGATAACTCCTGTAACAGTCGTACTGGATATAGTGACACCCGATCCATTAACTTGTGCTTGAGGTGCATTGGGTATGGTTACTTGAACCACCTGACTCATGGGTAAGGGAAGATTGTTAATCAGTGGAAGCGCAACGCTTGAGTTTCCTGAATACATCAAAAACAGCATCAGAAAAAAGCGGGAAAAACATTTATATTTATCGCGCGACTTAGTCACGTAAGCAACTCCATATCTGCTTCCATTCCATATCTTCTAGCTTACACTTCCATATATAACGAAAAATTATGTTTATAATTTCAGTAAATTGGATAACGAAGAGAATGGTTATTTTGGTTTCACCTAACACAAAAAATTTTCTTTTTTTCATCGTATTAGTAAATCAAAATAAATTGCTTACTTTAAAGTATTGTTTTTTTTAGTAAAAAGGATTGCCATGCGAATTCAAATATTTCTAGCTTCATTATTGTTTATAAAAGCTTTGAAACGCTTGTAGGCTACGTAACTTTAAATATCTGGAAATATAGTAGAGAATCGAAGGTGCTAGCCAAGGTGAACCCTAGCTGCACCAGAACTGTGTTATTTCATTTAAGATGCCTTGCGAAATCATTTCCTGGGGTGAGTTTTTAAACCAATCTTTCGGCATGCATTGAGAATAAGAAGATTGGAGGAATCGGTCATCCATTAAGATGATAATACCTTTATCAGTCTCAGAGCGAATAACTCGACCTGCAGCTTGAATAGCCTTTGCCATAGCGGGATAAATATAGGCATATTCTTCACCTTTCAAATATTGGCGTTGATAATATTCCTTCATTTTTTCTCGCTCCCAATCAAAATGGGGAAGCGGCGTGCCAATAACAAAAGCGCCGATGGCAAGGGATCCGGGGTAGTCAATCCCTTCTGAAAATACACCACCTTGCACTGCAAAAATTAAATGAGCACTATCTTTTTCACTCAACTGATTTAAAACATGCTGAACTTGATCTTGACGCATTCCACGAGTTTGACTTATTACTTTCATACCCAAGGGCGGCTGAAATTGTTCTAACACTTTTTCTAAAAACTGAAAGCTTGGGAAAAAAGCAAAATAATTTCCCTGTTTTAAAGCCGTTATTTTAATTAACACTTCGACGATACGCGGATAGTTGCGTATCCGATCCACATATTTTGAGGAAATTTGAGGAATAATAATTAATTTTCTTTTTTCCTTAGGAAAGGGCGAAAAAAATTCTTCCGTTATTAATTTCTTAGATTGTAGACCCGTAAGTTGACTGTAAAAATCAAATGGTTTTAAGGTAGCTGAAAAGCCCACGACTTGGGCAAAATTTTCATAACTTCCTTTTAACATTGCGGATGCATCACAACAAGTTATCTTTACCGTAAGAAGGTGTGGATAGTAAGCAATAAAAAATTCCTTTTTTCCTTCAGTCACCCATTCTAAAGCCGCAGTAAAGTCTGACCAATCATTAAAAAGTGTTAACACAGGATCATTAGGACCGAGCACGACATCTGATTCTAAATAGCGTGTCAGAAATTCTCGAAGTAAAGCTTCTTGATCTTTAAAAAGTGTTATTGCAGGAATGATTATATGTGGCATTTTAATGTTTGTTAGGCCACATTCTTTAATGATAGAGATACCTTTTTGTAAAAGACTTTGGAAATTGTCACGCAAATTAACCGGGATTGTTTCAAGCCCACTTCCTAATTTTTCTAAAAAAAGCGCTGATAAAAAGGGCGAATAATAATCCATAGCGCGGGTAGGTAGATTATGCAGTTCATCAATAATCACACTTGGTTTTTCTGTTTCCCCTATTCCTAACTTTAATACCCGGTTACCCGTCGCACTCGGAGAGAAAACATAATTGTAATCACAAATGACGGTTTCAACGAACGAAATAGCATCCATTTGCAATTCATACGGACACACTTGATACTGTTCAGCCATCTTTTTAAATGAATAAGCAGTTAATTTTTTTTCTTTCTTTAATTTACCTAATAAATGATGTTCAGCCACTTTGGTATAGTGATTTTCTGCAAATTCACAATATTGCGCATTGCATAAGGGTTCTTGCTTCATGCAAATTTTTCTTTTGGCTGTTAAGACTAACGATTTAACCGCGGAACCACTTGCTTGAATCGTTTTAACCGCATCTAAAGCGACAAGGTGTTGGCTATTCTTCGGAGTAAGGTAGACGACCTTTTGTCCACGCTGTAACGATTCTTTCAGTGCCGGGAAGAGAATGCCCATGGTTTTCCCTAATCCTGTTGGCGCTTGAATTAACAAGGGCAAACTTTTTTTCATACCTTCATTCACGCGTTCAATCAATTCTTTTTGTCCAGGACGAGGGGAATGAAAAGGAAATGAAAGCGATGTTGATAATGCTTTTCGCCGCTTTACATTTTTTTCAGCACTTTTTATTTCTTTTACTAATTCTTTTAGACGGCGTGACAACCATTGTTCATATTGCTTAATGTCGAGTGTGACAATATGGTCAATACTTTTTTTATTTCGGGACGAGACTAAATGAAGATTTAAAGCAGGAATCATTTTAGTTTTTAACCAAAAAATATAGCCATACGTTTTGAGTTGTAAACAATAAGGATGATCTTCATTTTTGGTTACATAATCTAATAATTTATTAAGATCAAAAGCAGTTTTAATTTCTTCAATTTTTATTTTTTTTTCTTGAAAAATCCCGTCTATCCGGCCACTAACGTCAAAAATATATTGACCACTCGTAAATTTCTGTTGTATCCAGACTTCCGCTTCATAAGTGGAATACTCTTTTGCGCGTAACTGTTGAATTTCCTGATGGGTTTGCAAACCAAATGCTTGGCCTGGACCAAAGCCTGAATAAACGTCGATACTGCCCTGACGCGGCGTAGGCAGCGCGAAATCGGCTACCGCAAGCGTAATTTTCTTTTTCATTGGGGTCGTAATGCGTTAGTTTGAAGAAGTTAAGCATCATAGTTGATTTTGCACTAATTAGCTTAACTTAAACAAACAAAAACCTGCCCGATTTCTAAGCAATGCCTGTTGCTGTAAATGACGCTGTGGTTGATCCCGGGCCGGTTAGCGTGCAAATTACATTCGCATCAACGGCAACACCCAAGGAACCGATGGTATAACCGCTAGGTAAGCCACTTTGCAGCGCGTTAGCTACATTTTGACAATTGGTTACCGGGACTCCAATAGTATTACTAATTTTTCTTGCGGCATAATTGCTGCCATTTGCAGCAGAAAGGGCTCCTGCTACGGCGATTGTCGCTGCACTTTGTGCATTGCTGCTGAGGCTAATAAACTTAGGGATAGCAACGGCGGCTAGAATACCAATAATGGCGATAACAATGACAAGTTCAATCAATGTGAAGCCGTGATGCTTAAGCCGTTGGGGAAAACTGTAAGAGAGATTGGTCATCATGTCCATCAAACCTAATTTAGTCCTTAATAATTTTCCATTATATCCATAAGCTGATCATAAATCATACTTTCAAATTTCGTTCATTCGGTATCAGCTTCTGTCTAAGCTGATCCGCTTCCATACCATAACACTTTGTTTATTAGGATATTTGCGGATTTGTCTTCCTCGTGGTCACTAAAGCTTAATCGTCTCACACCTCACAAGTTGAGCCTTGTTAGGCCATAACGTTTCTGTGAGATTAAATTCAATATAAATGATGCTTCACTTTTTGAAGCATTTATTGTTAAATCGTTCAAATTATAAAATTAAAATGAGTGGTAATAGATGTATAAAATATTAATTTTGATATTGACGATTTTTTCTTCAAACCTTTTCGCTCAAGAAGGTTTGAAATATCAAAATGAGTGTGTAATACACATTCTTGATTATGTGAAGGAAAATTCTCTATCTTTTCCCTCGACTTGCCAAATTCAAGATAGCGATGTTGACGAAATTGTTAATTTTTTAAAACAACAGACCGACATTATCAAACTAAGTATCGCGTCTGGCGGTCTTACCGATCGATCAGCCCAATCTATCGCTCAATTATCCCATCTCAAAACGCTTGAGCTCGACTTTGAGCACATAAGTGATGTTGGTGCAAAAGCATTAGCAATGAATGAATCAATCACTCAACTTTCTTTGGTCGATAATCAAATCACTGATCAAGGAGCATCTTATTTGAGTCAAATGACAAATTTAACCAAATTAAACTTAGAAGGTAACGCAATAAAAACCAATGGCGCCCTTGCACTCGCTCAAAATAAAAATATTTCTCATCTCGATTTATCGCACAACTGGATTGATGATCAAGGTGCGATTGCACTAGCAGGAAAAGAAAATTTACGTCACTTACGTTTATATAATTCTGGTTTAACTGATCGTGGAATCAGTTCATTTGCTGAAAGTAAGAATCTTTCCATGTTAGATGTTGGCAAGAATAATTTTACATTTATAGGCGTGCATGCCTTGCACAGAAATCACACGCTTAAAGATTTGACTATTAGCGGGTGCAAAATTGATAATTTAGCAGCCGAAGCACTAGCCGCTCATTCATCGCTGCAGAAATTAGAAATTAGCCACAATAATATCAGCGATCAAGGTGCGATTGCGTTAGCAAAAAATAAAAATATTAAGTTACTTCATCTTACTTGCAATAAAATTAGTGATGGCGGTGCAGAAGCATTAGCAAAAAATAAGACGCTTGAACGTTTAATTTTAAGTTGTAATCAAATTAATGCACGTGGTATTAAAGCTTTGCAAAAAAATTCAACTTTAAAACTTCTGGTTATTGAACCTTATAGATGTATTTGTACATAAACTTAAGCAAAGTGAAGATGGTTTAAGATAAACTAAGATAGAGCAAAATTATTTATCCGTAAATAAAACTATAAAATGGATTAACTATTCTTCGAATGTAAATATTCATTGCTTTATCTTGCTGAAGTGAAATTTTTCTCAGTCTTCATCTTATATTTGACCCAATTTGCCTCTCTACTGTATGCAGGATTAAATCCTCATGCGAGTCTTTGACTTTTTTAATATTCTCTCGTTTTTATATTTTTGAATTAAACTAAGCTTAACAAGCACCGGGCTTATTAATAAGATTATCAGAATGGCGTAAATACTCATTATTTCAAGCCTGTATCATTATATAAAATATATAAAATCATTTTGTCATTATTTAACGATGAGTAACAAGGTTTAAGCGCAGCTTAAACCACGTTAAAAGTCAGGGAGATTTAAAAGGGAAACGCCATCCAATTCATTTATATGGATTATAATAAATGTAACTGTTTTTATATTAAAAGGATTCTCTTTGTTATCGAATCAACACCATCAATATGATGTAAATCAAGTGCTTGCAAGTTTACCTAATGATTCTTATTGGAAGTTAATCATGGACGCCAGTTATTGGTCTGCCAATGATCCTCTCTTTTTTGATAAGCAGCTTTCGCCTGGTTATTTGCAAAATGCCTCTAGAGCCCTGTATTACAACTTACTGACCATCAACGAGCCATTAACATTAGATTTAATCGTGGGATTGCACAAATCCGCCTACCATAATAAGTTGATTCTGCTATCTCTCGATAATAAAGCAACTTCTGGTATTGGTCTTGAGGCAACGACTGTGGAAGGTTTAGAAGAACTTATCCAACGCATAAAAGATAATCGTTTACCTTTTCAAATCGTGGGTCAAAAGAAAATCATTGATAGTCAGGATCCCGATGACATAACTTTCGAAGATCTTCCCTTTCGAATTGATCCAAGTAAAACAGCTTACGAATCTGCATTAGAAATTTATGATCAATTAAAAAAAACTCAATGGCATCATTGGGAGTTAAAACGTGAATCAACCCTGGCTGAAGTAAATGCAGAAATTAATCGCCTTATAGACATTTACCATCAAAAACAAGCTTTCACCAACTCTGGTGATGAACGTACACTGTTACAAATTATCGCTGAGTTTATTCGTAATATCCATCAGTATCACCCCTTTGGAGATGGGAATGGTCGTACCTTTATATTTCTTATTTTAAATAAATTACTGATTACGAATGGTTTATCACCAACATGCATTGAAAAACCCGGAAAATTTTCTGCACACTCAGTGGCTCAACTTGTTGACGAAATTTTAGAAGGCCAGAAGTTATTTAAAAGTTTACTCAGTGAAAAAGACCAGAAAGCCCAACCACTCCTAGCATGGTTACAACAAAAGATTGGAGAAACTAATGAGGATCATGTGTTTAATTTATTTGATAGTAAGCAAATTAGACTTGGCTATTTTTATTTAGGAGATGGTAAAAGATTATTAGATTCTCTAGGTATCAATGAATTTCATACCTATGTCACCACTAAGTTGGTCGAAATTCATGAGAGAGATACGATTCACTATTTCTTTGAACGAGAGTTTATTTCGCCCCATTTAATGGCTGAAATATTTAAACAAGCAGTCAGGGTTGCTAATGCGGCACTGACTGATTACATTATTAATTTTGATTATAAAAGTGACACAAATCAAACATCACCTCAGATAAGCGCTACTTTAAATAAAGCTTTACTCGATCTTATTATGGATCCAGAGTTCCTGGGCCACCTGTACGAAAATTTTGATTTAGAAAATATAAAAAAATGGGAAAGTAAATTAGGACCTTTAGATCCTTTTGATTTATTAACAAGTGCATCAAGAAATATTCAAAGTAATTCTCCGATATCTTACCTAAATATACATTTTCTTATTATTAATAAAAAAGCGGATGTCTTAATACATTTATTGAACCAACTCTCCGATCAGGATTTTCTGAAACTTGCTCAATTAAATATATTTTCTAATAATAGAGGGCAATTGCGCGTTATTCAAGAATTGTTGATGTTGGCAGACGATAAAACGCGTGACTATTGTTTTGATCGAGTAAAAAACTTACCTGAAAATGAATTTAATGATGTAATAAATGCATTCCAATTTAAGTGGCAATTCATTCCAAATGAATTCGCACCACCCATGGACCAGAATCATTTGAATCAAATTGTTTATCAACTTAAGCTATTTCATACCCATGGATTGTCAAAAGATAAAATGTCTTTGTCGAATTCACCAAGCGTTTTTAAAGATGAAATTCACCGAATTTTTTCGAATCCCTTATATCCCACTGCTGTGGTTGACGATTTCTCAAGAATGGCAATGGCTTTGACGCCCGCTGTCATGAATGATGCCTTTAAAAAATTGGAAAAAGAAATTGAACAAAGACTAAAAGACAAAAATAAACTAGCTGGTCGTAACCTTGTAAAAAACAATGGCCAACAGGCTAGCCATTGTCATATCTTAACTGAGATTATGAAAGAATGGTGTCAACAGAATGGCTTTAATCAAGAACAACAAATCGATTGTATTGATAGAGACAATCTACGCAGAGTGAACATTCAGACATCCGACGCTGTTCCTGTTCTTTTTGATTTCCCCGAAGAAAATGTTTTTCGAAGCTTTATTCTTGCCTTTGGTTATTTACCAAAAGATATTGGTTCTGGCGTTGCACATGGCGAATTTACCCATTTTTTACAAATTTATGCCGTAGTCGAGGCCAATAAGAAAAACCCTTTCTTATTACACACGCCACAAGAGTTAATTAAATTATCTGGTATTGTAATCGGGCAAACGACGCGACAGGATAATAATAATGTGTCGCAAGTCCTTGCTTGGGATTTAATTTTTAACAGAAATCCTGGCACGGGAAGTTTCAATGACCCTTATTATTTAAATTCAGAACTTTCAGGTAATAGAGAAGAAGTAGAGAGCTACCGAAATATAAACGATGTACTTAATAAAAATGAATTTCCATTACTAAGTGAATTAGTTCGTGGTCGAAGTCAGAAACGTGATCCAGGCTATTTAGATAACCCCAGCCAATTTTTCTACAGTAATTCAAATCAACAAACAATAAATAAATATAAAAGGAAACAGGATGGATTAATTATTGATGGTTCTATCAGCTTACCTGTAGATAATTGTTTAGCGACCGACGTAATCTTTGATGATGCATCAGCTGTCTTAAAGCTTTATAAAAATTATTTCCTCGGACAAACTGGTTTAAGTCAAGCTGCACATCCGTCGCCTGATCCGATAGAGAATATGTCTCAGCTTCTTAATCGTAATCATTATAGTAATGAGAAAAACTATTATAAACTCGCTAGTTGTTTGGATAATATTAATCAATTATTCAATAATGTCTTGAAGAATAGTGCGCATGATCAACAGTTTTTTAGCCCGGTTAGTTTACTGCCCGTGGTAGACGCTCTCGTCTTAGCGAATGCGGATGTATCTTTACAACCTTTGATGGGTACGATCACTTTTCAAATGATTGAACAAATTGAACGTTATATAGAATTCATTCATAACACACAAAATGATGATACCAACGAAATAGATTCGCAATATGATCCAGACTCAGATAATGAAGATAATCAATCTTATCGGTATTAAAATCGGGTTAAAAACATAAAACCATTCTTTAAGGATAATTTAAGCTCTATCTGCAAGAAAGGGCAATCTCTAAGTTAATGGTTTAATAATAATGATTATGAAACACCGGCATCACAAAAGCCTTTGCGTTCTAAAAAACCAATCAACAGTATAGTGCAATTTCTGCAGCGCTTGCGACCCCCATCTTCAAATCCGCTGATATCTTAAACAAAGACTGTCTGAACAAACTGCTCCAGATATACTGCGCTTTCTTCACGCGACCATACAAGTACTGTAGGATCGCCTCTGAGAAAGGCGATGCCTTTAAATTTTAAAACTGCATTGTATTCCCATCCACCTTTTCTGAAGACATTTGTTCACCGATCATTTGACTCATTAAAAAATTTTGATCACAACCCAATTGTTCAGCAAAATGCTCGGCAAGTTCACGCTTCAATTCCGTGAGGATTTTTAAAAGCTTTTTAGTTTTCAAATTAAGATCATGATAAAAAATGGAGGGTTTTACAAGGCTATGCACCACTGATTGTTGGCGCATAAAATTAATCACCCATTCCGCATTTTCAGCCGTAACAATTTCTTTAATAAATTTTTTTATGATCTCCTCCCGCATTGATTTCGCATATTCACAACCATAAATCATTAGCGATTTAATGGATATTAATTGAGATATTTTTTCTTTTGCATCAGGTGTTGCAACGTAACCATCGAGTCGATCCAATAGTGCTTGTGTAGCTATAACGGGTGTTTCCGCTTCATCAAGCGATGGGGTTGATAGAATATAGGTAACAATTTCCTTAATTTTATTTAAATGTTCTTCTCTAAAATGGACCTGACCGCGTTTGGCCCGAATGAATTGATAAGTCTCATCAATCGCTGCGTCTGTGGTGAGTTCCTTATTCCGCATTTTAGTAATGAGGAGATAAATTGCCATGAGTGTTGAACTTCGCCCTTCTCCTGACTTGCAATGAATGTAAACGTCTAAATTTTGGTCCGTATATTGCTTGATCATACCAATCACCTGTTTAACTTCTGGTGGGGGTAATTCTGCACCAAAATCCGGGGTCGCTAATAAATAGTGTTCAACCCCGAGTGCTTTCCATTGCGCTGGCGTCTGCATAGAGGAAGCTTCAGGAAAAGTTTTGTAAGTAAACTCTGAAGGTTCAACTACACTGACCACTAAACTTAAATTCGGTATTTTATTTGTGAGCTTCTCTGCAAGTTTCACGGTGGGGATTTGCCCTAGATAAATATGCGGTGCTACTTCATCCCAAACATGAAACCCCCGCCACATCACTTGCATTTTAGCTAAAACCAAGTAATAGCCAAATTTAAGCTTTTTTTTCAGAGTTAATTGTTGTTGGCAAAAAAGTGTTAGGGAAGCAGGAGAATAATGACTAAACATAAGACCTTTCGCAATAAAGCTTTAAGCATAAAAATATCTGTTATTGGGGAAGTAGAGTAGCTTATAAAAAGAAACAAAAAAAGACTGTTTACATAGCCAAAACAAAAATTTATTTGCGAGTCGGCGAATGAGCTGATGATGATTGATCTAATTTTTTGGTAATCTCTTGTTCGCCAGGCTTGTTGTCAGGAGCGATGGCATCTTCGTACTTTGCTAATAGAACATTTATTTGAGTTTTAAATGGCAAATTATTTTTAAAATCTAATTTATGCTTTTCCTGCAGGAGATCCCAAATTTTCTTAAGTTTATCATTATCGAATAGACTCTTGTCCATCTTAATATTTTCTATATCTTTTATAATAAGAGATTCTGAGCTAGGAGAAGATGAATTATTTTTAAAACGCTCAAGAAAAGATTTTTTTTGCTCTCGCTGTTGAGGGATGGTCAGGCTCAATCTATTTATAATGTCCTCCATCGCTTCACGTGCTTTAATTTTTTTTAATGCAGCTTTTGATTCAAAGCTTGAACCTGGAGTTCCATTGGTCCTTATTTCTACACTAATGGAATTGACCCAATTTTGAAGTCTATAAGCTAATTTAGCGATAAGAATGATGGCATAAGTTGAATCTTTATAATTTCGTTCAAATTCTTCAAGAAAATCCGAGGTATCATTCACATAATTCTGTAGAGCAGTAAACAATATAGGATTATCTAAATCTTGATTTGAATAAGCGCCTTCAAGCTGCTCCATGAGCTGCTTCCCTCTTGTTTCCCTGTCCAGTATTTCTCTCCCAAAGTGGATCAATAATTCTAGCTTTTGAAGGTTAGGTAATTTCTCTTTTAAAGAAGGATCGCTCGCGGAAAGCATTTTTAAATTTTTCTGCACTTTGCGAATGATAGCTTCCCCATCTAGTAAAAACTTATGAAGCCTCTCTTCATCTACTGGTCCTGAATTGATACCTACTGGCCCTGTGATGCTTTCCAGTTCACTATCTATTTCCATTGCACCTGCTGCATTTATTTGGGATGGGTAATGAATGACCGCCTCAATTTGAATTTTTGCACTTTGTTCATACGAATATAATTCGGTAAGCAGAGGATTTTTATTGTTATTGTTGTTGGAGTCATTGCGATTGTCCATTGCCGTCCTCACTTGTCTTTTTCTTAAGTATACAAGGTAAACAGCGTTTCAATATTAATACAAATAAGTCACTTGCATGTTAATCAATTGATTTAATTATGTTTTTTATAAATTTTTAAATTAATGTCACTTAAATTAAGATGTTAATGGTAAAAGATTCAAAGGTTACTTAGCTTGGAAAAAAATGATATATACTACGTGATCTTTTCGGCATGATAAAATTCCCCTTCCTGTCTTAACGAGTGAAGCCTTGCGTGGTAACTAGGCTGTATCTCACGAGATTTATATATATAAACGAGGCTGATAGTACTAAGTATGTTAGATATTAAAAATTTATCCATGGAGATAGGTCAAAGAACTTTATTCCGTGATGTCACGATGATTTTGTCACCGCAGCAGCGTTATGGCATTGTAGGCGCAAATGGCACTGGAAAATCCACTTTTCTAAAAATTCTTGCAGGTGAGGAACTCCCTAGTACCGGCATTATTGGCAAGCCCAAAATGATGACGACCGGTATTTTAAAACAAGATCATTTCAGTTACGAAAATGAACGCATTATTGATGTTGTCATTCGCGGTAATGCCATTTTATGGGATGCATTATGCGAAAAAGAAAAATTATTAACGCAAGAAGTTTTTGGTGATGCCGAAGGTTATCGGTTAGCGGCGTTAGAAGAAAAAATTATGCATCAACTTGGTTATGATGCAGAATCAATTGCCCAAACGTTATTAGTCGGATTAGGTATTGAAGCAAAATACCACTACGGACCCCTATCCGCTTTATCCGGAGGCTACAAACTACGCGTTTTACTTGCCCAAGTTTTATTTCAAAAACCAGATATTATGCTCTTAGATGAACCAACGAATCACTTGGATATAGTTTCAATTGCATGGCTTGAAGATTTTTTAAAAAATGAATTTCAAGGCTTACTTATTTTTATTTCACATGATCGCGAATTTTTAAATAGTCTTTCAACTGATATTCTTGATATTGATTACAGCACGATCACTGATTATGTCGGCAATTATGATCAATTTATTTTAGCGAAAGAAGAAACTTTATTGCAAAAACAAAATGAAGTTCAACATAAAGAAAAGCAAATTGAAGTCATGCAACGCTTTGTGGATCGCTTTCGTGCCAGTGCTGCTAAATCAAGACAAGCGCAATCGCGAGTCAAAATGATTGAACGCATTGAAATGCCTGATATTAAAGATTCATCCGTTATCAAACCTTTTTTTAATTTCGTACCGCAGCGGGCTTCTGGTAAACAAGTTTTAAAAGTGGATAAAATTTCTAAAAAATATGGCGAAAGAGAATTACTAAAAAATATCTCCTTTGTGTTACACCGTGGGGATAAATGCGCAGTCATCGGTCCAAATGGTATTGGTAAATCGACTTTATTAAAAACGCTGTTAAAAATTGTTCCTCCCGATGAAGGGCAATTCGAATGGAGTGAAACAGTTTCAGTGGGATATTTTGCGCAAGATTACCGCACCCAAATGCCTGGCCATCAAACGATATGGCAATGGTTAGAACATCAAGTTAGCGTGGCTCCGCAATTGATGCGAAGCGTATTAGGGCAAGTTTTATTTCGCGGCGATGATATTCATAAAAAAATTGCGGTTTTAAGTGGCGGAGAATCGGCCCGGCTTATGCTCGCTTGTCTCATTTTACAACAACATAATGTTTTAGTGCTGGATGAACCTACTAACCATCTTGATCTTGAATCAATTGATGCACTGCATGAAGCACTTACAAAATTTCCGGGCGTAGTTTTGTTTGTTAGTCATAATCGCTTTTTTATCGATCATATCGCGACGCGTGTCATTGCGTTAACGGAACATCATGGCGCACGTAACTATTTGGGTAATTATCATGATTATTTAGCGCAATATGGAAAGGATTATCTAGCCCGGGATTAGTGAGTAAAATCTTCCGCGCATTTTTTTCGCTCATGTTCGAGCGTAGTATGGGTAATATTGAACTTTTGTTTCAAAAGTTCTTTCAGCGAAGTTGTGACTGCGTCACAATCGTATCCTGCTGCAATGACAACGTGAGCGGTTAAACTAACCTTACCGCTCGTGATTGCCCAAACATGCAGCTCATGAATATCGACCACACCCTCAACTTCACGAAGCACTTGCTCTAATTGCAACATGTCAATTCCTTCCGGCACCCCTTCAAGAAGAATATTTATACTCTCTTTCAATAAAATCCACGTACGCGGTAATACCCATAATCCAATTCCTACTGCAATGAGAGAATCCACCCAAACCCATTGCGTAAAGTAAATAATGATGGCCCCGAGAATAACGCCAATGGAACCTAACATATCACTCCATACTTCGAGGTAAGCGCCTTTAACGTTAAGGCTTTTATCTTTATCACCAGCTAAAAGAGACATAGAAATAAGATTTACAATCAACCCAATACTCGCAATCACCAACATACCCAATGATTGAATCTCGGGTGGATTTTTTAGTCTTGCATAAGCTTCATATAAAATGTACATAGCGACTAAGAAAAGCATGACGGCATTAAAAGCTGCTGCCAAAATTTCAAATCGATAATAACCAAAAGTTCGCAATGCATCCGTGGGTCGACGCCCGATACGAATGGCAGCAAGAGCAATCGCCAAAGCTGCCGTGTCGGTAAGCATATGGGCGGCATCTGAAATAAGTGCAAGACTTCCGGTCAGGAAACCACCGACGACTTCAACGATAAGAAATGCAGAAGTTAGTAGCAAGGCAATAATGAGAGGTCGTTCTTTGTGTTGACCAGGAATAGCGTGGTTATGTCCTTTACCCAAAACACTCTCCATTCGTGTAATACGGTAATTATTTCAGTTTAATCTCAAATGGAAGGGAGGGAAAGGCTCATTTCTTTCCCTCAACTTTTAAGCTGGAATGGGCAGTTATAGGGTGAAGTCAGTTTAATTTTGCCAAACAAGCAGTTGGTGAAGTGTTATATAAAGGATTTGGAATGAGATGAGTAAAATCAGCTAAACCACCTTCAACGTCACTTACCTGATCGCCCAAGTTTAAGACAATTTGGTAGCCTTTTTCGGTTAAAATTTTGCGGACCGCGGTTTTATAACACGCAGGGGGCAATTGGACTTCTTTTTCATTCGCTAAATAAAGTCCGCTCCATCCATAAAATCCCACTTTTTGTAAATTCGTGATGGTATAGGAACGTACTGCCTCGGGGCGAAAAGAAACAAAAAATACCTCTACACCATTCTTAATCGCCAAATTGTATAAGTTTAAAACTGGTTGAATAGCAGGGGCGTCTGCCTGGCGATAACTTGCATCGATTGCTTCCTCAGAATTATTAAAATCCCTTTTTTTGTGATCAGGAAAGTTTGTGAGACTGGTATCGTCAATATCCAAAACAATAGCAAGTTTGCGGGGATGCCGTAGGGCATTATTTTCAGTAATTTTCTTTATTAAATTTTTTTCTGCTTTCGATACAATAGCTGCCACTTCTTTTTCGTACAAACCGGACTCATAATAAGTCACGATATGTCGCTTAGCACAGGTTAAATTGAGTGGAGGTTGAGCCAAAGTAAGATTGGGAAGCGCAATTGCAGAAATCACTGTGAGAAGAGCAGCATATTTTTTCATTGATAATCTCTTAATTGGGGTTTAAATGAAGAGAAGGAGTATAGTTTTTTATTTCATTATTGTAAGAATGCACAAAATTGTAATATAGTTACCAAAATTATACTACCCTATCTTCCCAGCCTCCCTGCTCAAAACTAAATCACTTGTAACTGCAAATTCCGGCTCAGTTAAGTGAAGAGAGGGGGGTAAAAGTTTTCACGAAGACTTATTAGCAAATTTGTTCATTACAATTTTCATCTTCTGCTTCGCTTTTTTATAACGGGAAATCCCAACGGAAGCAAACAAACCGGGCCCGGAGCCTGAAGCGTTAATTTGCATTTTATTGTTATTGTTATTGTTATTATTGTTATTATTGTTATTATTGTTGTTATTGTTGTTATTGTTGTTATTGTTGTTATTGTTGTTATCAACATTCTGATAATGAGTTACCAAATCTGCAATAATTTTTGTAAATTCTGCATCATTATTATGATGGGCAAACGTAAACGGATTATTAGTCAAAAACATTATCCTTGCAGCACATTTTTTTCTTAACTCATCTATATCGGTTTCTTTCATTGTTATACGATTATTTTCTAATTTAGCTAAAACAATTTCATCAACATGCTTCAAATAAAATTTATTCATAATTGGGTTTGCTTGTCTTTGCACAAAGAAAGGGGAGCAATTAAAATTAATTTCACTTAATTCTCTACCCGCATCACGAATAGGGCGATTGAGTGACTGTATATAAAACAGCTTACCTAAAGCCTTCATTCGTGGAAGAACTAATTCATCATTGTAATGATGAAAATTAATTTTGAACCAAGCTTCAGCCAGTTGCGCTAGCAAGGTCAGGTTGCTCTCCAACAAATTTGTAATTTCTTTATAGTCTTTTAGAAACTTTTTAAAAGGCGCAGGGTTAATTTGCACCGAGTTGCGCCCTTGAAACGAAGAAAAATATTTATTAAGGAGAGCTGCATGATTCGCTTGTTCTTCATCTGAGGAAATATATCCACTTTCAGCAGAATTGGAGTCTTCATTATTGGATTTAGCATACCTTGAAAAAACTGCATGCATGCGTTGGGCAAAATCTTCAAATTCCGGGTGGGCAATTATAAAATGCCGAATATTGCGATTGATGTTTGCATTGACAAAAAATTCATAATATTTTTGATACATCGTGATGATTTTTTCTTTTTTCATTGAACTCAAGCCTGTAGTTATTATTTTTATTCAGTCTAGTGTAAAGGTTAATTCTTAAGAAATAATTAGATTGAAAATTATTTTTATTTTCCTAGAATGCTAATTTACCTTTGTATTGTCGTTTTCCTCAACCAGCAAGGCCATTATGAACCTGCTGGATAAGATGTTTTGAATATTATCTTTAATGCCTGTTACTTGGTCTTCTAGGTAAATTCGGAGAAGGCAAAGGGCCTCTGGTTCCTGGAGTCCCCGTGGAAGGAAACATAGTAGTGCTTACTGAGGAAACGTTGTTATTATTGTTGTCATCTTTCTTTTTACTTGTATTCTTTAGGAAACGATTCATGACTACTTTTACCACCCTTGCAAAGTCGTCCTGAATATTATTCATGACTCCCTCTTTATAATCTTCCAAGAATGGCTGCAACGCATCAATACGCCAGGCTCTTAATCTTTGGTGATCATTTGGGTTCACAGTAATGCCACATTTTAACAACGTTGCTAAAATAATTTCATCGGCATTAGTAAAATAAAACGGATTCGTAATTTTATTTATTAAATTTTCTAAATAAAAAGGTGAGCAATGCGGATTGAGCAGACCTAATTCCCTTTGAACCGATTTAACAGCGTCATTTAAAGCATCCCCTTCATATTGATTAAAATTCTCAATGATTCTAGAAATTGTCTGGACATTTTTCGGAAAATTTATTTCAAACCATTTCTGAGCTAAATCGGTTAAAAGAGCTATTTTATCATAAAGAAAATCTCTCAAGTCTGGATGGTTTGAAAGATACTGAATAAAACGTTTGGGATCAGCCTGAACTGACAAGATCATTATGTTTTTATGTACAAATGATGAAAAATATTCTGCAAGCAACATGTCACAACTTTTCTCTACTTTTGTTTCGGAATACAGATAAGCGGGGCCGTAAAAGTTGGCAGCATGCTCATTGGCATGCGTAACGAAAATCGCATTAAATTCTTGGGCAAATCGCGCAAATTCAGGATTTTTTTCTATAAAATCTTTTAAATTTTTATTGATGTTCGCGTTCACAAAAAATTCATAAAAACGTTGATACATTTCAGCTACGGAGCGTTCTTTCATCAAGGATACCTGTCGTTCTAATTTTTGATTGGGGTATTATAGTTATAAATGCTTAAGGATTAATTATTGCCGCATCGCTTTCGAGTTGACACCCCACTTCTAAGACCATAATAAGTAAGGAAAATGATAAACAATCTCCCTATTATCCCTCGCTATCATTGTAAACATTGGTTAAGATCTCCTTATGGCCCTCTAGAATGTACTGGGTCATTAATGACAGTTCGACAATTTTGGGTTTGAAATGTATCGAAAATTTTAAGATCCCAATCAATGGCTGAAAGGTCTTACCAATGGAAATGGTTTTACTGTGTATTGCCTGGCTTACCTTAACTCATCTTCTTTTTACGCTAATTGAATTTACGATTGGCTTTACTTCAATTAAAGATTTACGGCAAGAAACAAATTTAGCTACCCCTCAACTACCTTCAGTTTCCATTATTTTTAGTGCCCTTAATGAAGAAGCGACGCTAGAGACGGCAGCCCGGTCTCTTCTCAATCTGAACTATCCTAAAATGGAAATCATTGCCATTAATGATCGTTCCACGGATGCGACTCCACACATTCTTAGTAATCTTGCAGAACAATATGGCCATTTAAAGGTTTACCATATTCAACAATTGCCAGAAAATTGGCTTGGTAAAAATCATGCCCTCCATTTTGCTGCTGAGAAAGCGCAAGGGGAATGGTTATTATTTACGGATGCTGACGTGATTGTGGCACCGGAGATCCTCACAAAAGCAGTTAGTTTTGCTATAAAAAATAAACTTGATCATCTTACTATTTATGAACGACACCTTCGCAACAACTTTTGGTTAAAAGTTATTTTATTAGGCAGTTATATTTCCTATTGCATGGCTTTTAAACCTTGGCGGGTTTCAAAACCCTGGAGTAAAAAATCTATTGGTCATGGGGCATTTAACCTAGTCAAAAAAGATGTTTACCAAGCTGTAGGCGGACACCGCTGCATTGCTTTATCTTGTCTTGATGACTTGATGTTAGGGAAGATTATAAAAAACAAAGGCTACAAGCAAGCTATTGTAACCGGAGGTGATTGGGTTAAGCGCGAATGGTATCAAACAGGTTCTGATATGATTGAGGGTTTAAAGAAAAATAGTTTTGCCTTTTTTAATTTTTCATCACTTGCAGTCGCAGCTAATTATCTTTTTGCTTTTATTTATTATTTTTTACCTTTATTGATGGTAATAATTTTTTCAGGCCCACTAGGTTGGGTCAATGGTCTCAACATTATATTAACTTTTATTATTAGTATACGTGTCGCAATCGCTTTTCGGATGAATCCATTTTTTGCTTTTTTATACCCTCTATCCATGGTAATGATTCTTTATATTGTTTTAATATCTCTTCTTTCTACCTATAAAAACAAAGGTGTGATTTGGCGAGATACCCATTACCCCTTAGAAAAATTAAAACATCATCAATTAACTGTCAATGAGCCTTAAGATGAAACAAGCACGCTTCTATCGATTCGGTAAAATACTTTATAAGCTTCGTTACTACGTACTTTTGATTTGCATCATCAGTGTGGCGTTGTGCATTCCTCTTATTCCAAAAGCTGTGAGTCATTTCAGTGAAACGGGATTTATAGATCCAGGCTCACAAAGTGCCATCACTAACACTTTGCTCAAAGAAAAAATTCCTTTTCGACAAAATCAATTTGTGATTATGTATGAAAGTAGACAATCTTTTACTAAGAATCCTAAATTATTTCAAGAAATTAGAAATTCTTTACATCAATTAAAAACCAATCGATTTGCCGCAAAAATTATTTATCCAGATGACAATGAAAAACAAGTGTCTAAAGATAAGCGCACCGCTTATGCAGTTGTATTTATAAAAGGAAATCATGATTTAACTGACCAGGAATTGGAAAAACTACGCGCATCTATTATGCGTCCTGCGCATCTCAGAATGCGCTTGGGTGGCGAACCTTTTTTTCTTAATGATATGAAGAAACAAACTGAAAAGGATTTGATTAAAGCTGAATATATTGCCACACCTGTCGCCGTGATTACTTTATTACTTGTTTTTGGTTCAGTGGTTGCAGCCTTAGTGCCGATGATTTTAGATGGGATTTGCGCCGTTTTTATTTTGAGCTTGCTTTATCTTCTCGGGAACTACCTTTCCCTATCGGTGTTTACTCTCAATATCGCGTTACTCCTTGGTTTATGTTTAAGTTTAGACTATGCGCTTTTTATTATTAATCGTTTCCGTGAAGAGTTAAAAATTGAGCCTTCTATTCCTGAGGCATTAGCGATTACGCTTGCAACCGCTGGTAAAGCGGTATTTTTTAGCGGCCTTGCGGTTTTTATCAGTCTAAGTGCCTTGTTACTTTTCCCCATTAATGTTTTATTTTCAGTGGGGGTTGGTGGATTAATTGCAGTGGGGGTAGCTGTATTTGTTTCAGTAGTCGTCTTACCTGCGCTTTTAGCCATTTTAAAAGCTAACATTAACCTTTTTTCAATTCAGTTTTTCAAACCAAATCCCAAACCAAACAGCAGCATTTGGTGGTGGATCGTCAATAAAGTTGTTGCGAAGCCCTGGCTGTATTTTATTGGGATTCTTGCGACCCTTCTCATTCTAGGCTCACCTTTTTTATTGGTCGACTTTGGTATCTCGGATTACCGAATTTTGCCCAAAAAAATTGAAAGTAGAAAAGTATTTGATGTATTTAAATCAAAGTTTACTGAAGGCGAGCTTACCCCCATCACGGTGATTGCAGAACCCACGCGAGGTAAAATTTTAACAAAAACCAATTTAGATTATTTATATCATTGGGTACAAAAGATGCGTCACGATCCCCGTGTTGCGCGGGTCGACAGCATTGTTTCAACTACACCTTTACTCAAAAATACTGAGTATCAAATGCTTTATACTAAAGGTCGCGCTCAATTACCCGACTCTGGTAAACAACTTTTGACTTTAACGACCAATGATGAATTTAGTGTCGTTAATATTGTCAGCAAAACGGGCAGTGATTCATCTGAAACAAGAAGCTTAGTTGAATCAATTCGTGACACTAAAGTTCGTGGGTTGAACTTGCAAGTAACAGGAGCACCTGCTAATACGGTTGATGTTTTACATCGGATTGGAGAAATTTTTCCTTATGCTTTTTTATGGGTCATTTCTTTAACGTACATTATTTTACTACTTTTATTTCATTCGATTTTTCTTCCCATTAAAGCCATCGTGGTTAATATTTTAAGCTTGTTTGCAAGTTATGGCATACTGGTTTTTATCATTCAAGAAGGGCATTTTGCGCAATGGCTTAATTTTGAAGCGCAAGGGGTCATCGATATCAGTTTATTAATCATTATTTTTTGTGCCTTGTTTGGCTTTTCAATGGATTACGAAGTTTTTTTATTAAGCCGTATCAAAGAAAGATATGAGCAAACAGGCGATAGTGTCGAAAGTATTTGCTACGGGATTGTTCACAGCAGTAAGATCATTACTAGTGCAGCCATTATTGTCATCTTAATTTGCTTTTCTTTTATTTCCGCAGATATTTTATTAGTCAAAGCCTTCGGCTTAGGAATCGCTATCGCTATTTTTGTAGATGCCTTCTTAATCCGTACCATCATGGTACCTGCCTTTATGACCATATTGGGAAAATGGAATTGGTATTTACCAAAATGGTTGAGTTATCTTTTGCCGAAACTATCTTTCAACCCCGATGAAAATCATCAGCCATGATCATCATTACTGTCTTACAAATCCTGTGCGCTATTTTAATAGGCACCGTTTTCTTTGATTTTATCCATTATGCTTTACATCGGTTTATGAAAGCTGAGCATTCTGTTTTAAAGCTCCTCGGAAAATTACATGGTGTTCACCATCGTTTTTTTCCTGCAGATTTGCAAATTCGAAAGGTCTGGATAAAAAAAAATCTCTTACAGCATGTTTTTTTTGAATATTGCATGACACTAAGCGGAATTGTACTTTGCTTGCTTATTTTTTCGAGCAGCATTGTGGTCATGGCTGGCTTTCTCGAAACTTGTTTATTCGGATCGATTGTCTTTAGTCAAGGCTTAGATTTCCATCATCGTTCATTAGGCTCCCTTAAACCCTACCGCGGCGGAGTTTTTGTTTCTACGCAATACCATGCCATGCATCATGTTTATCCTAATCATTTTTATGGTAGCTACATTAAGCTAGTCGATTATCTTTTTGGTACGGCTTTGCCATTAGCTGGAAAACACATTGTGATGACGGGGGCGCACGGTGCGCTGGGCTCAAATTTGTTGCACTTTCTTAAGAAAGAAGGTGCCCATATCACCGCATTGCAATACGGCGTTGACTATCAATACGATAATTATCAGCGATGTGACAATGCCCTTAAAACCGCCGATATTCTTTTATTAGCGCATGGTACTAAACACGATCATACGCAAGAAGCGAATTGTGATTCCTACGTTTACTTCATTGAGCAGTTGAAAAGGTTACAACCCCAACGTTTTGTCCCTCTCGAAATTTGGGCCGTCGGATCTGAAATTGAATGTCATCCCTGCTTTGGTATAAAAAAACTTTACCCGTATGCACAATCGAAAAGAAATTTCGCTAAATTTGCGCGAAACTATTTTTATGATGACACGATTCAATATCGGCATCTTGTCCATTCAGCCTTCACTTCACGCATGGGCCCCGGCCTCATGTCTGCTAAGTTCGCTGCTTGGATAACACTTTTCCTTTTAAAACGGGGCTTCAAATATATTCCAGTAACTTATACAGGCTTTGCATGGCTTAACTACCTTCTTTTTTTTAATGCGGGTTTACCCCGACTTGGTAGAGAACTTTGGGAACGCAGTAGTCAAATTGTGAAACTAAGAATTTTATCAAAATAATACTTTTTCAGTTTACTCTTTGATCAGCTTCACTCTAATATAGGAGCTAACACTCTTAACTTTTCAAAAGGATCAGGGATGGCTAGAAAACTTTTAGTAGCATTGGGATGTTTTATCGCCTTAACTTTTTCGATTGACACTTTCAGCGAACCAGGCTTTTTGTCATGGTTTGTTTCTCCCACTCATTCTAATTGCCCGCAAGCCGTGTCTGCTTCTCATCCACAATTTTGTCAATCTTTTCGTGCGGTCGCACAATGTCACTGCACTGAATCTGGACTACCGGCAGGAATGTGTCGAGATATGAATACAATCTATAAGCGCATGTTGGCCGTCTTTGGCTCACAGCAGAAGGCTTGCGCCTATCAAAAAGACACGCAATTTCAAACGTGTATGGATGATTGGAATTGTTATCTTTTAGGAGGTCGAGATTCACTCGGTAATTTGTGTAGCACTACCGGTAAACGTTGTACTTAACGAGAGACATTTTTGAAGTATTTTCCTTTAATTGCTAAGACAAAACCAAAATCATATTTAGTTATTCCTCTGGTCTTGCATTTATTACTCACAGTAGCACATGCAAGTACCAACGCTTATGAGGAACTGTACCGTCGTCCTTTTTATCTAGGCTTCATCACCGGTTATGGATCAACCACATGGCAAATGCTTGTTCCAGGAGATACAGACAATGATGCTCTCATTATCTCGACCCCTCAAACCGTGAAAGAGGGGGGCGCGATTTGGGGATTTTTCCTAGGGTATGAGTTAATGCCCACTTTTGCCCTTGAAACCAATTATTTGCGTTACCCTAATGCAAAAATTAATTTTGATGAAATGAGTTTAGTTGCATTTGAATATGGTTTAACTGAATTGGTTACGCACACTGAGACCGCAAGTTTGATGGCTAAATTCATGGTTTTTATTCCTTACACAGCGATACGGGCTTATTCTAGTGCAGGGGTTGCAGGCGTACACCGCTATGATCAGTTAACCAATTGTTGGCGTGCGAGCCCCACTTTTGGTTTAGGTTTAAACTATAATTTCACCGAACGAGTGATGGGAGAAATTGGTTTAAACTATACGGGTGGTTATGGTGAATCTGAACTCAATCCCGTTGAAAATTATGTCCCCTTTTTATACTCCGCATTTTTACGCTTTGCGATTCGCTTTTAAATAGCTATTCTTTCAGTCCTTTTTTTTATTATGATGTTCCTTATAAGTATTAATATGAACTGAGGATTTTATGGGCATTCGTTTTTTTAATGAAACTTCAACACAATCACGTTTTGCTAAAAGCAAGGAGCTTAAACACTTGCTCATCTTGATTACGGCTTTTAAAGAAAAACGTGATTCACTCAAAAAAGACGCTGATACCAATGGGAGCGGGAGTTTAGATTTTAAAAAATATGTAGCATTTTATGGCGCCGTTAAGGATATCAAAAATGCACTTCACCAATTCAATCAAGCCCCGTGCTCTAACTTACAAGATAATGAAATTCTTCAAATGATATTACTTACTCAGGAAATCAAAAGCATTGTAGAAAAATATTATATTTTGCATAAAGAAACCCTATTAAAACCGCGCAATAATTATAAAAAAACTGCTAATACCCTCATTCGCTGGGCCACCATCGCCCTTGTTGGACTGGGCACAGCTTGTGCAAGTTCTTTCTCGTTATTCCTAAGTGCTGCTTCGATGTACTCAGCGGGCTGGCTAGAAAAACAATTACGCTCTAATTACGGTTTTGATAACCTCACTCCTGAAAGCGCACAACTTTTTGGCGCACTCGAAATTACCAGTAAAGAAATTATCGCAAATTTGAAACGCTACCTTGATTACAAGAATAACTCCGAAACCAACACGCGCTCATTGAGGACATAACGGTTAAAAAATACCCTTGCAACTTTTTGATCTTAAATCGCTAGTAGAATTGCTTTGCTTGCTTTATCCGCAAGTTATTCTGGGGTTTCTTTCCTGGTTCGTTGTTGGTAAGCCACAGCATAATCTGAGATCCTATGCAAACAAACCAAGTCATCGTCCTTTTAACGATTGAAACCAAAGGTAATGATGAACCTGCCCTCAAACTGACGATGGAGCGCTCGGAGAGGTTATTTTTTCAACATGAATACCTAAGATCGCCGGATTGGATAAATACCAATACATACCGTACTGTTGGTTCGTAATGTATTCTTGAAAGGGAATAGTTTCAACGCGATTACAAGTTCGATGGGTTTGCACACCTTTCGGTAAAGAAGCCTTGCAATACGTTTTGCCTTCAAGCTCATACCAATAATAGTGATTAGGATAGGAACGCGTTGCATGCACAAACATTAGCTCATTACAAAAACTGGCACGGCAAATAATCGACTGTACCTGACATTCACTTTCATCCTCACGATTGTAAGAACAATTTATTTTTTTATAGATTTCCTCCCCTCGTTTAAATTGCGTGCGGTATAGAAGGCCTACGTGAGCTATCGCAAGTTTTGTGCCGATGACATCTTGGATTTTTTTTCTCCCGATTAACCACTTATTACTATCCACAACAATTTCAACCAATGCAGGTGTCGGCATATTTTTTAAAATCGCTTCCTTTATAAAGAAATGTCCCTGATTACTACGCTGCACCCATTGCCAAGTGGGTAAATAATCAATCGTTACTGAAGTATTCGCTAATCGAGGAAAAGTTAAATGTTGATACAAAGTCGAGAAACGTTTAACCATCGCCGGGCCATCTTTTTTATTCAATACTTTAATGGTGTGTTCGAGGTCTTCAAGTTTTGACTGCATCCATAACTTACGATTAATGGTAACCGTAAGGTTTTGAACTTCACCTAATTGGTCCGTACTATTTTTTAAATAACCCTGTTGACGATTCAGTGGATTAAAATCCGCCTCTACAAAATGATTACGATTATAAAAATGAACAATATTTTGTTTAAGACCTGCCGCACCGTAACTTATTTTTAAATAATGTTGATCGAAGCTCGCAAGATCATGTGCAAATAATAAAGCCATTGCAGTCTGGACAAAACTTTGACAGTCAAAATAATCTAATCGATAAAGTGGAGATTGCTGGAGGTGAAGTGCGGAAGCACGGTAAGTAGAATGGGTCGCCATCCAATCTCCTTCGCCAATCGTTTCCTTATTACTATAAGGAATATCCTGCAGAGCTGCCGCAATTAACACGATACGTTTATTGATATCAGAAATCCTCGCATGTTCCTGTAAAAATCCAGAGATGCCGTTACGTGCGTGTTGCATAGTTTTACGGTATTTAGATGCGTCCAATACGCTGAAATCATTTTGAGCGGCAGGAAGTGATTGATAACCTAGTATTATCATAAAAAATACGATAGCTTTGAGAACATCCATGATCCCGATCCTTTTGCAATCTATACGCTTGAGTGTAGCCTCGATTGAGCAGAAGTGAAATCAAGGTTGCAAGGAATAATAGATATGTTTGAACGAACTGCAGCACCTAGCCAATTCACTACCAATGCCCTCATCCTTTTTATTATTTTGACTGAGGGATTTGTTTCAATCGCAGTGGAAATGATCACCATTCGCCAATTACTCCCGGTCGCTGGTGGCAGTGTAATTGTAACGAGTTTAATTATTGGTATTTTCTTATTGTTCCTCGCTCTCGGTTATGCACAAGGGGGAGCTTACAGTGGGGATGCTCGTTCTTTATTACGACGCAACTTCCTCCTTGCAGCTTTTTGGCTAGGAATAGGCTTATCCTACGTATTCATTAATTATTTTTTCAATTTCTTAGAAGGGGTGCTTGGTCAGCATATTTTTTATCCGGTCATTCTTTATCTGTTAGTCATTATTGCACCCTTAATATTTGTTTTGGGACAGACTATTCCTATTGTATTAAACGGATTACAGACAGAAAAAACAGCAGGACGAATTGGTGGACAAGCCCTTGCATTAAATACCATCGGTTCATTTTTAGGTTCTATTGGCACAACAGTCATTTTTTTCCATTATTTTGGCATTGGTTTTACCATTTTTATCAATGCAACTTTATTGCTAGGATTAAACTTATTATTAACGCGTGACAAAGATTTTGTCTTGACTCTACTTTTTGCCGTGAGTGTCAGTGTTTTCCTGTTTATTTTAAATGTAAGCAAGGAGAGCGCACGATTTACGCTCACGAATAATTATGCCAACTATGAAGTCCTTAAATTGCAACAAAATTCGCAAGAAAAAATTTTGGTCATCAACTCGGGGTTAAGTGCTTACACTAACGATCACGGCCAGGGCTTTCCATATATTGAAATGATTAAAAAAATTCTCTTTCGCGATTTAAAATTAAGTAATAAAGCGATTCTCGTTTTGGGAGCGGGTGGCTTTTCATTGTCAGCTGAAAACACTTTTGGAAATAACTTTACCTATGTTGACATTGATCAGCAGTTATTAAAAGTAGTGGTCCCGCACTTTCGCACCGAAATCAAAGAAAATTTAATGATTGATGATGCAAGGCACTATTTACGAATCCATCAACAATTATTTGATGCAATTGTGACAGATGTTTACAGTGACGTTAAAGCAATCCCGGCTCAATTTTTAACCCGAGAATATATGCATAGTGTGCATCATCATTTAACAAAACAAGGCATTGCTATTTTTAACATCATTGCAAATCCATTCTTAACCGATGCTTACTCTAAAAGAATCGACAATACAATTCGATCTGTTTTTGCAAACTGCATGGTTATCCCCCACACGTACGCGGACCGCCCTACTAATATTATCTATAGCTGTAAAAAAGCAGATCACCCTGATCCTATCGTTTACACAGACGATTTAAATCGCTCAACGACAGATGCTTTTAGCTGGTAATCAGTCGCAAGTCGTTTAAATAGCTGATAACATTGAATTTCCATGTTTTATTAACAGGAGTCTGTTTCATGCAAAAAACACTTTTTGTTGCAGCACTGATTGTTATGATAGCTGGTTGTACCAATACGGTTTACCGAACCCCAGTTGCGCCAGTTTCGCATCACACGACCACCACTTACACCTCCAAACCTGGCATGACCCCAGCTGTGAAGCGCTCGACCACCACCACCTATACAGAACCACAGACTGTAACAACAACAGCTTACTAGTTGTCGGCTAAAAGCTTGGTCGAAAGACCAAGCTTTTTATTTTTCTTATTCTCTAGGTTTAAAGGGAAAGTGCCGTGTTTGTAATGTTAGTTTTTTTCATCTAAAAACATTTTCAATCAATCCCCCCACATGAATTTTTTATAATAAGAATGAGCACATGAAATAAAGGTTGTTCTAGAAATTCGTATTTATTGCAAGACTAAGCCTGTGATCCCCTTTTAATATTGGTATGTTTTCTAAACATTCATTTTTCTATTGCATAGTGAAACGTTAAAATTAAATATTTAAAGAGATAACTATTAACCATCATATAAATATGTGCCTCTCGTTACTTTAGCTTTTTTTAAATTCAAAAAAATTAATTTAGAAAAATTAGGCGGAAATGACTTGTACATTTCTTTACTGGGTTTACTTTTAAAAACAAATTCGCTATAGTAGATCTCATGCAACATCAGTTCACATACTGCTTCATTCTTTTTACATTGCATTAAATTACTTTTTTTACTTCTAGTAACAGCAGTTTTTATTTAAATTTTTTAAAAATTATTTTAAAAAAATAATAAGGGGATTACCTATGAATAAAGATATTATTAGTGGATATTGGCATGAAGTGAAAGGCAAGCTAAAGCAACAATGGGCAAAACTAACTGATGATGACATTACAGCCATGAAAGGTTCTTATGAAGAACTTTCGGGCTATTTACAAAAAAATTATGGCTATGAAAAAGATCAAGCTAAAAAGGAAATTGATTCTTTTACCAAAAAACATGGTTGGTTAATTTAAATATAATTTCAAAATGATTTTCAGAAACACATTGGATAAAAATGAAGGGAGAAATCATATGAATAATCCACAAAAATATAATTTAGCTGCA
Organism: Gammaproteobacteria bacterium; assembly: GCA_013816845.1. NCBI lineage: Bacteria > Pseudomonadati > Pseudomonadota > Gammaproteobacteria > Gammaproteobacteria bacterium. The sequence continues at coordinate 136,810 of JACDDU010000005.1, forward strand.
GAATCGAATATAGAACGCTTAAAACCTTTGCAGGAAGATATCAAAAAAATTAAAAATGATTTCCAAGAGACTAAAAATTCCATTTATCAAACTTATGATGATGCGAAGGATCTGGCTAAAAATGCAGTGCATCAATCTATTGAGCAAGTAAGGCATCAATCGCAACGATGGCAAGATCAAGCGCTTGGCTTAGTCAGGTCAAGTCCTATCAGGACAATAGGTATAGCCATGCTAGTTGGTGTTTTGGCAGGACGTTTGTTTAACCGGTAATAGCTAATCAATAAGTACTACATCATCACTTGCAGAGTGGAATGGTTTTTTTCCCAGTCGCTCTGCAAGTTCCGGATTGGCTTCTCACTACCTTAAAATGACAACTTTATTAAATTGAGTGACTTTGTATAAATTGTACTGAATATATAAAATAACCTATATTCCTTGCATGTTTATCAAGATGTCTGGTGTTTGCGTGATTAAATCGATTATATTGATCATATTTTAATCAAAATCTTATGTTTGGGTTGCCAGTTGCTGAATATGGTTTAAAATATCCTTTTGTTCAATTTAATTACAGGCCTTCCATGAAACTGAATCAGCTTTTACGAATTGCAGAATTACCCGATGCCGCTATTCCCCTCTCTGTATGGGTCGGAATTAGTTTTATCGTCGGCCTCACTTCCGCCATTTTCTATGTTTGGGGTAAAAAAAGTGCCAAAGAAGGGCAAACCCCTCGCTGGTTAGCTTTTGCAGGTTTTGTATTAGAAGTGACGAAAAAACCCTTACTCTTTTTACTGATTAGTTACGGCCTTTATATGGCGGTGAATATTTTAAGCTTAACCCAAACCCCGCTCATCTCAGGGGCTAACTTAACCCCCGTCCATTATTTATTTGGTTTTATTGAGTTTATCGCCTTCTTCTGGCTCGTATTTAATATACTCCGGGTAGGAAAATTAAGAGTTTGGCAATGGGCCGATAAAAACAACCATACCTTATTACAAATTTTTATTCCGGCTATTGGAAATAGCATTCAAGCAGTCGTATTTCTTTTAATGCTTACGATGCTCATTCCTATGCTTAACTTATCCGGTGCGCCCGGCATTGCTTTAGAAAAAGCAGCTAAAGTCATTTTAATCGGGATGATAGGTTGGATCTCGGTGCAAATGATCAATGTGCTCGAAAAAATCATTATCAGACAATATAGTCATGATCAAAACCCATTCACTACACGTAAAATTAACACGCAAGTTGTTATTCTAAAAAGAGTAGTACTAGCCATTGTTTTTACTATAACGCTAGCCGCTATTTTAATGATATTTGATAGTGTCAAAAACATTGGTGCAGGTCTCTTAACCACAGCAGGTATAGTGAGTGCCGTCGGCGCTTTCGCAAGTCAACAAAGCTTAGGAAGACTCTTTGCCGGTTTACAAATAGCCTTCACGCAACCCATTCGTATTGGTGACACCGTTGTCATTGAAAATGAGTTTGGGCAAGTTGAAGAAATCACCCTTTCCTATATTGTGGTGAAACTCTGGGATTTACGCCGCTTAATTCTGCCGACCGATTATTTTACCAGTAAAGGTTTGCTTAACTTAACCCGCAACACGACTCAACTACTTGGGACGGTCTTTCTACATACGGATTACACCTTGCCCATTGAAACGATACGTCAAAAATTTAATGAATTTTTAACCCAATCTAAATTATGGGATGGTAAAGTCAGCGCGTTTCAAGTGACGGAAATGCGAGAAAGTACGATGGAAATTCGCGCACTGGTTAGTGCAGAAAATGCAAGTATCTTATGGAACTTAAGATGTGAAATACGTGAAAAATTAATCACTTTCATTTCTGAGCACTATCCTGAATGTTTGACTAAAACGCGTAGCTTAACGACCAATGTTTCTGCTGAGCCCGAGCTTGAGCATCTCTCCCATGAAAAACGTGCCGCCGCCTCTTCTTAAAATGGTTAGGTGAATGCCTAATACTTAAGTGCATTCACCGCTACACCTTGACCTTTCCTGAATGGAATTCAACCCCAAAGATTGCGCAATATTTCGGTATACCTTTCGGATTAACTTAAAGCCTTCTACTCATTTCTTGTTTTGAAAAACCCTGTCGCTTCGGCGTGGTTTTCTTTATGATCAAAGTCTATTTCTCCTAAACTTGATATACGTAGGGATAGTTATGGAATTAATTGAGCTGTTAAAAAAAGCGATTAAAGAAAAAGCTTCCGATTTACATATACTGCCAGCACAACCGCCATTGCTTCGCATTGATGGGGAATTAGCCCCGATCAGTGATACGCCCGCTCTAACACCTGAAGACTCCCAGCGGTTAATTTATAGCGCGCTTTCGCTTTCTCAGCAAAAGGATTTTGAAAAAAATTTAGTGGGTGACATTGCAGTTATTTATCCCAAAGTAGGGAATTTCCGTCTAAGTATTTTGCATCAACGCCGTGGCATTGCAGGTGTTTTCCGGGTCATTCCTGAAAAAATTCCGACTTTTGAAGAATTAAACTTACCTTTGGTATTGAAATCCTTACTCAACCTATCTCATGGATTAATTCTAGTAACGGGTGCCACGGGGTCAGGCAAAAGCACAACTCTTGCGACTATGATTGATTATATTAATGCGATGCGGGCCTGTCATATTTTGACTATTGAAGATCCAATAGAATTTATATTCCCCGTTAAAAAAAGTGCTATTAACCAAATGCAAATCCATCGGGATACGCCTGATGTTGCTACTGCTTTACGCGCTTCACTTCGCCAAGATCCCGACGTTATTTTGTTAGCAGAAATGCGGGACGTTGAAACAGTCCGTCTCGCTTTAACTGCGGCGGAAACCGGTCATTTGGTTATGGCTACACTCCATGCAAGCTCAGCCCCACTTGCAATAAGCCGTATAGTCGATATGTTCCCTACGGCCGAAAAAGGTCGCATTCGCAATTTACTTTCAGAAACCTTACAAGCTGTTGTGTGCCAAACTTTAGTAAAAAGAATTAATAGTGGCCGCGTTGCAGCTTTTGAAGTGATGCTTAACACGCCAGCGATCCGTCATTTGATTCGCCAAGATAAAATTGCCCACATGTTAATGACCATTCAAACCAGTGGGGACCAGGGCATGTTTACCTTAGATCAACATTTACAGGAATTAGTCGCGAAGCGTATTATTAGCTCGACTGTAGCCCGCTCGGCTACCTCCAACCAAGGCTTATTTCGTTTTGAACTTTGATTTTACTAGAGATTAATTTTTGTACAATTTTATATTTTAACAGTACTTTAGTTGTACAATTAATATAAGGACAAACAAAAAAACGCAACGGACTGCCGCTTTAAGGAATAGAGGGAGGCAGCATGGTTGCGATCGTGATTGCGGCATTCGTTATATTTTTTTGCTTAATCAATCCAGTCTTCGCAAAACGTATCACCACCGAATTATGTGATAATCCAAAATACTTTTGTTATGTCGTTAAACGTGGCGATACCTGGCAAAAATTATTTAAAGAGCCAGAGCAAGTTAATTTAGTAATGCGAATTAACCGTATGAATACGCGGCTACATAAAGGGATGACGATTGCCATACCTAAAACTATATCCAACGATCCTTTACTTTACTCTCCTCTTCCCAACGATATCGACCCACCGGGCGAAAAAGTTATTATCGTATCCTTAGGACAATTAGCCTTTGGTGCTTACGGCGCCAACGGCCGGCTTGAATATTGGGGACCGATTTCTGGAGGTAAAAGTTATTGCGCCGATGTTCGATCGCGCTGCAGTACGCCGCCAGGACGTTATCGAATTTACACTAAGCAAGGCAGTGGCTGTTTTTCTACAAAATTTCCAGTTGGCAAGGGTGGAGCGCCCATGCCGTACTGCATGTTTTTTAAAGGCGGCTTTGCATTGCACGGATCACCAACGGTTCCGGGTTATCACGATAGTCATGGATGCGTTAGACTATTTACCAATGATGCTAAGTGGCTCAATCAAGAATTTGATGACGGCCATACTCGCGTTATTGTTAAGCCATAATCATTGTGGATTTTCTTCAGAATCTTTGGGTGGTGGTGTGGGAAAATCTTCTTTTGGATTAATAGGATTTGATTTGCTGGGCTCTTTTTCTTCCTTCAAATTCATAAATATTTCCATTATATGAGGGTTACAGTTTAAATTGTCACATCACTTTGAGAATGCGAACTTTTTCATGCGGAATAGGTTTATATTCTGGTACTAATTCATTAAGGATTTTATAAATCGAGGCAACATTATTTATTTGGCAAGCATGATCCATTTCCGTTAATAGATTCATCAATAAATGCTTATCAACTTTACTCGCTTTTGCTAACAATATTTTATGATATGGCGTTTTTTGTAATTGTTCATGATCGTAAAATAATTCTTCATAAAGTTTTTCTCCGGCACGAAGTCCCGTATAAATAATTTCTATATCATGCCCTAAATTTTTTCCTGCTAATTTAATCATTTGCTCGGCCAAATAATTAATTTTAATCGGTTCACCCATGTCTAAGACAAAAATCTCTCCCCCGTTACCACACATTGCACTTTGCATAATGAGCTGAGCAGCTTCAGGAATGGACATAAAATAACGCGTTATATCCGGATGGGTTACCGTAACAGGCCCGCCTTCTTGTATTTGCTTTCGAAAAAGGGGAACCACGCTACCTGCTGAATCGAGAACATTACCAAAACGAACCGTGATAAATTTGGTACCTGTATCTTCATGTAAATTTTGACAAATCATTTCAGCAACGCGTTTACTTGCACCCATAAGATTCATAGGATTTACAGCTTTATCCGTAGAAATGAGAATAAATTTTCCTACGCCGTACTGCACAGCTGTTTTAGCAAGAACACAGGTTCCCAATATATTATTCGATATAGCCATTCGCCCTTGCGTTTCAAGTAAAGGAACATGTTTATAAGCTGCAGCATGAAAAACAATGTCGGGATGAAAATCGGAAAAAATTTGTTGCAAACCCACTTCATCATTAATATTTAATAAGATACTTTGCAATTCTAAATGTGGATATTTTTTCTTTAATTCGTGATCAATGGAATACAAATTAAATTCACTGTGATCAATAACGATTAATCGTTTAGGATTAAGACTCGCAATTTGCCGGGATAATTCAGAGCCAATGGATCCGCCACCGCCACTCACTAGAATTGTTTTCTTTTTTAAGTATTGACCGGTTTGCTCCCAATCAGATTGAACTTGATCGCGGCCTAATAAATCTTCCAAAGAAATGTTACGTAACAGTTTAATATCAACTCGACCCGTCGCTAAATCAGTGACGCCAGGCAAAGTACGAAAGGGTAACTTAGTTTCTTCGCAAAAATTGACTAACCTTCGCATTTCCGCCGAGGAAGCGGAAGGAATCGCAATTAAAATAAGGTTTATTTGAAACTTTTCCACGAGTTTGGCAATTTGTTTACATTTTCCTGCCACACGAATCCCATGAATATCTCGGCCAATTTTAACCGGATTATCATCAACAAAAATAACGGGCTGATAAAGATGTTTTGCATGGCGAACTAAATCGCGCACCATACTCTCGCCTGCATCCCCTGCTCCGACCACAAGGACGCGTTTAGCATTGCGAAAAAAATGACGATAGTCTTTTAACCAACGAAAAACTAATCGTTGTCCTGCAAGACCTAGGGCAAGTACCATGCAATAAAGTAAGGGTATGACACGCGGCAGTGGATATTCAAATCGACTGATAAGTTGCATGAGCAAAATGCCCAATGTCCCGATGATCACTGCTTTCAAAATTCGAACGAGATCAGGGATGGAAGCAAAACGCCATACACCTCGATACAAGCCGAATAAACAAAACATTAAGGCTTGTACAACTAAAATGGGTCCGCACCAAATAAGCGCGCGAGAAAACTCATCTTGAGGAATCGCGTGCAAATCATAATAAAGCCAATAGGCACTGAACCATGCAAAAATTATCATGCATAAATCTAAAGAAAAAGCGATAGAGCGGTTGCGCCACTTTAAAAAAAAATTAAACATCATCCCTGCTCCAGCTCTATAACTTCTTAACGAATTGCCTTACGCATTACATCTCTCACTATATCTGCAGTATAAAGCATGTGAATTCGCGTTAAACCGGGGTGTACTAGAAACATTAAACTTGTTTCACCCAATAGTTTAGCATGAACCAACCGTTTTTCCGGGGCTAAATGACGTTCTGTAAAAGCTTTTTCTAAATAAATTTCGCTACAACTGCCACTAAAACAAGGGACGCCAACTTTATTAATAGCTTGTAAAATAGTATCGCGATCCCAATCACTCTTCAGATTTTCTGGTTCAATAAAAATATAATATTTATAATAAGCATGTTCAACATCAAGCGGCGGGACCGTGAGGCGAAATCCAGGAATATGTTGGAATTGATCATTCAATAGAGCCGCGTTTTGACGACGAATTTTAAGCCAGTTGGGTAATTTAGCTAATTGAGCCCGCCCAATAGCAGCTTGCATTTCAGTCATACGCCAATTAGTGCCAAACGATTCATGAAGGAATCGAAAACCAGGAGGATGCTTTTGCATCACGGTATTATAACTTTTGCCATGATCTTTAAAGGCCCAAATTTTTTCCCACCACGTTTTATTATTCGTGACAACAATGCCGCCTTCGCCCCCTGTAGAAATGATTTTATCCTGACAAAAAGAAAATGCTGCAATATCACCCCAACTGCCCACTGGTTGACCTTGGTACCGGGCACCATGTGCTTGTGCACAATCTTCAATGACATAAAGATTATATTTTTTTGCCATGGCAACGATGGTATCCATTTCGCAAGGCCACCCTGCTAAATGCACAACGATAATGGCTTTCGTACGCGCAGTAATGTGTGGCTCAATGGTTTCGGCCGTAATATTTTGCGTCACTAAATCTACATCAGCAAAGATTGGCCTCGCTCCCCGCATGATGATGCAACTTGCAGAAGCAATGAAAGTTCGAGAGGTAGTAATCACTTCATCGCCTTCACCGATATCTAAAGCAATTAAAGCCGCTTCTAACGCAACCGTACCATTCATGACCGCCACTGCATATTTCATCCCTAAACTTTTGGCATATTCTGCCTCAAATAATTTTCCTTCTTGGCCTGTCCAATAGTTAGTTTTACCTTGTAATAGAGGCTCGGTGGCTTTGGCAATTTCATCATCGGCGTAGCTTGGCCACGTTGGAAATTCAAAACGATTTGATAATTTATTTAACTGAGATTTGATCATGCAAATTCCTTAGCAGGCACACCCATAACTGTGAGATCGGGAGGAACGGGTTTGATGACAACACTTCCAGCACCGACAATGGCCCAAGCACCAATGAGCGTATTGGGAATAACAACACTGCCTATTCCTAAAAATGCACCTTCTTTCACGATGATGTTACCAGCCAAATGAACGCCTGGAGCGAGATGAACAAAATTTCCAATTACACAATCATGGTCGACTGTTGTGCCGGTATTAATGATGCAATGCTCACCAATAATCACATCGGGTTGAATAACTGCTCCTGCAAAAACAACAGTTCCACAACCAATTTGTGCTGACGGGTGGACATAGGCAGCTGGATGGATTAACGCAGGTGATTTCAAATCAGGAGAAAGTTGTATTGCAATATTTTTGCGCGTTGCATTATGACCAATAGCCAATACTGCATAAGCATGTTGATTCCGATGTATGAAATCAATGTCACCCAATACGGGGTAATCATTAAGTTCGGTGTGATGAATCGTTTGATCATTATCAATAAAACCGAGAACAGTTTTATTGCACGCAAGCGCTGTGCTGAGCACCACTTTTCCGTGTCCACCGGCGCCAATGATAATGAGTTGATTCTTTGGAAGCATAGCAATCATTAATTCATCACTTCACGGATAAGCACAAACGCTTCGGCTGCTTTTCGACAAACACTCGCTCCTCTTACTCGGGCAAGTGCTTCCAATGCTTCTAGCGAACGTTCATGGGGAAAACTTTTTAATTGGGATTGATAAGCTGCAAAAGCTTTTAACTTAAGTTGCAGAAAATCCGTTACATCTACGAAAAAATTCGGTTGAAACCCAGCGGTTACATAGGATGCGTTCCAGTTGGTTTCAGAGAGTGTTTCATAAGCTAAAATTTTGTGAGGATAATGGGTTTGATTGGGCCTTGCCGCTACGAGTGCGGACAAAAAAACATGTTGATGATCAAGATGAAGATCACTGACAAAGGGAATAAACACTATATCAGGACGAATTTCTTTAAATTTTTCATTCAGCACTGCATTAATTTCACAGTGGGGAACGCCATCCAGCGCTGCTGCAGGTAAATTACAAAAAAAAGTTTCCTTAACACCTAGCAAGTGGTGAGCAATTTTAGCCTCGTCCCGACCTTGCTGGACAAAACTTTCAGAAAATAAAGGTGGTCCTGCTTTGGTTACAATGACGACGAACACTTCATGACCCAAAGAGGCCATTTTCGCCATGGTTGCACCGCAACCCAGCACTTCATCATCAGGATGAGGAGCCACCACCAGAATACGCATCATTATCCTTAAGAGTTAATTATCTAGATTACTAAACTGCTCATAGGCTTTGCTTAAAGCAATATCATTTTTTTTTGAACCGAATAAAACGACGATGAAAGTCTTCACTATGATGAAAGCATCCAGTAATAAATGGTGATGTTTAACATACCACACATCAAGCCAGACTTGTTCCTGCCAAGTTAGATCCACATTACCATTAACTTCGGCCCAACCACTTAAGCCTGGCAATGCATTAAAGCGTAATTGTTCAGTTTGGCTCATGGATGGAATACGACCTAAAAGACAAGGTCGCGGACCAATTAAACTCATTGTGCCTATCAACACATTAAGAAATTGCGGCGTTTCATCCAGTTTAAAGCGACGCAAAACGTAACCTACTCGCGTCACTAAGCTGTGGTTATGTTTGATCGAACCCAGCTCAAGCGGCGGAATATCATTTACAACCATACTGCGAAATTTAAATAATTTAAAAGGTTTACCTTTATATCCCACCCGCTCTTGAAGATAAAAAATCGGGCCCGGGTTTTCGAAGTAAATCGCAATGGCAATAACAATCCAAAACGGTGTTAATACAATGATCGCAAAGAAAGAAATGACTACGTCTATCGTTCGCTTTAATAGGGATTGGATATTTTTCATCCCCTCACCCCGCTACCATCCTTATTTTGCATGAATCAAATATCCGCAATCAGAATAAAACCGCTCCCTGTCTTTAGCGGACGAATTTCAACATGACTGAACTTAACTTGATCCACTAATTTTTGAATATCTTCCTGCCGATAAAAAAAGACTGTGCCTTTAGATGTGAGCAAATAGCGTAATTTTCTTAACGGCTCGCGAATGAGTGAATGGCCGGGGAAAGAAGCAATAATGCGCGTTTTAGTCAGAGACTTTAAATGTTTTAGGAAGGGTAAAGGATCAGGTAAATAGTCAAACACACCCATTGCAATTGCGCAGTCAAACTGCTCTTGCTTTTCCATTTGCATAAAATCAATGAGTTCAAATTCGCATTGGTCATTTAAATGATGAACTTCAGCACGTTCCTTTGCGATTTTCAGCATGGCATAAGAGAAATCAACACCCTTGACGCGCTTTGCCCCTTTCATCGCGCATTGGATAGCATAAACCCCTGATCCACATCCTACATCCAATATTGATTTGTTTCTTAAATCACCCATTGCTTCAAAAGCAATGTCATAACGTTCAAATATCGGTTTTCTAAATAAACGATTAAACCACCCAGAAAATTCGCTTTTTTTACATTGATAAATAGCATCAAATGCTTTTGCATCTTTTTCAAATCGCTTCCTGACAACTTCGTTATGCTGACTATGCATAAATCCCTACTCCCTGTTTTCTCTGTTTTACAATAAAAACCTTCCAACTCGTAGAATCCTCATCAGCGAGTGGTATTTTTTGACATTAGCATGGAATTATCTATAAATTTAAATAGAGCTTCAACCTAAATATAATTTGAGACCCTCGACCTTTCGGTTTTTTCATTGGCATACCAAACTTCAAGACAATAAAGCGACCATAAGATCTTGGCACGTTTTTCTGGAGAAATATTTAACTTTTTGGCTAATAAGGGGCCTATCAATGCGTAAGGTATATAATTCGTAGCGTAACTACCTGGTTGTAATCGGTCAAATATAGGCTCACGCAAGTCGTTATCCACCCAATGCTTTAAAGGTACCTCAAATCCACGCTTGGGTTGATTAATTAATTGAGTGGGTAAATAACGTTCTGCTAATTTGCGTAATATGAATTTAGTTTTAAAATTTTTGATTTTATATTCATCGGGTAATCCCGGGGCAAATTCAAGTAGATTTTTAGCAAGAAAGGGACTGCGCACTTCTAAAGAATGAGCCATTGAAGCGATATCCATTTTAACGAGTAAGTCACAAAACAAAAGAACATTAAAATCAATATAAAGCATTTTTTTTAAGGAACTTAATGTCGAATTCGAAAAAATGGATTGAACAAATTCAGCAAGATTTGCAGTAACTGGGTTATTATCAATTGATAAAACATCCTCAAAAATATCTGTTGTGGTCGATAAGTAGTAATCTAAATTTTGTTTACGGGCGGTCGTTAATAAACGGTAGAAATAATTATAAACAGATTTTTTATGAGTAGGATGGGGAAGAATTTTAAGTAACGGCGTAAGGAAGCTCAGATAAGTAGCAAAAGAATACATGGCCGGCACATAGCGTCTGTATCCTGCGAATAACTCATCAGCGCCATCACCGCTTAAAACAACTTTAACATGTTTAGCTGCTTCTTGCGAAACATAGTAGCTTGGAATAGCACTACTATCCATAAATGGTTCGCCATAGGATAGTAATATTTTTTCTATATCTTGCTTGATATGCGAATCGATGTTTAATTCTATATGGGTAGTTTGATATTTTTTAGCAGCTAACTTAGCAAGCACGGATTCATCATACATACCAGAAAATTTAACGGTAAATGTTTTAATACCCGGCTTAATTTGAGCTGCGAGCGCAGCAATTAAGTTGCTATCAATCCCACCGCTCAGAAAAACACCCACTTCAACATCACTTGCTGCAATACGATCTGCAACGCTTTGTTTTAAGTAATCATTAAGTTTATCCACAGCTTGCGCAAATTTTAAGGGAGAGCTTGACGACTGAAAATAAGCTAAAAAATTAAAATAGGATTTAATCTGAAAAGACAAATTTTTCGTATTGATTTCTAAATAGGAGGCCGCGTCTAATTTATAAACTTCTTGATAGGCGGTATGAGGCCTCCACATTACGCCTGTTTTTAAATAAGTTTGAATAGCTTCATGCGAAGGTTCAAGTGGGGTGATTAATTTGAGTGCATTTAATTCGCTTGCAAAAAAGAAGGCGCGATTTGTTTTGTGAAAATAAAGGGGTTTTTTACCGGCACGATCCTTTGCTAAAATAATTTTATTATTTAATTTATCATAAATACAAAAAGCAAACATGCCATCAATCAGAGTAAACATTTCATATCGAAATTTAATAAAGAGATAAAGCAACGTTTCCGTATCACTTTCCGTTTGAAAGGAAAATTCTGTCAAGGATTGGCGTAAAACTTGATGGTTATATATTTCGCCATTAAAAATAATGGCATAATTTTTATAAAAAAATGGTTGAATGCCATGATCAACATCTTGAATTGCTAATCGGGTATGGACAAGCGCAACATTTTTTTCTCGATAAACAGTTTGGGCATCGGGACCCCGATGCTTTAATGCGAGCTGCAACGTTGATAGCATGTTTTCTTGATAATTAATAACACCGGCAATGCCACACATGTTAAACCTTATTTGTCTAGGTAATTGAATTAATTAAACTATTTTATTTGAATTAAGTGTTAGCTAGAATATGATGCAAAGTAGGCGAAGTCGCTTGTAAACTATATTTCTTAATCATGCGCATTCTTCCCGCCTCTCCAAATTGTTTTCTTTCTTGCGCATTTTCAATAAGCTTAAGTAAATATAACTCCCAGTCTGCCAATGTTTCAGCTAAATACCCATTAATGCCATGCTCAACAATTTCACAATTCATACTAACAGGCGATGCAATCACGGGTTTGGCGCAAGCCATGTATTTAATAAGTTTAAAACCACATTTACCCTTTTCCCAAGGAGATTCAATGAGGGGCATTATGCCAATGTCAATTTGATTAAGTAGAGCAATTTCTTCCGATTCAGACCAATTCGACGGCCAGTGAAATGATTCAGTTTCAATGCCCTCCACTTCATACTCCCCTCCAATGACACAAAGCTTAACATTAGTTTTTTTTGCAACGGCAAGGAGTGCGGACTTGATGATATTAAGATACTTAACGGTTGTTGGAGAACCTAACCATCCAATAATAATTTTAGAATCGGGTAAACGCGTCGTAGACTTATTTGGTTTATAAATATTAGCATCGACAACTGTAGGCAAAATAGTAATATTTGCAACTTTTTCTGTTAATGCGTAGGCTTTAACATATTCATTTCCAACAATAACATGATGACTATATTTCATAACTTTGGAAATTTTTTTTCCTAAACAAGCTCTAATTAATTTAATGCGATGCAAATTATAATTGTGAAAGATAGCATCATCATATTCAGCGATATATTTCTTTGGTAAAAAAAAATTCTCGAGGCCAAATGGTAAATAGGGAAAAAGCTCTCCTTCAATCCAACATAAATCATATTTTTTCTTTTGAAAAGTGAGTAGATAAGCTCTTTTAAAATAAGCTTTCACATAATAAAGAAACGAAGGTTTTTTATTTGAAAAAATATAATTTATATATTTAGCATCAAGAAGCGAATTAACCACAACTTCAATGCCTTGAGACTGTAAATAAGATAAGTATTGAAGAGTGCGATAGCGTGAGCTTGCACCCGCCTGATCATATTTCGCTAACAGTAATATCTTCATCCATGTTCCTTAACCAGACTTGCATAGACGCAATTATACCTATTAATAGCTATCTGATTAGAAAAATGCTCATTGAAGAGCTGATCGAAGCTTTTTTCAACCTTTGGGGAAGTATGACAAGCATTGTCAAAAAATTCTATCAATTTTAGAGCTGCTTGCTGCGGATTATCATGCACTGCTTTCAATTCTAGCAAAAGACCCAAAGGATAATTATTTAAATAAAATTCCATATCGCCATAATTCGTATTGGTCACAGAGAACAAATGACAAGCAATGAGTTCTGCAAATTTTGTGGGCGCAGAAGCTTGTTTGGCAAGTGAAGGTTTGATAAAAAAAACACAAACATCAGATATATTCAAAAAATGATGTACTTCAGCAAAATCAGCCGCATAAATTTTACAATTGGCCTTTTTTAACTGATAAGCTTCAATCTTTTCTTCAATAAATGCTTGTTGATTTTGATTTAAGAATAAAAACTTTGCATCTGGCTTGTAAAGAGATAAAGCTTTAAATAGCTTTAATTCAGCATCAAAATCGACCCAGCCATTTAAAGAGCCATTGTGCAAGATCACGAAATCTTGGGGTGAATATCCCAGAGCTGTCCGCAATCTAACGCGTTCGGTCCTATCCAACTTTTTGAAAAGTTCGATATTCGCACATGTTGGAATCACCGTAATTTTTTCGGTCGGGACTTGATAAAAATCTTTTATGATCGGAACAGAAGCATGGGTCAACGTAACAAGGTGATCCGCTTGTTTATAGACGAAAGCTTCCATTTTTTTTAATACACGTGTTAACAGTGAATCTGCTTTTAACCGCCCATCAATAATTTTTTCATCAATTGCAAAGCCTCTGATATCAAATAAAAATTTTATTTTTTGGGTTTTTTTCAAAAGTACGCCCAATACAGCTGGAATGAGGCTTCGAGCATGCACAATTTTAATTTTTTCTCTGTAACTCCACCGAGACAATAAAAAAAAAGCCATCATGAGTTGCCAAACAGTTGAGAAGACTCCAAATCGATTAGAATAAATAAAATATTTCCATTCAATATTTGCTTCTTTAATTTTTTGAGCCATGTGATCGTGTTTTTTAGTATCACAGGGTTTTTCAAATGAAAGCAAATAAATCGAATGACTTTTACTAAGCTTAAGAAGATATTGAACGACTTGTGACTCTCCTAATGGTTCAGTCATTCCGTTCAATGAAATATATAGAATTTTAGTCATAAGAGCGTTCTTTCCACCATTTAATTGTTTCTTGAAGGCCAGTATCAAGTGTGTAACTTGGCTGCCATTTTAATTCATCTTGCAACCGCGATGTATCAGCTGTGATCTGGTCTTGCCTTGCATCTAAATTTCCAAAACTTACCAGATGAGTCCCTTCCAACTGTTTAGCAATATGCTGTATTAAATCTTTAATTAAAACAGGGCTACCAGAGGCAAGGTTGATCGATCCCTGACAATCGGAATTTAATAGAGATACAAGACCATCTGCGACATCGACAACATACAGAAAATCTCTCAATTGATTACTATTTTGAACGTGAAAAGCTCGCCGGTTCATTAAACTCACTATGGCTGAGGCGACGAGTCGATCTGTATGTTCAAAAGGACCATATAAAAAAAATAATCTCGCCCAAGCTAATGAGATGTGATTTTGTGAAGCAAGCTTTTTAGTCAGGGAATAAAGAGCATATTTAGATTTTCCATACAACGTTTGCGGGAGACAGGGCGTTTTACTTTCACTACAATGCTCTAAACCCCATTCATATTCCGCGCAACTTCCTACCATAACCGCCCGCTTGCCGCCAGTTTGAATAAAACAATTAAATAGAAAAAGACTGCTTTTTAACCACTGGTTATTGAGCGGTGAAGTCCAAAATTCACCTGGCTTTGCAAACCAAGCCGCATGAAGTAAATGCGTTGGCATTATTTCCCGCATCAACCTATCGACTTTGGAGTGATCATGAAGGTCTAGCTGGTGCCATTTAATTTGTGGATGGTTGAAGACAGGTAAAGCATGGGAGTAAATAGCATGAATTTGATAATTGTGTTTAATCAAAAGAGCAAGAGTAAATCTCCCTATAAAACCACTTGCACCGGTGACAAAGACTGAATTCATAAATTAAAAAGAGGCAAATTTCTATCTTTTTGTGAAATAATCATTTTTGGATTCGGCCATGAGATATTCAAGTGGGGGTCATCATAGCGGATACCTGTAGCTGCTTCTGCATTAAAATAATTTCCCATTAAATAAGAAACTTCCGCGTCGTTGGTCAGTGTTTGAAAACCATGCGCGAAGCCTTCTGGAATATAAACTCCCTGTAAATTATCTGCCGAGAGTTCGATACCGATCCATTTTCCTAAGGTAGGTGAGCGGGGCCTTATATCCACAATTACATCATAAATACGGCCTCGTCGACATGTAACTATTTTAGTTTCTTCATGAGGAGATTGTTGATAATGCAATCCTCTCAGCGTTCCTTCCTTATGATTATAAGAAATATTGCATTGGACAAATTCGCTTTTTAAACCTTGGCTTTCAAACTCTCGCTTACAAAAAGTTCGAGCGAAGAAACCTCGCTCATCACTTAGAGGAGAAGGTTCCAGAATATAGAGTCCCAACAGACTTGTTTTTTTAAAATGCATTTTAAAGCACTTGCAGTTCGGGAATGGGAATCACAAATTTTCCATTCCATTCTCGAATATAATCGGTTTGTTTAATAATTTCCTGTTTTAAATTCCAAGGAAGGATTAATAGATAATCTGGTTTTGCCTTTTTAATTTCGTCCGGGTGCAAAATAGGGATATGCGTACCAGGGAGGTACATCCCTTGTTTGTGAGGATTTTTGTCAACTGTGAACGACAAAAGTTGCGCTGAAATCTCGCAATAGTTTAATAATGTATTACCTTTTGCCGGAGCGCCATACCCTGCTATCGTTTTACCTGCCGCTTTCACTTGGTTCATGAAGGTTAATAACTGCGTTTTTAATCGCGTAACATTGGCTGAGAAAACATCATAGGATTTTATGTTATCGAGCCCTACCTTTTTTTCTAGAGCAAGTAATGCTGCGACCCTGGGCTGAACAGTTTGCTCTTCATCCTCACAATGTTTCACGTATAGCCTCAAAGAACCGCCATGAACAGTTAATTCCTCAACATCAAAAATGCAAAGTTGATTTTGAGAAAAAACTTTTTCGGCTGTGAGTAATGAAAAATAAGAAAAATGTTCATGATAAATTGTATCGAATTGATTTTCTTGTAAGAGGCGCAGCAAATGCGGAAATTCAAGGGTAACAATGCCTTTTGGCGCTAATAAAACTTTAATACCCGCAACAAAATCATTTAAATTAGGAACGTGCGCTAAAACATTATTAGCAATAATTAAATTCGCTTGTTTCCCCCACGATGAACGCATTTGTTCAGCAATTGTCTTGGAAAAGAAGACTGATTCAGTTGGAATGCCCTTATCACGCGCCACTTGTGCGACGTTATCGGCAGGTTCTATTCCTAAGACGGGGATTTTTTTTGCGGCAAAATACTGGAGAAGATAACCATCATTACTTGCTAATTCTACAACTTGCCACTTTGCATCTATTTTGAATCGTTCTACGATCATGTTGGTATAAGAGGCACAATGCTGTAACCAACTCTCCGAATAGGAAGAAAAATAGGCATAATCTTTAAAAATATTTTCTGGCGACTGAAGCTCAGGTAACTGGACTAAAAAACATTCATTACAAATTCTTGCATGTAAGGGATAAAATTTCTCTTTTTTCTGCAGCTCATCTTTCTTCAAAAATGAATTAGAGAGTGGGGACATGCCAAGATCAATTAAGGTAGCGTTTAGCGGCGTTTCACAAAAACGACAAGCATGTAAGGGCTCTTTGATCATAGGTTCCTCAACATTCCATATTCAATAATCTGCTTTTGGGTAAATTCACTCATATCAGCAAGTCTGTAGAAATTTTTATACCACTCAACAGCGTGACTTAAAACATGATCAATGTTCATTTGGGACTGCCAACCCAAGAGCATGCGAGATTTATTGGAGTCTAATCGTAAGCATATTGCTTCATGTAATTTTTTACCGACTTCAACTGCACTCCATTTCGCATCTTCCTGCCAGAGCGATAATAATTTATCCGCAATCACAGAAACTGGTTTGACATTTTCTTCCGTAGGGCCAAAATTCCAAGCTTCCCCAAACTCAGGACCTTTCCTATAGAGCTGCTCCATTAATAAGATATACCCGTACAAAATATCGAGAATGTTTTGCCACGGCCGACATGCAGCGGGATTACGAATTTTGCCTTCTTCATTTTGAACAAATGAACGAATTAAATCTGGAATTAATCGATCACTCGCCCAATCGCCGCCGCCAATAACATTTCCAGCTCGGGCTGAGGCAAGCGCAACGCCGTGGGTTTCATAATGGGCTGCATTAAAGAAAGAACGACGGTAAGCAGATACCACCAATTCAGCGCAACCTTTGCTACTACTATAGGGATCAAAGCCACCCATCGCATCAGTTTCTCTATAGCCCCACACCCATTCTCGATTTTCATAACATTTATCACTGGTAATAACTAAAACGCCTTTAACGCCTGGTACATGCCGTACCGCTTCCAACAAGTTGGCTGTGCCTATGACATTGACTTGATAGGTTTCTATAGGATTATGATAGGAATAATGCACCAATGATTGCGCTGCGAGGTGAAAAATTATTTCAGGTTGGTCATTTTGAATAGCTGTCGCTAAATCTTGATAATGTAGAATGTCGCCCTCAATAGAATGAATGCCTTCAGCTACTTTGGCAGCTTCAAACAAATTAGGATGACCTTGAGGAGGAAGCGAAAAACCGGTGACTGATGCGCCTAATAATTTTAACCAAGTCGTTAGCCAACTGCCCTTGAAACCCGTATGTCCAGTGATAAAAACACGTTTATTAGCCCAGAAAGATTTGTCCATTACCATAGCTTCCATGGAGGATTGCCCGATTGCCATAACTCTTCTAATTGCCGCTTGTCTCGAAGGGTATCCATGGGCTGCCAAAATCCATTGTGAAAATATACCGCCATCTTTCCTTCGGCAGCTAACTGTTGCATGGGTTCTTGTTCCCAAGACATTTTGTCATGGTCAATGTAATCTAAAACCTTGGGCGACAATACAAAAAATCCACCATTAATCCACGATCCGCCCTCCCCATTTGGTTTTTCCTCAAATCGAGTAACCCGTTCTCCATCATGTTTGATTGCGCCAAACCGACCGGGGGGTTGAACAGCTGTGACCGTTGCTAATGTGGAAGAATTACGATGTAAAGCAATGGTTTCCTGAATATTAATGTTACTAACGCCATCACCGTAAGTAAAACAAAAATCCTCATCTGTTAAAAATCGTTTAATCCTTTTTAAACGACCGCCCGTCATACTATCTTCCCCGGTATCGACTAAAGTAACTCGCCAAGGGTCAACATTTTTATGATGAAGCTCAATACTGTCATCTTCCAAATTATAAGTAACATCTGACATATGCAGCGCATAATTGGCAAAATATTCTTTAATTAAATAACCTTTGTAGCCTAAACAAATAATGAAATCCGTTAAACCATGCGCAGTATAAATTTTCATGATATGCCATAAAATAGGTTTGCCGCCTATTTCGACCATAGGTTTAGGCTTAACTTCAGTCTCTTCGCTTAATCGAGTGCCCAGACCACCAGCTAAGATGACCGTTTTCATATAAACTTAGCGCTTAATTTCATCATGAATTAATTACATCCTTACTTTGCAAATTCAACATCCATTTAAAGGGTGAAGTTATTATTTATATTCATACTGATATTGGTAGGTAGGAATATTGCCATTACGATAGATACCTTTTTGTTCTTTGGAAAAATTGAAAATGACACCTTTTATTTCGACTCCATTAGAGTCAAAGCGTTTAATAGCGAGCTCAATTTCTGAAACAAGATGAGTATCTGATGCTAAAACTAAGAAATTGCCACTTGCATAGCGAGCAATAATTGCCGCATCCGTCACTGCAAGAATAGGCGCAGTATCAATAATAACTAAATCATAGTTTGTTGAGGCATATTCTAATAATTGTTTAAATTGATCACTCATCAGCAATTCAGAAGGATTAGGTGGATAAGCACCGGCCGGTAAAAAATCTAAATTAGGCAACGGCCCTTTAATAAGGACTTCATCAAGACGACTCGTACCACAAATCACTTCGCTTAACCCTTTAACACGACCTGAGGTAAAATAATCCTTTAAATGACCTTTGCGAATATCTCCATCAATAAGCATTATTTTTTTACCAGATTCCGCTTGTAAATAAGCAAAATTTACCGAAATAAAAGATTTTCCGACCGCAGGCGAAACCCCGAGAATGCTAATGATATTATTGGGAGCATTCAGCATAGCAAACTGCGCACCCGTCCGAAAACTTCGTAATGCTTCAATAGAGGCATTTTTGGGATCAGACTGGGCCAGCATGGCAACTTGTTTATCTTTATAGGAAACATTTTGAAAACGAATTTGCTTATCGCTATAAGGAATGATAGCCATATTGGAAAGCCCAAAACGACTTTCAATAAAAGAGGGGTCGGAAATTTTTCGATTCAATAATTTGTGAAAGAAAATCCAGGAGACACCCAATATAAAACCTGTAAGAAGACTACATAGGCCAATAAAAAATATACCGATTGGTAAAGGTTTGTGAGGAATTGTGGCATAACCTAAAACATTGACATCGCTAATGGTACTACCCTTCGCAACTTGCAAAGATTGAATTTTGTTTAAAAGAATTAAATATAATTGGTTTTTTACTTTAACTTCACGCATTAAGCTTACTGCGTATTGGTCGCGTGCTGGCAGCGTACTTAATCGTTTTTGTAAGGATTGTAATTCATTTTTAAGGTAATTTTCTTTGTTACTAATGCTTATGATAAAAGGATGCAAACGCGTATACTTTTTCAGAGCACTTGCTTTATTCATTTGTACTGTATTTAAAGTTTTTTGAGTGGCTATGATATTATTAAGCAAAATTTTAGACGCCGAACTAATATCAATCATGCCTTCTTTGGCAAGATAAGAACTCAGTCTATTCTCAGCTTCATCTAAAGATTTCTTTACGCTAGGTAATTGTTGATTGATAAAGCCAAGACTTTGCGTTGCTTCTTGTGCCTTTTTTTGTGCATTTTTATCGGTAACAGTATTCGCTACAGCATTTAATATATTAATAACACTTTGTGGACTTGTCCCTATTAAAGTTAATTTTAAAATGCCTGTGGGGTTCGGTAATTGGGTTTCTTGATATAAATCGTTGATTTGAATTTTTTGTGATAATTGGTCCACTATTTGCTGCAGGGGTTTTTTAAAAATTCTAAATTCCGTGTTCATGCCTGCAACGAGTGTCTGCACCGTGATTATAACTTCGCCCTGGTCTGTTAAGGCGCTGCTTTTTTTACCAACTTCACCTTTTAAAACAAATTGATTATCTTCATCGTATAATTCGTATTGATTATTATCCAATGCAACGAGTGTATAGCGTTTGTCTTCTTCTGTCTGGGGAACAATAAAGTCAGATACTACAATTTTATCTCCGCCCCAGGTATATCGATCTGATCCCCACCAAGGTTTATCAATTGAGCCGTTATGAAGCCTTGCATACCAGCTGCCAATAATAGGAAAGTGATGAGGTTGAGCAATAATATCTAATTTTAATGCCCGGACCACAGGCTCCAAAATGTACCGTGATTTAATGAGTGCAGTTTGCACATCTGCGGCAGATTTGCTTTTTGAGGATAGCAATGAAGCGGCTGGAAAACTTTCTATTCCTAAAAGAGTGCCATTTTCTTCATGCTGCAGCAAAACGTTACTTGAATAAAGCGGAGTTTTTAAGTATCCGTAGGTAATGCCGATAAGCAAAGTAATCAACATAATTAGGGAAATAAACCATTTATTTACCCATATGGGATACAATATTGCACGTAATTCAATTTTCTCTAAGAAATCATTTCCTAAAGAAACATCAAGGGGTTTCCTCATTTTATCCATGTTACTCTTCCTAGCAAATTGCATATTAATTATTATTTACTTATGCAGATACAATTAAATATTCCCTTTATCCCTTAATCAGTTAGGTAAAACTGAATCAAATTTCTATCACTTATTCAATTGAACTACAAGCCTCATCATGATTTTTAAAGGGGATAAAAATGAGAACGCTTAAGCAAAGGCGTTTTGTTTTATTTTCATAAAACGAGATAATTTTGTTAAATTTGTAATGAAGCGAACTTCAGAAGGATAATGGTGGTGATGTTTCGGCGGCAAATCCATGATCGCTTGAAACTCATCTCTGGAAAAACCAAGCTTATTAGCGATGTAATCCTTATCTTGTTCTAAGGTTAATAAATCATAGGCAGGCTTGTCACATTCTGCAAGAGCTGCCTCCCTCGTTATCTCTTGATTCCTTAATAAGCTGGATAAATGAGCCCGTCTTTTATCGATGCCAAACTTGGTAGGAAGAATATAGGCTTGATAAAATTTAGTAAAAATTGATTCATAGTGCTTGCCGCCATAGTAGTTCCAATCAAATCTCTTTTTTAAAAAAAGCATGGCTTCTGTTTTGTTATAGCGGATTAAATTAAGGGGATAAAAATGATATATTCCATTGAAAAAACGGTCAAAAAGCAGTTGCCAGCATCCATATAGGGGTAAGCTGCTGATGGAACGTTTTCCAAAACGCCGATGGATTGCTCGAATATTCTTTGCGTCAATTTTTTCCCAACGCCAGGCACTGGGTAAACCACTTTCCGTTGCAAAATTTACGCCTGAAACAATACACTTGATTTTATGCTGCTTTGCAATTTGGACTGCTGCACCATAAATGATATTATCAGTAATCATTTCAATATCCATTACTGACGCTGATAGAAAAGCTTTTTGAAGATCTTTAAATTCATCCCAATTCAACTTACAAGTTGTAATATCAAGCCGCAGACATTTAACAATATTTTTGATATTTTGCTCAGAAATTGCTGAATTCCATCCATTATCAAAATGGACTATTAAAGGACTTAATCCCATTTTTTCAACAACAAGATGAGCAACGTAAGAGCTATCTACCCCACCGCTTAATCCTAAAACGCAATCAAATTTCCCTCCGCCTTGGCGTTTTTTAATGAGGGTTGCAGCATTTTTTAAATCATTTTCAATTTGGCTCACACTCAAATTTTTACCCGCATTGTACTTAACTGCGAGTTCGTTACAATAATGACAAATACCCTGATCATCGAAGGAAATAAGAGGATCTGTGGTGTCCATTACACAAGATGTGCATACTTTATAGTCCTGCATATATTCCTTTCTCAATCATATAAAATTTAATATGAGAATTAAAACCCTGGGAATTTTCCCATAGATTATTTATTTTGTAAATTATTAGTCAGCCCCACCTCTGCGAGGAGGGCTACAAAAAAAACCTATATGATAAAATATGTAGTTTTTATAAACGCGGCTTATCTCTATCTTTCGTTTCTTATTATCCTGGGAAATTAATTTTACTAACGATATTATTCACTGGATAAAGTATTTATGTGAATTTAACACGCCATTCAGCATCCTAAATCTTGATTTTCAAATCAGTCAGCCTATTATTCTTAATAGCGCTTAAATGCCATGCTTTTAGTAAAATATCTTATTAAAAACCCGATAGCTTAGCCAAATAGAAGGATGGAACGGGTGAAAGATTTTTGGATTAGATTTTCATTTTTATTAGACGCAAATGATCACAAAAATTTCCTTAAATTCTTAGGCTTACTATTTTGTGGGGGGCTTCTATCTTTGCTGGGGATTGGTGTGATCATTCCCTTTATCAATATTTTGATTGATCCAAATTATTTATCTAATACAGCCTTTATAAAAGCCGTTAACCTTGGTCACAAAGAGATTCTGGGATTAACCATCATTTTTTTGATTTTATCGTTTTGGTTAAAAAATATTACTGCTTTCCTCGTTTTAAAAAAACAAGTTTCCTTTTTAGGGGGATTAGTTGCTAAGATTCAAAAGAAATTATTTCATTCCTATCTTCATTTTCCTTATTCATATCATATTAAATGTAGTTCCCCTGAATTAATTAACAATATTAATGTAGAAATATTTATTCTTTCAAATACCATTGCCCAATTTGGTACTTTATTAAACGAAGGTGTGACTTCTTGCATCATTATACTAGCCTTACTGATTATTAATCCGGTTTTTTCTTTAATTGTCGTAGCGGCCATTTTTATTACCGCATTCTTTTTCATTAAAAAAATTAGACATAAAATTAATTATTTTGGCAACATTCGCTCGCAAAGTCATATTCAATTAACGCAAAGTGTAATTCAAGGTTTGGGAGGAATTAAAGAAACTAAAATCTATCAAAAAGAATACTTTTTTATCGCTAAAGTTAGTAATTATGCTGATAATATCGCAGAGGCTGATGGATTTGCATCTGTCTTCCAGCAATGCCCACGTTTTTTAGTGGAGAGCATTCTGGTCTCGGTTGTATTATCATTAATGCTTCTATTTATTTACACCGGATACACCAGCTCGCAAATGTTAGTGCTTATTTCAATTTTTGGTATTGCAGCAATTCAATTGTTACCAAGTGTTAATCGTTTATTACAATCTCTTGCCCATATTAAGTATGGTTATCCTTCTTTAAATAAAATTTATTTAGAACTTAATAAGTATGAACTTTTTAAGCAAAGTTCACCCATGCTCGCCCTCGAAAATCCTTTGCAATTCCCCGTCATTTTGTCTAAGGCTATTCATTTAAAAAATATTTCTTTTAGCTATGAAGATAAAGTTATTCTAAAAAATATAAACTTAACGATTCCCAAAAATAAAAAAATTGCCTTAATTGGTACGTCGGGTGCGGGTAAAACAACTTTACTCAATATCGTCTTAGGAATTTTATCGCCATCCTCCGGTCAATTATACGTTGATGAAACTGAGATCACCGCAACTAATCTTCCGATGTGGTTTAAGCATTTTGGTTATATTCCAGAAATGATTTATATTTATGAGACTACCATTCGTGAAAATATTGCATTTGGTGTAGATCCTTCCCACATTGATGAAGAAAAAGTATGGCATTGTTTAGAAATGGCATCACTTAGCACTTTTGTTAAAGAAAAATGTAAAGCAGGTTTAAATACGTCGCTTGGGGAAAATGGCATTAATTTATCAGGCGGGCAACGACAACGTATTGGTATTGCGCGCGCTTTATATCATGATCCTAGTATTTTAGTTATGGATGAAGCGACCGCATCTTTAGATCACCAAACTGAGCTTGCCATCACGCAAGCTTTAGACAAAGCAAGTCAGGGCCGAACTATCATTACCATTGCACATCGTCTCTCAACGATCAAAGATTATGATATGATTCACCTCATTGAAAAAGGCGAAATTATTTGCTCTGGACGATTTGATGATTTATCTCAACAAAGCAAAGCATTTCAACATTTAGCTGGCATTCGAGTTTAAATGATTTAATTATGGATTTAAAAAATAAAACCGTTTTAGTCACTGGCAGTGATGGATTTATTGGTAGTCATTTAGTCGAAAGATTAATCCAAGAACAATGCAAAGTTAGAGCATTCGTTTATTACAATTCATTCAATCATTGGGGTTGGATTGATTCTTTCCATCAAACAATGCAAGATAAAATAGAAGTTATTGCAGGCGATATTCGAGATCTTCATTGTGTTAGAGCAGCAATGAAAGATGTAGAAGTTGTTTTTCATTTAGCCGCATTAATTGCTATTCCCTTTAGTTATAATTCTCCTGAAAGCTATGTCACCACCAATATCAATGGCACACTCAATATACTTCAAGCAGCGCGGGATTACGCAATTGAAAAACTGTTAGTGACTTCTACCTCTGAAGTATATGGGTCTGCTACTTATGTGCCCATTGATGAAAAGCATCCCATGAAAGGTCAATCGCCCTATTCAGCGACTAAAATTGCGGCTGATCGACTTGCAGAATCTTTCCACTGTAGCTTCGGTCTTCCTGTCACTATTGTTCGACCATTCAATACTTACGGCCCTCGTCAATCTGCACGAGCCATTATTCCTACTATTATTACGCAACTCTTAGCGGGTGAACAATGTATTAAACTAGGAAACTTAACTCCAACACGCGACTTCAACTTTGTTCAAGATATAGTTAGCGGATTTATTGCTATTTGTAAATCAGAAAACATGGCAGGCGAAGAAATTAATATTGCAATGCAAAAAGAAATTTCCATGGGTGAATTAACGCAAGAGATTATTAATCAAATTAATCCACAAGCAACCATTGTCGAAGACACAAAAAGATTACGGCCAAAACATAGTGAAGTAGAACGGCTGCTAGGATCAAATGTGAAGCTAAAAACCTTAACCGATTGGGAACCTCAATATACGTTGCAACAAGGGTTATCTGAAACGATCAAATGGATGAGAGAAAATCTACATCGATACAAGCCACACCTTTATAATACTTAATAGTTATAATATTTGTTTTACTAACTTACCAAATTTTTTCTGCCAATCCAATGCGTAAAAATCTGCAAAAGGGAAATCGAATACTTTATCTTCACTTAAAATAGCATCGATCGCATTCAGTAATTTCTGATCATCATCATAAAAATTAATAAAATCAGTATGATATGTGTGGTCTAACGCTGCAAAATGATTGAGATAACATAATACAGGCTTGTTTAATGCTAACGCCTCCCATACCACGGTGGATATAAAACTTCCGACTATACAAATAACAATCTTGGCACGCTGAATTGAACGATACACATCCCGGTCAGTATCCAAAGTCACATTGTTGAAAGCTAATAATTCTCGATATCGTTCATGTGCGACACTTAGTTCGCGAGGATGAGGACGCAATAAAATTTGGTAAGGACTTGCCAATAAAGTTTTTACTTTGGCATAGGTGAAATCAGGACGCTCACTGTCTGTAATAACTAATAAGTCATAACAAGGCGATAAATTACTATATTTTTCTTTTGCTTGAGCATGATAAGGATTGCCAATAATAATTTTATGGGAAGCAATATTCATATTCTGTAACCACCTTTTACCGTAAATCAAAAAATAATCCGGCATAAAATGATTGTAATGAGGATTAACCTTCAATTTAAGACCATAATTGAATTGAATATCTTGAATATCGATTAATCCATGTTGATCTTCAATCACTAAAATATGATGGTGTTTAAAAACAAGTGAAGCAATACCTGCACTTGCACCACAACAAATATCTTGCATCATGACAGCGCGCGGTTTGCACTTTTTAACCACATCCTCCCACATATCGATATAAAATTTTATATTTTTAATGTTAAATAACAGATGAGATTTTATTTCTTTAACGAACGTATCATTATTAGGAATATGCTTTTTGATGATGGTATTGATAATGAGATTAAATTCATTAATCTTGTCATCTTTTATCCTCACGAAAGGCGATAAGAAGATACTTTTTAATTTCCGCTTTAAATAAGACCAAGTTATGGCATAAGTAGGAACATTAAATTTTCTTTTTTTAAACCCTCTCCAAGCCACATTAGGTTGTTCTAAAATTAAAACTTTTTTGCCTTGCTTAATAAGGTATTGAGCAAATAAATCGTGATAAATATTTTCTACATATTCCCCATCATCAATATTACCAATTGATGGGCTGATGAATAAAAAATCAGCTTTTTTGGCTTTTAACCGATATTGATAAGCATTCAAAAGAAAACTAACTTTATACCTCCATGAGGAAGTTTTTTTAACAGAGGGTGGTGACAAATCATACCCAGCTAGCGCTGCGACTTTTAGATTGAGCGTATAACGAATGAGCATCCAGTATGAAATAAACAAACCGCGCTGCAGGGAACCATACTTCTCGATATGTTCGTAATTATCGATTTCCCAAATAAGCCGATTAACCTGGTCGATATTTTTCATTTACAGCTGCAGCAATCATCATCTCGTCAAAATCATCTGCACCAGTTTGGGCAATCGTATGGCGTAATTTCCATTCATTATTGACCTTTTTCCATAAGTGAGGAGAACGCCAGCTTTCTATCACTTCCCAGAAATACGTTTCTGAAATATTGCAATATTGTAAAAAAGTTTTAAAATATTTAGCGGGAAATTCGCCATCAAACTTATCTACCAACTGCACACCTTCTTCTCTCGTTAAGTGAGCATCTCTAATTTCGTGGGCAGCATCAGATGTCGCTCTGCCTAGACCAAATTTGATAAAGCTTAAATAATAATGAAATCCATCTATTTTATCGTCTAAGGAAGCATATTTAGAGTACGTTCCTTCACTTCTCTCAATATTAGGTTTGAAGCCTGTATGTTCGGTACAATAATAATAATTTTCTTGTGGCACCCATTTTTTATAATATCCATAAAAATGAATTTCACATTGAAGTTTATCTAATTCTTCTACACTGGGTGCAAGGTAAGTTTTGATTTCATTTTCTAAAATATTCAATTTAAGTAAATCAAGCGGTGATATACCTGAAAAATAATGCTTAAGATGATCAACTTTATAATCTCTAGTCGGTCGAAAAGCATTTTTCATATCTCCGCCATATTCAACTTCGCCATTCTCACCATACATGATAAGGGGAATACCAAATTTTACTGCAATTTGAAGTGGATAATTGGTTTGGCCATAAATAAAAGGCTGGAAAGGATCCCCCAACAATTCAAAAAATAATTTCGTTAATTTTCGATGCACAATACCATTGGGGGTTGCTAAGATGTTATCTACCCCACCGACATGCATCATATTTTGAAAGTTTTGAAAACCAATATCAGTGTATAAGTGAGGTGCCCAAGTTACTGTTAAGACATTCATCCCATACTTATGTTTCAATTCATGCGCGATGTAAGCGCTATCTTTACCACCGCTGGAAGGCACAAGCACTTCATAACCGCCATCAGTACGTTTGAATCGTTTCAACATACTGATCAATTCAACTTCCCGCTCGCTCCAGTCAATTTGAGACTTATACGCCGCATAATTACAAGCTGAACAAACACCGTGTTTATCAAATGTAATTCTTGGACGTTGATTGGAGATGACGCATTTTTTACAAAAAATAACTGTGGTCGGTAAGTTATATTTAAGTTGAGTATTCTTATGTTCCATGTGCATACCTTGTAGTATTGCTGACGTCATCAACACCTGTCCCACCAACATTATGTCTAAGTCGCCATTCGTTTGCTACTTTCACCCATAAATGTGGGGATCTCGCTTGATCGCATAATTCAATAAATCGTTCCGGTTGCAAGTCAATGTAATCCATAATTTCTTTAAAATATTTGTCCGGAAATTCACCATCAAATTTCTCAACTAATTTTACACCTTCATCTCGTAAAATATGATTGTTGCGGATCTCTTGTGAGGCATCGAATGTCGCTCGCCCAATGCCGAATTTGATAAAAGTCGTATAGTAATGTAAATCATCTATCTTATCATCGATGCTATCGTACTTACTGTATGTCCCTTGTGTTCGAAACGGTCTTGCCTTAAAACCCGTATTTTCGACCGCATAGTAATAAGCTTCTTGCGGTACCCATGGTAAATAATAGCCTAAGTAATGTACTGCAATTGGCCTTTGCTTCAACATTTCGACGGTTGCCGGTAAAAAAATCATAAGATCTTTCAATGTTAAATGATGAACTTCTTGTAACTCTTTTAGCGAAAGACCAGCTAAATAAAGATTATCAAGATTTTGAGTCATGTAGTAAGATTGATCTCGCAAAGACGAAGCATTTTCAGCAATTGGATTACCATATTCAGCTTCACTCTCACCATAAAAAATTAAATCAATATTCATTTGCGCTGCAATTTTTGGCGCTAAATTCTTTTGTCCTAAGATAAATGTTTGAAAAGGATGCAAGATATTTTCAATAGATAATTTGGTTAACAGTTTCATGACTCGACCATTGGGTTTGAAGGTGAGGTTGTCAAATCCGCCAACTTCAATCCAATTTTTCCAATTTTGATATCCATAATCTGTATAAAGAATAGGGGGCCAAGTAATGGTGAGCGGATTCATTCCGTATTGATGTTTCAAAATATGGGCTTGATAGCCACTGTCTTTGCCACCACTGCCGGGAATAAGACAATCATACTGACCATCGTTACGGCGATATTGATCAAGCAACTTTACTAATTCCGTTTCACGTTGCTGCCAATCAATTTTAGTTTTTATTTCTGCTTGGTGACAAGCATCACAGACCCCGTGGACATCAATATTCAATGTATTTTTTTTGCTATTTTTTTGATGTTGAAACTCAATCGACGAAGTTGGACGTTGATTGGAGGTAACACATCTTTGGCAAAAAATGACTTTTGCGGGTAATCCATATTTTGTTTCTAAAGGCATAAATTATCTTATTTGTTGTATCCAGTTATTTAAAATGACCAATCCTACTTCGCCACTCTTCTCAGGATGGTATTGCGTTGCAAATATATTATCTTTAATTAGCGATGAACAATAGTTTAAATCTCCAAATTGTGAGGTTGATAAAATGTATTTTTCCTCACGAGGTTTAACATAATAAGAATGGACGAAATAAAGAAACTCATTATTTTTTAATTTCTCAAGCGGTGTGTGCTGCCAATTTCTGTTTTGCGAAATAGAATTCCAACCTACATTTGGAATTCTCATATTATTCCCCGCAATCTCAGCGGGAAATTTAATCACATCGCCTTCAATAAGGTTTAAACCGGGGTGAACGCCAAATTCATAACTTTTCGTGAAAAGTAGTTGCAAGCCTAAACAAATACCCAGAAAAGGTTTGCCTGAATGAATGAATGCCTTAATGGGTTCAAGCAAATTTAAAGTTGCTAAATTTGTCATGGCTTGGCCAAAAGCCCCGACGCCCGGAATCACGAGTGCATCTGCTTTAATAATATCCTCAGGCAAGGAGCTTAAATTAACTTGAAATCCCAGATGATCAAAAATATTTTTAATGCTAAAAATATTACTCATCTGATAATCAACAACAGTTATACGAATTTTATGCAACTTTCCTCGCTTAAATTCAACCTACAACTTTAGCTAAGGGGGCTTGAATTTTCTTTTTTACCATATTGAAAGATGTTTTGGGCGTGGCTAAAGGTTTCATAAACTGGTCAGCTTCATTCCAATGTATTTGTGTTAATTCAAGCAACCGCAAGTCACGGAGTTCCACAATCTTTTGCAAACCTAACAACTCCATCGCGGAAAATCGATGTGAGATCGTTGCTGTAATTTTGGTTGCATCACCAAGATCTGCGATATATGCCTCTAAATTACCTTTATATTGTTCAATAATGCTGTCTTTATAATCGTAATACCATTCACTACCTGGATAGGCCGTTGCAAAATGAGGCTTAGCATGAATACCAAGTTCCAACAAAGCGGTGATGGTATTGCGAATGCTTTCAAATGTTTCTTCGGGAAAACCTATAATAATATTTGGAATTGGATTGATTCCTGCAGACTGACAAATGGCAACACTATTTATATTTTTTTCTCGTGTAGAGCCTTTTCCAAGTGTTTTGAGAATGTCTCGATCGAAACTTTCTAATCCATAAACTAACTGTGAACATCCTGCTTTAAACATGTGTTCCAGGGATTCTTTTCGATGTAAGGTTGCATGACTCGTGCCACCCCAATGCACACCCTTGCAACTATCATCATGCGGAATACCTTTACTTCGACATGTGGGCTGTAGACCCGCTGCAATCCATGCTTCACATAGATCGAAAATCCATGTTCTCTTACTATAAGCATCCATTGTCATCATATTTTCATCAATAAAACTAATGAAGTCGATATCATATGTATCTCTAAGATATTGCACCATGTTAACGATGTAATCAGGCGAGTGATAACGAATGTTTCTACCGTAGGTAAACCTAACATCATTAATGCCATCTTCATTTTCTTCAATGACCATATCGCCCGTTGTACCTAAATGCCAACAGTAACGACAAATGAGATTGCACCCCAAGCTACCATTAACATCTAAACGACGTTTGGAGGTAAATGATTCTTCGCTAAAGAGTAATTTAGAATTAGCAAAGTAAATATCAAGTGGAAATAATTCCCATGCAGGCCAGGGAAGCGCGTCTAAGTTAGGAATATTGGGGCGGACACCATTCAAAACGGGCGTGCCATTTGATTTGCGATAAATAATGCCCAATGTTTTTTGAAAATCCAAAGGTATTTTAATTAATTTATGCTCGTCAAACATACGCAATACCACTGGAAAGGTTACAAAAGCCTCACCCACTACACCCAAATCTATCTCAGGCATCCAATCCATTATTTCCCGAGGCATGCTCGTTAAAAAACCACCGCCAGCGAGAATAAAAGTTTGCGGATTAATACGGCGTACAATTTTGCATGCCTTTTTGATATAACCAAATGCAGTAGTCAACCCGCCAATCGCAATGATATCCCAATCGTCTGCTGCACATACTTGTTCTAAGACTTCATCTCCTTTACGCCACGCATTCGCATCGTAAACTTGAACTTGATGCCCATCGTTAATTGCAATCGCTGCCAACAAAGCAATTCCATAAGGAATATGTTTAGGATTATCTTCTTCGCGTATAACAGGATTAATAAAAAGAATTTTAACCATTTAAGAAATCTTTCAAAAAAATGCAAGGCAGCCTGTCGTCAAATAATATTCCCCCTTCCGTGCAATTAACGGTGCGGCTTTTCGATTGTTGCAGCAATTCTAAAAAATTTCTTCTGTACCAATAATAAGTCACATCGGTATAAAATTTTTCTTGGGTGAGTGGGAATTGATAGTTAACAAAATATTTGTCCAATTGATCTGGCGATTCATTATATTGAACGATTTGGGGATAAGTTTGGGTCATCGTGTAAGGTGTATCGGCATAATATCCCAAATCCATTCCAACCATCGCAATGTGAGGAATAGTTAAAACATCCGTTGCAAATACCCACGCTGATGTGCCTACGTTGCCTCCGGTATTTAAAGCTGAAAGTTGATTGATTTCAAATAAGCGTTTGGTTAAGCTATTTTCAGAATAAGGATCATCGACTAACGGATTCCACCAAAAAAGATCCATCTTAGCTTGTAATAATCGATCTAAAACATTAGAAGGAATTGAGGAAGAAACAATGCCTCTAGTGAGATGCCCATAACGATTAACCAATTCAATGTTTTGTTGATTTTTGGTTTCAGCATTTTTTCGAAATTCTACATCCAAATCTTGACGTTTAAAATAATCATCATTTTTGGTATTTTCAGCAAGGTTGGGATCGCCAAACCAGCGCACCATGCGCGTAGCATGAGAATCAAGTGATACGACAAAGTCAGGAATTAAACCCGCGCGTAAACAAGCAACATAGGCGGCATCCACCGCAATAATACATCCCTCATAGGACGAATCAAGAATGCATTGGATCGATTTTCGACGATGTATACTGGGGCCTGCACTGATAATGATCGCGCTTTCTTGTTTTTGGGGTGGGAGCAAAGCGCGTAAATGATCTAACTTTTTATCACAATAGGGTAAGTTATTTTTGGCGTTGGCGAGTAAAGTTGCTTCGAGTTTGTTTAAATTAGCTAAACTCAATTGACTCAAGATTTCTTCGAATTCTACAGAAAGTGAAGACATCTTTATTCACCTTTTTTATCTGAATTCCCATCCCAAGATAAATTTGTACGCTCAACGTACACCATGCTGCCGCCCAAGGCTTGGAGAACCGTTTCTTTTAAATCTTTAGCAATTTGTTGACTGTTTGTAAGATTGTCTTGCGGATTTTCTTCAAGGATAACTTTTTTTTTGGTCTCAAAATTTCCTTTAAGAACATTTTTTTCTTCCATAATATTTTTCCTTTTGGCGTGACTCAGCCATTTTAAATATTGGCTAGTTATATCAAAATACCCATTCCAAGGCAAGGTTCACTCTTTTATACACGACAGAAAACGCCGGCATCGATAAGTTTTGTTTTTATCGTGGCGGGATCACACGGATTAATCTTCGAATTGCTTGCACTCCCTCTTAAGAATGTATAATTACCTTCTTTACTCTCTTCAGGGGACGCAAGTTTCGTTCGAGCTTCCGTGAGATAATGATAATGGAGGATTGAAGCAATTGCTGCAGCTGATACGGTTGATTGAGTGAAAAGATCGATTAAATCATTTGCTTTACCGGCTCCTCCATGCGCTATGATGGGCACTTCGGTAACATCAGTTATGCTTTTTAGTAAGTTAATATCAAACCCCAAACCAGTTCCCTCATGATCCACTGAAGTAATGATAAGCTCACCTACTCCTAGCATACTTAACGTTCTAGCCCAGCTAATAACTTCAACACCTGTAAATTCTCTGCCATTGTCAATATAGGCTAAATGATGACCTTCAGGTTGACGGATTGCCTCAATGGCAACAACGATGGTTGAAGAACCAAATTTTTTAACGGCTTGTTTAATTAAATCAGGATTTTTTATGGCTGCAGTGTTAATACAAACTTTATCGGCACCTGACCTAAGAGCCGTATGAATATCCTCAAGACTTCGAATCCCGCCCCCCACGGTTAACGGAATAAAAATTTTTTTCGCAAGATCAGCTATCATATGACTTAAGCTGTTGCGTTCATATAAACTGGCTACCACATCCATGTAAAATAATTCATCGATGCCTTGCTTGTAATAATATTCTGCAAATTCTTCAGGCCTTCCTAGGACTCTTAAGCCTTCTAAGTGAATGCCTTTAACAAGATTAGGTCCTTTAATGTCTAAGCGGGCAATAAGACGAATCGGGTGCGGCATGAGGTTATCTATTCATCAAAAGGGTTTCACATAAATAAAAATCTAATGCTTCATCGACATCAATGGAACGATTGCGTGGCATGACGTAAGCATAGGATTGTGCGGTATAAAAAGAACGTGCCTTTCTTAAAACACTAGTTTTAATCATGTAGATGGCACCATTAATCCGATAGTAAGCTGGTAACTCTTGACGCCTCTTTTGCATTATTTTGGGATCTAAGAAATGCTCTAAATTCTGATCTTCTGGCAAAACATTAGTCCATAAGGGTGAATGATCGGTGGAACAAACACTAACAATACTTTCAGCCTCGCGTTCAACTAATAATTGCATGGCCAAACGAATATCTTCTGCCGTTCTTAGCGGTGAAGTGGGTTGCAATAACGTGACCATATCATAAAACTGATTTTTACTTTCGAAGAAATCAAGGGTGTGCAAAATGACATCCAAAATTTTAGCCGTATCGGTTGCCAATTCTTTCGGTCTGACAAAGGGAACATCCGCTTTAAAAGCACTTGCTATCTTCGCTATTTCGTCACATTCTGTTGACACGATTACTTTATCAAAACACTTTGATTGCTGAGCTGCTTCGATGCTATAAGCAATCATTGGTTTATCAAGCAATACCCTCATATTTTTTTTAGGGAATCCCTTGGAACCACCGCGCGCAGGAATAATTGCTAAATGGCGCATTTTAGAATTGAACGTCATAAAATTTCTTTTTTAAAGCTCTTTGAGCAAAAGGGTAATGATGGATGTGATTATAAATTGTTTTGCTTGTATCCTGCCCTTCGTAAGGATTCACGACATCTTTAAGTCGAGCCTGAAAGTCGTGAGAAAATAATTTTTCAAAAGCAGCCTCAATATCCGCTGCCTCTGGAGGACAATTTATAATGCTTGTTGCCTGACTCCGGCCCGCTTGCCGGTCACCAATGTTGATCGTCCCTTTTTTTAAGCTGGGTGTTTCAATAATACCACTTGAAGAATTTCCCACAACAGCATCAACATAATTCATTGCACTTAAATATTTTTCATGACCCATTGAGATATATGATTGGGCCCGAGTAGAGTTTTTATGAACAAATTTATCAATCATTGAATTAATTATTTTGCCATCTGGATCAGCATTTGCCTTAGTAAAAATAATTCCCAGCTGTTTATATTGATCTAAAACCGACAAGAGATTATTGAAATGCTTCTCAGAACTACTTTTTTCTAAAGTAACGGGATGGAAAGTAACTAAAATATTTTTTTCAAGAAAATTAAAATCAAGCTGACGTTCTAATTCTGCTCTAGGAATTAATACTAATTTCTTTATATTTTCTACTCCTATCGCCCCCACATTAAAGACACGGTCAGGATCTTCTCCTAGCTGAATAACGCGTCGGCGGTGTAAGGCTGTGGAAGTAAAATGAAGATGGCTCATCTTGGTAATGGAATGACGAATGCCTTCATCAAAAGCACCTTCTGTCGTTTCGCCACCATGCAAATGAATAATCGGAATTTTCATCATAAAAGCAGGGATTACCACACTTAATGTTTCGAAACGATCGCCTACGACTAAAAGTAAATCGGGTTCTAAACGGCGAAGCGAATCAGCAAAAGACATGACGCCTATGCCAATGGATTTAGAAATGGCGCAAGCTGTATCGGAATTAAGTAGCATTTCAATCTTGTCTGCAATGGGTAATTGATCGTTTTCTATTTCGGTGGCAGTTAAACCAAATTCATGAGACAAATGCATGCATGTTGCAATGAGTTGAACGTCATAATGATTTTCATTATTAAATAATTCAATCAACGGTTTTAATAAGCTATATTCCGCACGGGTGCCAGTCACTATACAAATTTTACGTTTCATATTAAGTCATCTTGAGAATAATTTTGTTGCGCAACTTGACCCATGACTGCATCCCACATCATTGGGGAGGTTCCCTTCCCAGCTCGCTTAATTGCCAAATTATCTTCTGTGAATATCTCACCCATCATGATTTTTCGTTTGGCAACAATACTTTTGCGGGCTATATCTCGATTCCTTATTTCTGTTTGACTTGGTACTTTAATACCATCCCCTAAAGCCAATTCGATGTTGCGTATGCATGAAACCATTTCTTTAAGTTCAGAGGGGATTAAAGAAGCTTGATGATCCGGGCCTAACATTGTTTTATCGAGCGTAAAATGTTTTTCTATGATCATTGCACCCAAGGCAACAGCTGCAATCGCGGCTTCAATGCCTAAAGTATGATCGGAGTATCCTACAGCTATATTACATGTCTCTCGAATGGTTACCATGGCTTTGAGATTTATTTCGTTAATTGGAGCCGGATATTCAGTTGTACAATGAAGAATGGTAATATTGTTACGCTGTGTACCGCTCGTCAGCAAAATGTTAAGCGCTTGTTCTACTTCAGTTAATGAGCTCATTCCTGTTGATAAAATCACGCGCTGATTTAACTTTCCAATTTTTCGTAAGTAAGGAAGATTATCAATTTCGCCCGAAGGAATTTTAAACGTGGTAAGCCCCCATTGAATTAACCGGTCAATACTGTTGAGATCAAAGGCCGAGCATAAAAATTGAATGCCTTTTAATTTCGTATATTGAATTAATTCAGAAAATTGTTCGTTGTTGAATTCCAATTTTTTTAACATTGCAAATTGAGTTTCAGTTTTATCTTTTGCATTCCTTATTTGATAATCGGCTTTAGGAACTTGGGCAACCACCAATTCTTCCGTGCGATATAGTTGGAATTTAACCGCATCAACGCCCGCATCAGCTGCAACGTCGATCAGCTGTTTCGCAACCGCAAGTTCGCCATTGTGATTAACACCCGCCTCAGCAATAATAAAAACTTTATCCCTGCCCATCGTAAAATGCCTTTTTTAACCTAATTAACATTGATCTTAAATTCGTAAAATAAGGGCAAAACGTTTAGCCGGCAAGAATTATAGCATTGGATTTTTTTATTGGATATATTAGCGTCTTAGGGATAAGAGCTAACTTTAAACCTTAAAATGGAGTGTTTATGGACAAGGCGGTGTGCCATTGGAAAGATGTACTCATTCGCATTGATACGCCGATCATCACTGCCATTCAATTGCTAGATGCAAAGTCTCTACGTGTCTTATTAGTCGTTGATGAAAATCAAAGGTTACTTGGTATCATTACGGATGGTGATATCAGAAGGTATTTATTGAAACATGCACCGCTTGAAGCGACCGTTGATAAGATTATGAATAAAAATCCTGTCTTTGCTAACATCTCAGAAAGCCAAGAACAAATTCTTATGCGCATGCACGCTCTCAATATTTTGCATATCCCAATCGTTGATGGTCGCAACCAAGTCATCGGCTTAGAAACTTATGAAAGTTTTTTTGAAAAACGCACCCGAGATAATTGGATCATTTTAATGGCGGGTGGTGTGGGGAAAAGGTTACGTCCCCTAACGCTGGACTGCCCTAAGCCATTAATCAAAATTGGTAATAAACCGATTGCAGAGATACTTTTAGAAAACTTGATTAAAAGCGGCTTTAAAAATTATATTTTTTCCCTGAATTATAAATCTGAAATGATTCGTGACTATTTTGGTACAGGAGAACGCTGGGGTATTAATATTTCATATATTCAAGAAGTTGAGGAACTTGGCACGGCTGGTAGTTTAAGTTTATTACCTTTCCTTGAACATAAACCTTTTTTCGTCATTAATGCAGATATTTTAACAAACATTAACTTTGGTCATGTTCTTGATTTTCACCAGGAAAAAAAAGATAAAACCATAGCCACCATTTGTGTGCGTCAGCACCAAAGTAAAATACCTTTCGGACTGGTTCATATTGATGAAATGGATTCAAGGTTGATTGATATCGAAGAAAAACCAATAAAAAATTATTTTGTTAATGGGGGCATTTATATTTTAGAACCTGAAATACTCCGCCACCTTAATTTTAATACTTATTGTGATATGCCACATTTACTCAATCACTTAGTAAAAAAAGGGTTTCATGTGGCAACATTTCCTATCCATGAATATTGGCTTGATATTGGGCATCACGACAATTTACTGAAAGCCGCTAGTGATTATCTTGAAGTATTTAGTTAATCTAATTGAGTTGGTTTCTTGTTAAAACAACTTGATTAAGAGCGTGCGTAAATTTTTTTGCCATTTCATAATGATTATACTTATCCATCTCAGATGGTATGCCTTGATAGGCAACCGCTCCGCTTGTTAAAAAACTGCAATAATATTCATAAAGAATATGCTTAATATCATCAAGGGTTATGCCATCATGCCCGGCTTTGGTTTGTGCCAATATATTGCGAAATTGCTCGTTAGGTGTTCCTCCTGTTGCAATAATTGGACGTCGCGCAGCGAAATACTCAAACATTTTCAAGGGCAACACCCCTGTTTCATACTCTTCTTCCCAACCACATAAAAGAAGAACTTGCGATTCTCGCTGCCTGGCTATAACATCATCGCGTAGCACAGGCCCGTGCTGCACAACAATTTCTTCGAGGCCAAATAATTTAGTTAACTGAGCAATCCATTTCTGCACCACACCATAAAACCGAACCTTGACTTTACGATAATCGAGCTTACCTTCTTCAAACAAATCATGCAGTGCTTGAAATAATCTTCCTGGATTTTGCTTGCCTCGATAGACAAGTCCCGTATAAGTAATCGTAAATTCCGATGTTAGGGGCGCGCAGGGATCATTAATCAATGCCGAATCGAATCCATTAGGGATGACACACATATATTTATTTTCGTATCGATCCTGTAATTTTTTCGCTAGGGAGTTAGATACCGTTGACAACGCATCAGCATGATGAAGCGTTTTTTTCTCTAACCGCGTTTCAATCAATTTTCGTTTTGGATAAAGATAGTTGTGATTTTGCGTCCAGAGATCTCGCAAGTCAGCCACCCATGGAATGTTTAAAGATCGGGAAAGGTTGCAGGCAATGAGATGACTTGTAACGGGAAAAGAGCTCGATAAAATAGCGTCGAACTTCCCTTCCTGCAAAAGCTTCTTGCCAGCAGCGATGGCAGGTAACCGCCACCCACGCATCTCATCTGGATAAGCAAAAAGCGTCGCGCCCCAGATAAACAACTTAAATAAAACGGATTCCATTAAAGTTTCTTCGCGCGCAGAGAGAAATTTTTGACCTAACTGTGCAAATACACTTTGATTATGCTTAAGTCCCATCATACCTTTACAAATATTAATCATACCTTTGTAAGGCACTTCAAAAATTTCTGCATCATCGGTTGGCACAACCAATCGTTCTCTATTTGTGTTACCCAGCGGCGCGGTCAAAATAGTTGCTTTCCAGCCAAAATCCGCTAGATATTTACATAAGCCAGGAATTCTAGGCGAGGCATAAAATAAGTCCGTGATGATAAGAACATTACGCATTCTTTCATTCATTCAATTGATCCAATACTCATTTGGTAATCATTCCATAGATACTGAGTAAGCCAACAGTTAAAAACGGTAATATAACTGATACCATACGATTCCGATATATTCACGAAGAGCTACGGCACTTGTGTTTAAAGCATCCATGGTGGGTAAAAATTTGGAGATTTTACCCAATGAAGTTTCAAAACCTCTAAACCCTGTTGGTGCGGGTATCACTGTCATTCCTTTGTTACGAAAGGCATACATTGCTCTTGGCATGTGTAGAGCATGCGTGACGAGGTATATTTTATTTATCCCAGATTTTTTTAGCATCTCTGTTGATAATATACCTTCTTGGGCAGTATTATAGCCTCCCGCTTCTTTCCAGCGAGTTGGCACACCGAAATAATCCTGTAAACCTTGAGCCATATAATCAGCTTGATTATATTCTAATCTGGAAGGATCATTTCCAGAAACTAAAATTGGAATTTGTGTTTTCCGATGTAAAAAGGCAGCGTAACGAATCCGCGACAGCGTGCTTTCTGAAACGGTAGGAGCATCATATTCCGGCGTTGCATAATTTAATCCAGCTTCAAGCACGACAATAGCAGATTGATGCGACTTATCGGCCGTCAGTTCTCCTATTGATAAAGGTGCGTATTGAGATTGCAAACCCTGCATTAATGTTTCAGCAATAAGCGGCATGCTAAGTATTCCTAAGCTAAATATTGCAGCAGTTAGAAACACTTTCCCCATAACAGGCCAGATTCGCCATAATATAAAACTAATGAGGCTTAATAATAGAACATTCCCAGGGGGTAATAACCAGATTTCCATAAAATGATCTATATAAAATAACATCCCTCATCTCCATCCAATTAAAGCTTATTCAGTCCCTTACCCACTTATGAGAAGGATATTATCATTAAGAATGTTAGATTATAAACTAACTATTTTTGATTTTTCGTTATTTGATTGTGACTACATTCACTCCGGGATTAGGTAACCGTGTGATATTTTTAATATCACATAATTCTAGACACTGGCAAACTTCTTTTTCCGTCATGGGTGAATCATAAGCCGGACTTAACATATCAAATGTATCTAGGATTGCCCATTCATACCTTTGCTTCATCGATAGATCTGTCATTTCAACATAATTTGCGTAGGGAATGATGAATTTAAAGCATTTACCTAAGAAAGGAATTCTAAATAAAATTTCGGTCATGATGAAAAGTAACGGACTTACAATCTTGATGCTCCATAAAAGCAATTTTTTGTTAATGCGGGTTGTCAGCGGTCTAAGCAAATATTTTCCATATAATAATGTCCATGGTTTCCGTTCATAAATAGTTAAAGCAAGTTCGCCATTTTTTTTTACAACTGATTGCAAAGCAGTAATTGACTTTTTAGGACTAGGAGTATGTTGAATGACACCAATACAATAACATTTATCAAAAGTTTGTTCTCTAAAAGGAAGCTCGTAGATGCTTGCTTGAATTAAGTGGACGTTATCCTTATCTTGGTATAACTCTTGCGCGGCATCAATGGCCGAGCTCATATCTACTCCGACAACTTGACAATCCGATCTTGAAGAAACTTCCAGAAATCGGCCATTACCACACCCTACTTCAAGGACCCAATTATTTTGCATTGTCTCTTTTGTCCAACCTGTTTCTAAATAAAAACGTTGTTGTGATTGTTTAGTTTTAGAAAATCGATCAACTTGCGTATATTTGTATAAATTCCATTGATAACCAAAAGAATCTGCGTAATTGTCCATCGAAATAAAACGCGGCACAGAACGAATGATAGGATAAACCTTAGTACATTTAGGGCATAACAATTCGCCTTCGACAACATGTCCTTTGCTATTGAACTGGCTTGCTTTGTAGTTCAACTTGGCTTGACAAGTAGGACAGCACAATATTTCTAGTAGCTTAAGATCCATAGTTAATCTCCTTCAATCCTAAAATGACTCTGCAAAATTTTTTTCATACCACAGCTGGAACACAATTAACGTCCAAACTCGCTGATCATGCGTCTTACTCAAACTAAATGCGCGGGATAAATTTTTAACATATTTCGGATCAAATATGCCCTGTTTTTTTATATTGGTTTCATCTAAATATCGCTTCATTAGATAATTTAATTCTTTCCTTAACCATTCGTTAAGGGGTAAACCAAAGCCTTGTTTTTTTCGTTCAAACATCGAGGCCGGTAAATATTTATTGAGTATTTTTTTCAAAATTAATTTATTTTTCTTTAAACGAAGGGGTAAGCGAGCAGCAAACTCTAAAATCTTATGATCAAGTAAAGGCTCCCTTCCCTCTAAAGAAAAATGCATAGTAGCGCGGTCAACCTTCACCATTAAATTATCGGGTAAATAATGTTTAAAATCGTAAAACATCATTCGCTCAATGGTCTCAAGATTTTCATAATTTTTGGTAAGCGAATGGTTAGGTAATATTTTGCTAAATAATTTTTTAATGTCATCATAAGTAAATGTTTTTATAACTGCTTGAAATTTAGCTTCAAGCGTTTTTGAACCTAAGCATGTTTTTAATTTGAGATAACGATTATACCAATCATAATTAAGCTGATAACCCACAAGTAAAGGATCAGGTATCAAACTAAGTAAATGAACCAAAAGGTATTTAAAGGGAATGTGATCTAAGTTTTTAAACCGCGCTTCATTGATCGAATAAGAAGGGTATCCACAAAATAATTCATCTCCGCCATCCCCCGATAAAGCAACAGTCACTTTTTGTTTTGCAAATTCAGAAACTAAAGCCGTAGGAATGGCAGAATGATCAGCAAGCGGTTCATCATACATCGTACTCAGTGACAGAATGACCGACTCAGCATCTTGCCAGGTACAACGTTTGTGATGATGATTTGTGCCTAAATACGCAGCAATTGTCTGGGCATGAAGGGCTTCATCATATCCTTGATCTGCAAAACCCATGGTAAAAGTTTCTAAAGGACGTGTCGTGTTATTCTGCAAAATAGCAGTAATAAGCGAACTATCAATACCACCACTTAATAAAATTCCAACAGGCACATCTGCAACCATACGTAAAGAAAAAGCTTCAATACAATGTTGATGCAACGTCTCTGTTGCCTCTTGATCAGTTAAATCCAACTTGGGCAAATGATAATAAGTGGATAAATCCCAGTATTGATGCTCATGAAAAGTATTTTCAAGAAGATCAAATTCTACATAGTGACCCGGTTTTACTTTCACAATATTTTCAAAAATTGAATGAGGTGTGCCCACATAACCATATTGGAAATAGGAATTAATGGCGTTGGCTGACAAAGTTTTTTTAAATAACGGAGAGAATGAAAACGTCTTAACTTCACTAGCGAACATAAAGGAACGTTGATGATAAAAAAAATAAAGGGGTTTAACACCCACGCGGTCGCGAATTAAATAAGCTTTTTGTTGAGCACTGTCATATAAACAAAAAGCAAACATACCACGAAATTTTTCAAGTGACTTAACGCCCCAATAATGAAAAGCTTTTAAAATAACTTCTGTATCACTTGCCGAAAAGAAAATGTAGCCCGCTTTTTCAAGTTCAATTCTTATTTCACTAAAATTGTAAATTTCTCCATTATACACAATGGTCAATGAAGCAAATTGCATTGGTTGATTGGCATGTGATTTTGTATCAAGAATAGATAAGCGTCGATGGCCTAAACCGATGTGAAACTTTCCAAGCTTTTCAAATAAATGACCTTCAGCATCAGGCCCTCGATGCCTCTGGCTATCAGTCATCCTCTGCAACATTTCACGATCATGAGTTTTGACTTGATCAAAAAAACCAACTATGCCGCACATTATTGAATTTCTTCAGCGAATTGATAGGCGAAAACATGCTTACGTTGCAAACTACCTGTTAAACTTTTATTGATACGTAAAAAGAGCACCAGTGACAAAGAGAAAAATAATAAGCCATAGGTACTTTTAATAAAGACCCCTTGCCAGGTTAAAAGTGAATCTTGCTTTCCTAACCAAATCGCGCCTGCATAAAAACTGGAAAAGAGTAAAGCAAGCGATATTAAATGTGAACTACGGAAAGGAAGTTTATAAAATTTTTGTCCATACACCATATATAATAAAGTATTCACTAGAACGCTTAACATCGTAGCAAAAGCGACGCCCGTAATATTGAACTGCATGATTAACAAATAAGCTAAACTCACATTAACAATAAAAGAAATTAAGTTAAACCAAATAATATAATGGGTTTTTTTCTTAATACTCAAGCCTGGTGAAAATATATGAAGCCCAGAAACAATAGTGGTTAACATAATGATAGGGACCACAGATTGATCAGCAAGTTCTCTATAATAAATTGGAGATACCAGTATATGTAAAATATCTTTATTAAATAAAACTAAGCTCATTGCCACAACCATGCAAAGAATAAGTACGAGATAAAATAATCTTAAAATTTGCACCGGCGAATCTTTGTTTTCATGATTTTTATAAATAATAGGAGATAGGGCTGCAGAAAGGCTCGCCATAATAAAACTTATAACTCCGCCTATTGTTGCCCCCGCTCCATAAATACCGACCGCTGTCAGCCCGATCAAATTGCCAATAATCCATCGATCAAAGGCGCGGTTCAAATTATAAGAAAGATTTGAAAGTGCTAAGGGTGCAGAGAAAAATAGCATTTTTTTTAATACACGAAAATTAAAACTAAGAGTATAAAATTGCTTGGTATATAAAAAAACAAATAACAATCCAGTTAGCCGACTTAATATCCAAGCATAAAATACACCAAAAATACCTAAATGAAAATTGAGAACAAAATTGATGGTTAAAACGACTTCCAAAATTGCTGCGCTTGCTATAATTGCATTATATTTAAAGGGCTTAAGCTGCCATCGTAATATATTTGAAGTAAAATAAAATAAGCAATCAATGGTGAGTAAAATGAAGATCGTGATGAGGTGAAAAGAAGATAAATCTAAAAAATGCCAATAATTATTTGCAATGTAAAAGTATATACACACCTGAATATTTATCAGAAGCGTAAACCAAAATCCTGTCGAGATATACTGAGAACTATTTTTTTCATCATCGGCTGAAAATATAGGAGCTGCTTGGCATACTTCTAAGGGCAAAGTATAACGAGTAAAAGGTAAGCAAACAAATATTAAGACGATGACTGCATATTCAGCGGGTGAAAATTGCCGGGTATAAAAGGGCAACATTAAAAATGATAAGCCATTAACAACAACTAAACCACATCCGTATAATAATACGTTCCATATATTATTTTTTATCAAATTCATTGGATATGATCTGGCCCTATGTAACGTTGCAACGGG
Source organism: Gammaproteobacteria bacterium (assembly GCA_013816845.1). Classification (NCBI taxonomy): domain Bacteria; kingdom Pseudomonadati; phylum Pseudomonadota; class Gammaproteobacteria; species Gammaproteobacteria bacterium. Next base: position 181,410 of record JACDDU010000005.1, read on the forward strand.
GGCAATTGAAATCTAGGATCTTTCAATGATATTGTTTTATCTGCCACTAAATACTCCATCAAATTAATATATTTTTTAGCAAGACCCACTCCTACATTTTCATCAAACCAGAGACGTGCACTTTTGCCTTGCTGAATATATTTATCTGGATTAATACTATAGTCCAATAAAACTTTTAAAATATCATCTTCAGTAAATGCATGAATGAGCGGGAGCGTATGATTGATACCTTTTACAGCCGACAATAAGCTATTGCCAATGACAGGCGCTGAGCAGCTAAAACCTTCAAAAGTGACCCCACCAAAACTGACGACTTCATCATGAAAATAATCAAAAACGAGAGAGGCTTTATGTAAGCCTTCATAAATATACTTTCTTTCCATCGTTGGCATCCATCGCACATGCTTTTTAATCCCTAATTTCTCTACTAACGTTTTTGAAGCAGATACATCAGGGCCATATTCGAATAACACCATAATCGGTGTATAAAAAGAATTTTGTTGATTTAAAAACTGAGCAAAAGCACGAATAGCTTTATCATTGCCTTTATAATCTAAGGCGGTTTTCCAACCTTGTCTTGCATGACTAAACAAAACAAAATCATGTTGACTTAAAAAATCCCATCTTTTTGTATGACTAGTTTGCAAGGGATAAACCATGGGAATAGCCAAATCAATCCACTTTTCCTGTAGCTTCTTTAAAGCATCAAACATATGTCTATCAATACTTGCAAGCGCAATAATAGCGCGACTTTTCGAAATAGCTAGCCGTTGATATTTAATATATTTTTCCATTAAATATGAATAGGGAAAATATTTTTTAATGCTGTAATCAAACATAAAAGGCGATTGATATAAATCACCACCGTGCGGAATAAAAATATCAATACGAATGTTAGCTTTTTCAAGAATAGCAAGACCGCCGCAAGCAATAATTAAGTCAAATGATTCAAGTTTTTTTTTAAAAAGACGAAGTTGTTTTTGTAATTTTAAAGAAAAAGGAATTTTATAAAAATCTCTGAAACTAATACTGCCCACTGTGTGAAGTGTAGAATTTGCAGATAGATCATCAAAGGTATCACATTCCGGTTTAAAGTGTGGATCTAATACATCCAATTGAAATAATTCCGCATCAATGCCGTTATCGCGTAAAAATCGCATTAATGCAAAAAAATTATTATTCATATTATTAATAAGTGCGACTTTCAATACGGTCTTCCTTTTGTATACTTTTAATAATATTGATTAAGCCACCTACTGTTTCAAACTGTGGATGCTTAAGATGCTCATCTGAAAAAGCGATAGCAAAATGATCTTCCATTTCGGCAATCATTTGAATAAATTCTAATGAACCAAAAAATTGATTATCAACGTAGTTAAATTCTAAAATACCTTTGCGGTCTATCAAATTGTATTTATCTTTTTCTAAAAAATATTGCACAATTATCGTTTCAATATTCATAAAATGGCTTCAAAACCTTATTCATTGCCTGCATACAGTGGCGAAAGTGTACCCTTCTCCATAATGATTTCATCATCAACATAAATAGAAGCATTCCTAACAATAGTATCCAAGTGAAAAGGCACTTTATTTTTCCCCCCAATGGTAATATTTGAACCAAAACCAATATGGATTGTCCCTAGACACCCCTCATCTTCTAACATGGATCCGATTAATTCAGCTGCCGGATTCAATCCAATCCCAAACTCAGCAGCGACACGAACTGCATCATTTTGAAAGCGTTCAAAGAGTGCTTCTAATACTGCCGAATGCTGGCCTTCTATCCCAATAATTTTGCCGCCTTTTAAGGTCAATGCAATAGGACTTTGGAGTAAACCCAACTCCGCGCAAGGGATGCTGCCATCAACAATTAAAACGCCAGTTGTTTCTGTTTCGACAGGTGGTACATTGGCTTCTGCATCAGGAGGAGAAGATAAAACACCTGGTGCATAACACCAACCTGGTGCAGAATTTCCCGTTCGTCCCGAAATAGTTAAAACCACATCACTGCCTAACTCGGTGGTAATTCGGATTTTATTCGCGACTGTAAACAGTCGAGCGAGACGATCGGCAATCGGAGAAATTTTTCTAAAATCGACGTAGAGGGCAGGGCGTTTTAATAATTCTGTAGTGTAATCGGGTAAGCTTAAATAGCGCGCTCCTTTTTGAGTCGCTTCGTATCGTGCAGCAGTATGCGCCATTGACATGCTTGTGATACCAAAAATTACATTGGCGTTTGCCATGAGGTTTGCAACCTCGTCAGTTGGTTCTTTACCATGCATTGCTGCAGGTGCAATCGTTTTGTGAATGACATGTGACGAAACAGTTGCTGCAGCGGCAGCTAACTGAACGCCTAAATGTTTTGTCGTATGATCAGAAATAATAATCGCTGATTCATGCGGCTTTAAATCTGCACACACATGGACTAATTGGCTACAGCCGTTAGCAGCATTTCTTTCATCAGGTAACGAATGGATAAGCATTAAAATATTTCCTTAAACGGTGCCAACGGCGCTTAGGCCTTCCGCTTGTGAAGTAAGATGATGTAATTCATGAGTGAGTAAAATCAGAGCTTTAATTTTATCTAACGCTGCAAATATTTTATCAAGGGGTTCAGCACCGATTGATACACGAACAAATTGATCACAACTTTTTCCATATCCAATACCTGGAACGACACCAATGCGAAAATCTTCTAATAATTTTTTGCAAAAAGTATCAGAGTCTAGCTTAGATCCTGCAATGGATAAAAAGATATAAAATGTTGCAGTACCTTCTAAACAGCTAAGGCCAATTTTCTTAATATACTCGATAACCGATTGACGTTTTGTTAATAAAGTAGTGATTTGAGGTTTAGTAACTTTTAAAATATTATAAAAATTTTCCGTAATATAATATTCCAAAATAGTGGCAGGACAAGTAATTAAATGTTGATTCAGTTTTAAAATTTGGTTGATTAACTGCCGGTTAGCAATTACATAACCAATCCGCCAACCGGAAATCCCTAAATTTTTTGAAATAGAATTACAAATAATTGTAAATTTTAATTCTTTGTCAAAATTGCCAATGGAAATGAATTCTTCTTTGTTTGCAACAAAATCACTATAGGCTTCGTCAGATAGGATATATAAATTATATTTTTCTGCCAACTTATATAAATGAGCAATCTCATCTAAAGAAAGGACTGAGCCTTTAGGATTATTGGGATTATTAATAATTAAGACTTTAGTACGATTCGTAATATATTTTTCAAAATCAAAAACACTCTCATGATAAGGCACAGAAACAGGAACGCCATGGCATAATTTTACTTGTTCTGGAAAACTGACCCAAGCAGGTTCATGAATAATAACTTCATCCCCTGGATTGATTAATGCCAATAAGACCATATAGATGGCAACCTTTGATCCAGCCGTAATAATCATTTCATGGAGTGGGTCAAATTTAACATCATACTCTTCTTGAAAATATTGAGCCAAAATTTGGCGTAGCTCGGGAATACCGCGCGAATGGCTGTAATGATATAAGGAAGGATAAGGCAACGACGTAAAATCAAATAAAGGGATATCAAAAAAAGCTTCACCTAAAGACAGAACGGTTACATCAACATTTTGTCTTTGAAGGTCATAAACCCAATTATTATATGTGATAGAAATTGCCTGGTTACACTGCTCGACGATTTGAGAGGGTTTAAAATAAGTATTTTGCTTTAACGCAATGGAACGCATGGTATTTTTGGGTGAATCTTTTTTATAGTGAACCAACCAGGCACGTAATTTCGATTTTTGGATTTTTCCCGTGAAAGTATGGGGCAAATCTTCAACTTCAACAATGGCATCGGGCTGCTGAAACGTAGTTAAATTTGAACGACATGTTTCGGCTATGTGGGTTTTAATATTCGTTATATTATTTTTATTTTTAAATTTCACCACTGCAACAATTTCTTCGCCGCTAACTTCATGAGGCACACCCACTACGGCACATTCTTCCACCTCTTTACAAGTGTAGATTACTTCTTCGATAGCTGCTGGGCTAATATTAATCCCGCCTTTGATAATAAGATCTTTTTTACGTCCCGTGATAAATAAATGATTGTTTTGATCAAGATAGCCTTGATCTCCTGTGTAAAACCATGTTTGATTATTTTTATTAAAATGATGTTGCTGACCAACATATTCATTCATAACAAAAGGGGTCTCGACAATAATTTCCCCTTCTACCGCTACTGCACATTCTTGATCATGTTCATTAACGATTTTTACTTTAACGTTTTTGATAACTTGACCCACACCTGTATGCGGAGTATCTACCCCTTGCATGGCAATAAATAAAGTTTCGGATAAACCGTAATTCTCCAGGAGAGAAATTGCATATTTATTTTCAAATTCCTTCTTAAGTGTCGTGGGTAAAGGCGCTGTGCCGACAAAAGCACGAAGGATGTGGTTTTTACAATAAGTTGAGGCGATCGTACTGCGATCAATTTTAAGTAAAATAGCAATGATGGTTGGAACGAACCATAACGTATTTATTTTATTCTCAATAACTTTATCCCAAAATCCTAAAATAGTTTTTGCATCAAAAGCTCGGGTGAGAACGACACTCGCTTTAGCCAAATAAGGAATAAGGAGAAGGTTATAATACCCGCCTAAATATGTCATCGGTAATAAATTATAAAATCTATTTTCTGGGCCTACATTCATCAAGTCATTAAATACATTACCGTTACCGACTAAATTACCAAGGGTGTGCACGACGCCTTTGGGTCTCGATGTTGTACCTGAAGTATAAATAATAATAGCTTGATTATCTGTCATTAAATAATCATTAGGATTTAGTGCAGGAAAGGTTTCCATCTCACTAAAGTTATAGAAATTGATATCGTTTGATAAATTAGGATCCCGATTGATTAAAATGGGTTTAACTGTGTTTTTTGATAATAATGCAATATATTTGGATTCAGTTAAAACAAACTCAGACTGACTATCTTCTAAAACGAAATTAACTTGATCGTTAGTCCAGGAAGGATTAATAGGAACGACGGTAATACCTGCATATAAACAACCAAAGTAAATTTTGGCAAGTTCCGTAGAATTATCGAGGATAATGCAAAGCCTACTATTTTTGCTCAATCCCAATTTTCTTAAAAAACCAGCTATGGCTGAAGCAGCTTGATAAAAATCATCATAGGTATAAGTTTTCTTAGTATATTCGTCTAAAATAAATTGACTGTCACCTCTGTGCTGGAGACACCCTCTTAAGGCTACATGATCCATTGTTCCTTTGTCCTTAACTATAAACGGTCTATTATCTTATTTGGGTAAGGTTAGTGGCAACCGCGGTACCACTTTAGCATGCGCTGCTACATCGCTCATAATAATCACACCGGGTCCTATGTGAGCATGCTCACCCACCGTAATGTAATCACATATGTGAGCACCAATAGCCAAAACTACATTGTTTTTTATAATACTACTGCCACCGATAACAACATTTGCAAGAATAATAACATTTTCTTCGATCACAACATTATGGCCAACTTTTACTTGGCTATCGATGACGGTATTTTCTTTAATAATCGTATCACCCAGAGCTCCTCTAGCAATACAAGTTTGCGGACCAATTTCAACATTGTTTTCAATAATGAGTCTGCCGATATGAGGGAAAGGAATATAAATATTATCCTTACCTTTTATTTGTCCACATCCAGCTGCGCCCAAAACACTGCCAGCGTTCACGACCACACCTTCACCTAAATATACATTGTCGTAAAGATAAGTATTGCCGTAAATCATCGTATTTTTTTTTATTTCACATTTGCCAATATAAACATTAGGACCAATATATACGTCTTCTGCAATTTTTGCTTCCGGATGAATAATGGCCGTCGGATGGATTCCGCTTGCGGGTTTTTCTACAAAAAACGCATTGGCAATTTTAGCAAAGATATACTTTGGGTCTTGCACAACTAACAAATTTTTTTTAGTTTTTGAGCAAAATTGAATAGAATCATCACAAATAATCAAATTTGCTTTCGTGGCGTTAAACATTTTTTGTTTATCAGCATGCGTTGGACTAATAAAAACTAGAGATTTTTCATTAGCCGTAAATGGCGTTGCAATGTTTTCTACATGAATTTCATTAACATTGCCATGCAATACATAATCATCGTTAATATATTTACAAAGTTCAGATAATTGATAGCCCATCATTTGTTACCTATTATTCGTAAAAATGATGATTAAAATAATTTTCAGGATGGATAAGAGAATAAACAAGGGGCTTGCCTTGTTTAAGATGATCACCTAGATTTCTATGATCATTTTCAATCAGTTTGCCATTATTATAACATTTCCAGTATGTCCAACAGGAATCTGAGACATATAAAGAATTGTGAAATAAATCGAACTCGGGTTCAGTGTCATAGGCTTCATAACCTAAATTGAAATCCCTCGGTTTTTTATCTTTCCAAAAATCTAAATTATTAAGACCTGTCATACCGCCATGACTTGCAACACCAGTAATTTTAATATCGAAAATTCTATTTAAGATATCGATATCACGCCATAAGCAATGGGTAGCGTCTTCATTCCAGATGACAGCTTCATCATTGACTTCAGAATGATAACCAATTTCGTGCCCTGTTTCTTTGATATATTTTAAAATTCGATAATTTTCAAACGAGAAAGGGTTGTATTCATTAGCATGAAGACGAACAAAAAAAGTCGCTTTAATGCCTAATTTGTTAAAAATATTCGCTATCCTTTCTGCTTTTTTTACCGATACATCAATATCGACACGATTCACTAATAACTTGCTGTGGGTTGTCATCTTTCGTTCAAGGTAGTCCTGGCATCGTAAAACTTCATAACCGAGCGAGAGTGCAAGCTCAAAGTGACTTTCTAAGTTGGCAAAAGTAAAATGGAAATGCTCTTTTTGGGCTTGCACCTGTTTTATCCTTTAGTCGTATCTTTTAACGTGTATTTCATATAGAAACTCATCGGTATTAAATTAAGCTTAGCCATGCAATAGAAAAATGGACGTAAGTTTTCAAAAGTTGATTTATAACTTTTAAAATCTTTGTAGGTTTTACGCGGCAACGTCATTAAATCAACAAAAGTTTGATCATCTAATTCCCACCTTTTTTTGATCATATCAATAAGGTCAGGCTGGCTCCCAGGCGGGATTTTCAAATGCGCTAACCCTTCCTCTCTTTCCATTTGGCCAGATCTTACTAATGCTGCATAGCCGTTAATGCGTTGATCAATTCCAAATCGTCGTGGCAAAAAATAACTATGATAAAAATTAGTCATCCGATTTTCTAAATGGTGGCCGCCATACCATTTCCAATCGAATTCCTGTGTTAGCATTTTTTTAACGTCTTCTTTGTTGTAATCAATATACCAAAGAGGACGAATTTTTTTTAAACGATTCAATAGCATCCATTTCATTTGTTTACCTAACCACAAATGAGGGTAGGTTTTAAGGTTTTTAATTTTTCCAAACTTTTTATGCATGCTATGAATATATTTTGCATCCATGTAAAGCCAGCCCAGCGGCGAAAGTCCCTCGGTTTTAAAAGAGTGCCCTTCAAAAATATATTTAATACGATATTTCTCAGCAGCCATATTTAAGGTCGAAGCAAGTGCTAAATCCGTGGGCGCTTCTAAATCTGCAGTACCGCATTGCAATATGGATTTATATAAATCATCATACTCATGGTTATCAACAACATGAGTCCATAACTCAACATTTAATTTATCTAAGACATTAAAAATATTTTCAACAGCAATGGTTGAATTCCATGTATTATCATAATGGACTGCCAAAGGACGCAATCCTTTTTCTTTTGCAAAGTGCACCAGGAAGGAGGAATCACACCCGCCACTTACGCCGACAATAACATCGTAAGGTTTTTTTCTACCTTCATAACGAATTTTTTCAATGATTCTTTCAAGTGTTGCGCGACCTTCCGGACTTTGATACTGGGCATCTAATTGATCGTGCGTGTGACAATAATGACACACGCCATTTACATCAAAAGTAATAGTAGGTGTTGTTTCATCATAAAGACAACGGGTACAGCGCTTTTTTGGAATAAGTTGGATTCTTTGCCATTCTTCCTGCCACTTGGCTTCGTCAGTAAAATAGATTGCTTTCATGTTCTTCCTTGTCTCTTAAGGTAAGAGACTTATTAATTCAGCACGTTTCGGAAAACGTGTTAAGACAGCCCGGTTCCGGCCTTGATAAACTACCATACTTCCCGCTGCCACTGCTGATGCTTCCCCAACATGTACCGCTTTTGCAAAATCTTTAATTTCGCCCGCGCCACCACATGCAATGAGAGGAATATTAACTACTTTTGTAACCAATTTGATGAGGTCAATATCATAACCACTCATGGTTCCATCACGGTCTACAGAAGTCAATAATATTTCTCCCGCGCCCTTTTTTTCCATTTCAACAGCAAAGCTTGCAGGGTCATAAGCGTGTTTTTTTTTGCCGCAATGCGAATAAACTTTGTAATGACCAAAAAAATTCTTTTTAACATCGATCGATGCAATAATACTTTGACTACCGTAGCGTTCGGCAACCCGGCTAATAAAGTATTCATCTTCAAATGCAATTGTATTAAGTGCAACTTTTTCAACGCCTAATGCAAATAATTTTTTTACATCCTCTAAAGTTCGAATGCCGCCGCCATAGGCAATGGGCATAAAACATTCTGAGGCAATTTCCTGAATGAGCTTAAATGCAGGAGGCGTAGCTGTCGGTGTCCTGCTAATATCAAGAAAAATAACTTCATCAACTTCTTTAGTATTAAAAATTCGAACTATATTGATTGGATCGCCCACATAATTCGGTTTTTGGAATCGAATGGTTTTGACTAACTGACCATTTTTCAATAATAGGCAGGGAATAACCCGCGTTCTCAACATGATGTCGACTCAATAAATTTTTGAAGAAAGTGCATGCCAAATAAATGACTTTTTTCAGGGTGAAATTGCGATCCTAAAATATGCGCTTTGCCAATAATTGCAGGAAAAGCATAACCGTGATGAGCAGTCGCCAAAACATGTTGCGGTTCAGTACACACTGCATGATAAGAATGTACAAAATAAAAACGTGTTTCGTCTGCCAGGGAATAGTTTGACTGAGCTGAAATCACTTGATTCCATCCCATATGAGGCACTTTGATTGCCTTATTTGGAGAATTAAAGCGAACGCATTGACCTTTGATCCATCCAAGACCTTTGCAATGACCTTCTTCACTTTCCTCTAATAATAATTGCATCCCAAGACAAATCCCCAGTATAGGTATTTGTTTATGAAGCACAGCTTCCGTTAAAATATCAATAAGTCCCGCATTATGTAAATTCTGCATGCCATGATCGAAAGCCCCAACCCCTGGCAAAATGAGCTTATCCGCAGTCAAAATGTCATGTTCGGTGTTCGAAATTGTTGCCTCCACACCCATTTTTTTTAGCATATTGACAATGGAATTAATATTACCAAGTTGGTAATCAATGACGACTACTTTCAAATTTCACATCCTATCATTTCTTGAATGATTCGTACGGGTGAGCCAAAAGCTTTACAGTTGGGGGGAATATTGATGTTAACAAGGCTATTTGCACCAATAATGGAACCCTTCCCCACATGGGTTCCTTTTTGAATAATCGTATTAGGGCCAATGTAACAATTGTCTTCTATGATGGTTTTTGCGTGTTGATAGGGTTTTTTTCCACCGGATATAGCCCATTCAACGCTATCGTGACTATAAATTTGTACGCCGGCCGAAATTGAACAATTCGATCCAATCGCGAGCCCTCCTGAACCATCCAATAAAACAAATGGTCCAATCCAAGTATTGGAACCAACGATAACCTCGCCTAAGATGATGCTTGTATCATACAAAGTTGTTCCTTCACCAAATCCTAGAAACTCCGCTTTGTCATGCCGATCAACAAAGTATTCGCCGAGGGGTAATGATCGATTAAATTTTAATTTTTTCTTGTGCCATAACAATTTGAGCAAATTAATGAATTCTATGCCCAAGTGGTGGGCAGATGAATTAGCTTTAATCGTCTCTAACTCTTCAACCGTTCTTTTCATACGATGGCTTTAACCTTTTGTTGTTTAATTTATTGAAGTGCCAACGTTATTAATGAAAATGAATATACGGATCGTTAATTACGCGTAAAATTGATCACTCCACTCTTCAAAATTAAGCAACGACCAAATAAATAAGCGTTTGTTATGATGCCCCTGCAAATGGCTCTGTAGAATCTCATCGACAGATCCAAAGTCCAGTAAGTTATAAATTGATCGATTCGCATCCATTAATTTATTTTTGACATAACTAATGGAATCACCTTTAAACCAACTTTCATCAGGAGAAGAAAACCCTTGTTTCTTTCCTTGTGTAATGTGATCAGGCATATATTTTTTTAAAGCACTTCTTAATATTAATTTTCCATCATTGGCTTTTGCAAAATATTTATGACCCTTATTCCCAGGTTCATTTTCATTGATTCGAAGTGCCTCTTGTAAATTTCCTAGTTTCAAATGAACGGGTACTTTCATCGCAAAATCAACCAAATCATTATCTAAAAAAGGCACGCGCGTTTCTAATGAATGCGCCATACTTAATTTATCTTCTACGACTAACAAGCCGTGTAAAAATGTTTTTGCTTCAAAGTAAAGTGAATGATTAATATAATCTTGGGGGCTCACAATCGTACTTTCTTGTTTGCGAAAAACATCACGGAATATATCTCTCGTCCAAACATGGGAAACTTGATCCCAAATGGGCGCAAAAATTTTCTTAATTTGTGAGTTATCGATTAAGCGTTGCCAAAAGAGATAATATTTATCGATATAATGGTTAAAATCATCATTATTAATAGCTTTATAATAACGCCAAGGGTATCCGCCAAATAATTCATCTCCCCCGGTACCCGCCAGAACCACTTTAACAAATTTGCTTGCTAATTTACTGGCATAAAAATTAGGATAACTTTGTCCAACACGCGGTTCTTCAAGGTGCCATGCAAATTTTGGTAAACACCTTTCCATGTCTCCTGATTTTAATACCATTTCATAGTGTTCTGTCTTAAATAAATAAGACATGTGTTCCGCTGCTTCTCTTTCATCAAAGGCAAGTTCCAATCCAGAAGCGCTATGTAAATCAAAACCTACGGTGAAAGTTTTTAAGTAAGGTATTTTTTTTGCAGCAAGCGCAGTAATTGAGCCACTATCCATGCCGCCACTTAAATAACTGCCAATTTCGACATCGCTAACTAATTGTCGATCAACTGCTTGAGTAAATAAACGATCTAACTCTTCAATATAAGATTCAGATGATTCCTTACAATCAGGTTCTTGGAAATGAAAATCCCAATATTGTGTAGACTTTAAACTAGGCGTTTCATGACTAAGATTCGCCATCATAAAGTGGCCAGGAGACAGAATTTTTATATCTTTGTATAACGTTTTATCAGTGAAGATGTTTTGAAAGGTAAAATATTCTAAAAGTGCTTCACAATCGATTTCTTTTTCATAAGCTTTGTATTCTAAAATACTTTTTATTTCACTGCCAAAAATAAGTGTGCCATTTGATAATTGTGTGTAGTAAAGCGGTTTGATTCCATATCGATCGCGTGCTAAATAAAAATAATTATTTCGTTTATCCCATAGTGCAAATGCGAACATGCCATTGAATTTATTTACCGCTTCAATGCCCCATTCTAAGTATGCATTGATCACAACTTCAGTATCAGTATGTGTCCTAAAATGATAACCAAGTTGTTTCAACTCGGTTTTCAATTCTTTAAAATTATAAATTTCACCATTATAAGTTAACCAAATTTCTTTGGACAAATCACTCATGGGTTGATGACCGGCTGCACTCGTATCAATAATAGCTAACCGTCTATGTCCAAAAAAAATATTCCAAGTACACGCTTTTAATTCTGACATTCCCCACCGAGAATCAAGTGTAGGCAGCATGGGATTGACAGTTTGAAATTTTTTATCAGTTAAACTAAGGTAATAGCCACCGCGTTTTTTTTTTCGTTCCTGTTTTTGTGCAACAAAATATCCAGCATCGTCTGGACCACGATGCGCGATTACATCACACATCGATTTAATTTGCTCTACATTAAGCGTGCCATTACCAAAACAAACTACGCCACAAATTCCACACATTGGCCCAATGCCTCATGAATATTTTCTATCACATAATTAAATTCTTCATCTGTCATATCGGCATAAACAGGTAAGGTAATACTTAACCGATCCGCAGCATAAGACATTAAAAAATCATGAGGCTTATGCTGATAGCGATCCGCATAATAAGTTAAAGTATGCACTGCATGTGTACCTTGGCGTGTTGCAATCTCTTTTTCTTCCAAGGCTTGCATAAAACTATTTCTTTGCGCATTAAGTCGATCGATTTTTTCAATGGTTAAATGAGTTAGTTTTTCATTGCCTTGAAATAAGCAAACGTAGGATTGATAACCATGTTGATAATGATCAGGAGACGTTGGAATAAGAAGTTGGGGTATGGATTGCAATGCATGGTCGTATAATTTTGCAATCCGTCTACGACCCGACATGATTTGCGAAGCTTTTTGTATTTGAGCCACACCCAACGCACCTTGCAAATCTGTCATCCGATAATTGTATCCACGCATTTTAAAATCAGGAAGTAAAGAACCCCCCTTTTCTTTGTGACGTGTTAAATCAGATTTGCTGGCACCGTGATCTTTGAGCTGCGAAATCGATTGTGCAAATTCCGCATTATGCGTAATTAACATCCCCCCCTCACCCGTAGTAATTGACTTACGCGGATGAAATGAAAAACAACCACATGTACCGAAAGTACCCGCATGCTGATTTCCAATCCACGCATCAAATGCACAAGCAGCATCTTCGATAACTTGAACTTGATATTGATCCGCAAGCGCCATAATAGCAGGCATATCTGCACATAAACCAAATAAATGGACGGGCATTATAGCTTTAATAGCAGGATCATTTTTTAATAATTGCTCAAGATGATGAGTATTAATATTGAATGTACTTAAATCAATATCACAAAACACAACATCTGCGCCTGTGTATTCGACCGCGTTAGCAGAAGCCACATAAGTGAATGATGGAACAATGACCTTGTCACCAGGTCCTATCTTCATGACGAGCAATCCTAAATGAAGAGCAGTCGTACAGTTGGATAGTGCTTGCGCGTACGGCGTTTTGGTAAAGGCTGCAAATTTTTCTTCGAATGTTTTAACATTTGGCCCTTGAACAACCCAGCCCGTTTCTAAAGGCTTGATAATCGCCTCTTTTTCAGCATGATCAAACATTGCTTTTGTAATAGGAATTTTCACGCTGCACATACCTCTTTTAAGCGACTTTTAGCAACTAAAGCTTTATGTGAATTACGCCAATTAATTAAATCTTTTAATCCACTTTCTAAATCAATAGAATATTTGAAGCCAATTTCCTTCTCAGCACGCGTTGGGTCACCAATACGATTCGTTACAAAAGATTGACCGGCGGGGGCATATTCAATGGGTAATGGGGAGTTTGTAATCTTTAAAAGTTTTTCAGTTAAGGTTTTAATGCTAATTTGTACACCACTGCCCACATTATAGTTTTCATCTGTTGCACTCGATTGGAGCGCACAAAGATTAGCACGAGCCACATCGGTAACATAAATAAAATCGTACGCTTGTGAACCATCGCCATAGACAATGGGCGATAGGTTTTGGTCGATTCGATCTAAAATTTTCATAATCACTGCGATATAGGTTCCCTTATAATCTTGACGGGCACCATATACATTCATATAACGCAATCCCACATAATTTAATCCATAGCGGTGATAAAAAGCACGGCACATATGTTCGCCTGCAATTTTGCTTGCACCATAAAAAGTTTTATTATTGTAAATATGATCTTCTGTCATAGGTAATTCCACCGCATCGCCATAAACTGAGGCAGATGAGGAATAGATTAGCTTTTTAACTTTATGTTTTACACAAGCTTCTAAAATATTAAAAGTTCCTTCGATATTCACGTGAAAAGCACTGCGGGGATAATCATGGCAGTGCAATAACCATAAGGCAGCAAGGTGAAATACGTAATCCTTCCCTTTAATTGCTTGATCAAGGATGTCTGTTTGAATGATATCGCCACCTAGTTCAAATATTTTTACCCGGGGGTCAGAAAGAGCGTTCGATAAATTTTCATAAGTACCGCGTGCAAAATTATCATAAATAACAATTTCTGCCACGTCAGTTTGAACCAGCTGGTCGACGATGTGACTTCCAATTAACCCTGCACCGCCTATGACTAATATTTTTTTCCCTGACAATTCGTTATTCATAATGCTCCTTGTTGATAATATTGAAAGATAAAACGATCCCTTTCAATGTAGCGTACTGAGGGAAGAAAGCCTCGGGGAAACTCATTACTTTGAACGCCAAATTCATAGCAAGAAATATTTTCGTTATGATCTTCTATATAAGTTAATTGCATAATTCTTTTGTACCAATGTTTTAAATGGGCGAGTCTTGCTTCATTAATAAAAACAAAGGGATAATTGCCAGAATGTGAAGTGACATCGGCTCGTATATCTTGGGATATATAATTTATTTCATAATCACCATTTAAATGGTCGATCATTTCGAGTAAAGATAAAGGCTTTCCTAGATAGGTAAAATAAACATCTTGGTCGATGTCATATAAAACCCACTTATTCAAATTCTGATTAAAGACTTCAATGAGATAATGCCCAGCATCATAAGTATTTAATTGATTCAGCGCGCGTGTACCGATAACACGTGACTTTATTTTTACGGAGGTTAAGAATTTTAAGGCAAAACGCGTTGCCGCCTCGCAGGTTAATATTAATTTATTATTTTTAGCTTTTAATTTTAATTCATTATAAGACAAGCTATCATCTTGTTCACCGTGGGTAAGCATCCAAGCAATAGAAGACATTAATTGCGGTAAATCATCGGTATAAACGATACGCTGCTCGTTATATTTTTCGGGAAAAATAAAGCGATATAAGCCATCACATTGAATGTCATATTGATGATGATGAAATTTATATTGGCCTGGCTGGATCACTAACTCAGAGGGTAGAGAAACCCCTTGATTCAAAGGAAGCGGCTCAAGGTAGCTAATCTTTAATCCTTTCGCAAGATAAGCAAAAGGCGTATTTACATATTGATCATGGTTATCATTCGGAAAAAGACGCAGAAAACTGAGCGATTTTTTTATCATTTTTTTAAACTTAAAAATCATTTTCGTACGTAGTTGATCTGATTGCTTATACAGCAACCAGACATTAAGTAAGAGACTGATTATGATCAAAGTCTTTAGCATTTTACCATCATTAATAATTATCCGACTGTGCGCGTTTGAATAACATCGTAAGTAATTTCGTGAACTGCATTAACAATATAACGCTGTTGTAATTCTGTTAGATGAGCGCTCATGGGGAGGCTGATAATTTCATTGGCTATATTTTCGGCGACCGGAAAATCTCCCTTATGATGATTCAAATAATTAAAACACGGTTGTAAATGTAATGGCTGCGGATAATGAATAGCTGTAGGAATTTCTCGAACTTTAAGTTGGTTCATGAATTCTTGTCTTTCTTTAACGCGAATGGAGTATTGAGCATAGATAGATGTACGATCTGATTTTACATACGACAACATCACGTTAGCATTCGTCAATTGCTCATTGTAATATTTGGCAATCTGACTGCGCTTCTTAATTTCATCAGGGAAATACTTTAGTTTTACCTGCAAAATAGCTGCTTGAATGGTATCCAACCGTGCGTTAAGCCCAATATATTTGTGATGATAACGCTTTGTTTGACCATGGACTCTTAAACTTTTAATGCGCTCAGCAATTAAATCGTCATTCACGATAACCGCTCCGCCATCACCATAACAACCCAAAGGTTTAGTTGGAAAAAAACTCAAACATCCTATATCGCTCAAATTACCCGATTTTTTTTCGCGGTAGAGTGCACCTAAACTTTGTGCTGCATCTTCAATGACATATAATTTTCTATCATATTGATGCGAATATTTTTGTGCTAAAGCATTGATTTCATCCATGTCGGCCGGCTGGCCATATAAAGAGACCGGTAAAATGGCGCGTGTTTTAGCGGTAATTTTAGCTTCAATTTGACTTGCATTAATATTGTAAGAATCCGCTTCAATATCAACAAAAATGGGTATGGCGCCCAACAGACTGATCATTTCGGCAGTTGCTATGAAAGTAAAAGGTGTTGTAATAATTTCATCACCAGGTTTGATGTCAATGGCCATGAGAGCCAACAATATTGCATCAGTACCATTTGCGCAGGTTACAACATGCTTACAATTTAAAAATTCTCCTAATGCTTCTTCAAATTGTTCAACTTCAGGACCCATGATAAATTGGCTGGAGTTCAGTACCTTTTGAATAGCAAAATTGATTTCTTCTTTATACTCGTAGTATTGGCTTTGCAAATCATGAAAAGCTATATTCATTGTATTCCTTCACATTGGATAAACTGTATCTGCTTCTATTCGATAGCGGCTCTGATCAAATGCATCGAAAGCAGTATCATTGTCATTGAAAACAAGTTTATTTCCTGCCTTACTAACCCATCCATATTGTTTTGCAGGTACGCCGTACACGAGAGCAAACGGTTTAATATCCTTGGTAACGGTTGAGCCTGCGCCAACCAATGCATATTCACCTATGGTTACACCACAAACGATCGTTGCATTCGCACCAATTGCACACCCTTTTTTTAAAAGAGTTGTTTTAAATTCTGCGCGGCGCACAATAAACGCTCGGGGATTAATAACGTTGGTAAATACCATGGAAGGTCCCAAAAATACATCATCTTCGCAAATAACCCCTTCATAAATTGAAACGTTATTTTGGACTTTAACATGATGACCAATGAGAACACGCGGACCCACCACACAATTTTGACCAAAAGAACAGTGATCTCCTATAGAAACTTCTGAAAGTATGTGACTAAAATGCCAGATTTTAGTGCCCTGCCCGATTTTAACTTCGGAATCGATATAAGCTGATTCGTGGACAAAAAAATCTTTCCCCATACTATAACTCCAATGGTAAATGAATGGTTTTTGATTCTTTTTTGGCAAGATAAGCTGAGACTAATAGTTCCAACGATTTTAAACCTTCACGACCATCCGTTTGAGGTTTGGCTTCGCCACGAAATACTTTAATAACATTTTCGTAATATCGTAAGTGTCCTGTGCCATACACCGAAGAGATTTCGTAATTTAATTGCGCCATTTCATCTTGGGAATCATTGGCATCGGCAAATTCCCAATGTTCAATTTGATTAAGTGCCGGACCGCCTAACTTCACAATGCCCTTTTCACCTAGGATAGTAATTGATCCTTCCAAGTTTTTTTGAAAAGCAAGCATCGTCACGCTCATTGAACCTAAGGCACCCGAACGCCATTTAATATTTAAAACCCCTGTGTCTTCAACTTCAATATTACGAGCTAAAGTACCCATCATGGCTTGGACCGATTCAACCGGACCAATTAACCAATCTAATAAATCGATATAATGGCTCGCTTGATTCATAAAAGCACCGCCATCGAATTCCCACGTACCACGCCACGCATCTTGATCATAATAGGCTTGCGGACGCGTCCAAAAAACATTGGAATTCACCAAATAAATTCGACCAAAGCGATCCGATTCAATCGCTTTTTTTAATGCACAAATAGTACTGTTATGCCGATTTTGTTTAACGACAAAGAGGTACACATTTGCTTTATCGCAAGCTTTAACCATTCGCAATCCATCTTGCCAACGCGTAGCCATGGGTTTTTCTGTAATGACATGTTTACCAGCTTCTGCAGTAATACAAGTTTGCTCTGCATGAATGCCGCTTGGCGTACACAAGATGACAACATCAACCGTTGGCTCTTCCACTAGCAATTGCTCAAGTGTCGCATAGCCTTTCACGGATTGTTGCGTTATCGCCTGCGCTAAACGATCTGAATTGGGATCACAGACTGCAATTAATTCTAAATCGGTTTGATGATGGTTTATTGCATTGAAATGATTATTTGAAATTCTACCGCAACCAACAAGCGCTACTTTAATTTTTCTATTTAAAATTGATTGTATTTGCATAACCTTTCAACTTAAGTTCCATAGGTTGATAACCGCTTGCGCAGAATCAACAATTATCCATTATGAGGATGGTTTTTCAGCGCAAATGCACAACCCAACCTACATTCATTTCTTGTCAGGACTTAATTGCCCTGCTCGGACTGAAACCAGGCAATGGTTTGTTCAAGTCCGACTTGTACATTGTAATTTGGTTTATACCCTAACAAATTTTTTGTTTTGCTGATATCTGCCAAAGAATGTCGAATATCACCAGGACGAAAATCCTGATAAATAGGTTGATTCGCTTTGGAGAGATGGTCCGTAATCATTTGGTACAGCTGATTTAAAGAAGTGCGTTCACCCACTGTAACATTATAAACATGATTCACAATATCCGGATTCTCAACGCAGGCGGCCAGTAAGTTAACTTGTACTGCATTGTCGATATAGCAAAAATCGCGCGATGTTTCTCCATCCCCATTCACATAAACAGGTTGACCATTTAATAAGGAAGTAATCCATAGCGGAATAACTGCTGCGTAGGGACCATCTGGATCTTGTCGTGGTCCAAAGATATTAAAATATCTTAAGCCAATGCAATTTAAGCCGTAACAGTTCGAAAAGGCTTTTGCATACAATTCATTTGTTAATTTTGAAACTGCATAAGGAGATAAAGGATTGCCAATATGCGTTTCTATTTTCGGTAATTCAACCGAGTCACCGTAAACTGAGCTAGATGATGCATAAATAAAACGCTTTATCTTTTCATTTTTTGCGGCAATCAACATATTTAAAAAGCCAGTTACATTCGTTTGATGCGTCATCTCTGGCATTTCTATCGAACGAGGCACACTACCTAATGCCGCTTGATGGAGTACATAATCACAATGTTCCACCGCTTTTTTACAATCATCAGGATTACGAATATCACCTTCATGGAAAATAAAGTTGTTACGTTGAGACGGAGTCATTTTTTTTAAAACATCATCAATGTTAGACTGAAAACCAGTTGCAAAATTATCTAACCCCACAACTTTTTGATTTAATTTTAAAAGCGTTTCCATTAGGTTTGAGCCAATAAATCCAGCCACACCGGTGACCAACCACGTCTTGGGTGTAACTAATAAATCATTTTTAATTTTTTCAAATATTTGCACAGTAGATTTTACCAAGTTTTACTAATTATAAACGCCAAACATGCACACCTTGTTCCCGCAGTTTAATCGGATCGAGAACACCTTTTATATCGATAATCAATTTTGGATTATTTAGTCGGCGGACAAAATCCTCAAGAGGATGATCTCTGTAACTATCATGAGCCACAGCAAGTATAATCGCATCTAAATCGGTAAACAAATCCCAGTCGACGATTTCAAGATCATACTCTTTTTTAGTCATTTCCCGATTTGCTCGTGGGTCGTGCAAAATAATATTAGCGTGAAAAGAGTTTAACTCTTGAATAATATCAATAACCTTTGTATTGCGAATATCTGAACAATTCTCTTTAAACGTGAGACCCATCACGCCAATCCGCGCACCATTAACCGGCTTCCCTAATCGATTGATTTCTTTCACCGTCCGCTCTGCAATATATTTACCCATATTGTCATTAATACGACGGCCCGCCAAAATAACTTCCGGGTGCACGCCACTCATATTTGCTTTGTGCGTAAGATAGTAAGGATCGACACCAATGCAGTGGCCGCCTACTAAACCGGGTTTAAAGGGTAAAAAATTCCATTTTGTACCGGCAGCTTCTAAAACTTCCGCGGTGTCAATGCCCAATTTATTAAAGATAATAGAAATTTCATTAATTAAAGCAATGTTGAGATCACGCTGTGTATTTTCAATGACTTTAGCAGCTTCGGCAACCTTGATGCTTGATGCTTTAAAAACACCCGCAGTTACTACACTTCCATACACGTCGGCAATGATGTCTAAAATAGCCGGGGTTTGTCCGGACACAACTTTACAAATGTTTGTAAAACTGTATTGACTATCTCCAGGGTTAAGTCTTTCGGGTGAATATCCAACAAAAAAATCTACCCCGCATTTTAAACCCGATTCTTTCTCAAGGACAGGTGCGCATATTTCTTCGGTCACGCCTGGATAAACCGTGGATTCATACACGACTATATCGCCTTTCTTCAAATGAGGCGCAACCAACGTTGAGGCAGATAACAAATGCGAGAGATCAGGTTGTTTTGCTAAATTGATAGGGGTAGGAACCGCAATGATATGAAAATTAGCTTGCTTTAAATCGGTAGCGTGATGCGTAAAAAGTAAATTGGTTTCAGCTAATTCCTCAGTTGAAACTTCTTGGGTATGATCATACCCTTTTTGTAACTCTGTTATCCGTTTTGGATTAATATCAAAAGCAATGACACGTTGTTTCTTACCAAAAGCGACTGCGACTGGTAATCCTACATAACCTAAACCAATCACTGAAATATGATAGCCCACGTCTTTCTCCATAAACGAATCATTCCTTTACTAAATCCACGATGGGATGCGATCAAAATCATGGCCCATCATTAAGCTAAAATGCTTAGAGTGAGACTTAAAACACTGACGCGAATGCATTTTAAGGGATGAGTTAACTTAATGACAAGGGAAATTCTTTTTGATGCGGCTTCTTACTTCTTTCGCAATAGCTAAACAACTAGTGAGTCCCGGAGATTCCATTCCAAATAAATTAATAACATTTTTAAGACCATGCACTGTTGCATCTTGAATGATAAAGTCTTGCGGTTGTTGATCAGGCGGAAGCGTTTTGGGCCGCACACCGGCAAAAGCAGGTTGTAAATCTTCTACTTTAATCGCTGGATAGTATTGTTTAATCGCATGATAAAATTTGGGCAGTAGGTGAGGTGAAACAGTGTAATCAATTTCATTAACCCATTCTACATCTGGACCAAAGCGAGTTATGCCTTTTAAGTCAGTCGTAGCATGAATCCCGAGACCCGATGTTTCAGGTAATGGATAAATTAAATGTGAAAAAGGGGCACTTTTTGTTAATTCAAAATAATGGCCTTTCGCATAATAGGAAAAAGGTATAGCTTGTATTGGCATTCCAACAATTTCCCTTGCCACAGCGGATGCCCAAAGCCCTGCGGCATTAATCAAATACGATGTTACGATGGTCATCCCAGCATGATTAGTCTGAATGTTAATATGATTTTTATCGAAAGTAGCATTTTGAAAGGCGATACCACACAAGATTGTACCGCCTCCATCTTTCACATCTTGTGTAAAATGTTTTAAAAGCGAATGCCCATCTAATACAGCCGTTTCAGGAGAATATAATCCAGCAACAGCTAGAATTTCAGGTTCTAACTTAGAAATGTAAGCGGCCGTAACAGGTATCAATTCTTTTATTTGATTAGCTTTAGCGGTGGATAATAAATGATTTAAAGCGGGAAGTTGATGATCAGAAGTTGCAACAATCAATTTACCTCTTTTGTTATAGGCAATTTTTTTCTCATCACAATAATCAATTAAGAGTTTACGACCTTCGACGCACAATTTAGCTTTTAATGTTTGCGGCAAATAATAAATACCCGCATGGACAACTGCACTATTCCTAAAGCTTGTTTCAGCACCGAGAATGATATTTTTTTCTAAGACGAGAACTTCTTGCCCTGCATGCGTTAATTCTCGAGCAATGGCGAGTCCAATAAGGCCCCCGCCCACCACCACATACTTACTTTGCATGTAGTCCATTCAAAAAAGCACCCGTGCGTTTAAACATTATTTCGTTCCCTTAATAACAGAATAAGAAAACCAAACAGATTGGATTGTGGGTAACACTTGGCTGATAGCTCTATTCCATAATGTGATACCGGCTGCAGGAATATAAACAACATCCTTGGGCTGAAGTTTAAAATTCTCTGCTAACAAAAGAGTTGCTGGAGAATGCGCGTTAAGCCAATAGACTTTCGGACAACTGTAATTTCCCCGAATCACGAAAATATGCGTAGGATCTGCAGATTCAGGCGTCATGCCGCCAGCCAAATTGATTGCTTCAATGAGGGAAGTTGGCGAATCTGTTAAAGGTTGTAGGCCTGGATGCAAAACTTCTCCCATCACATAGATTTTTTTACTTCTGAAACCGATTACGCGCACATCAAGTTGGGGTTGACGGATATATTTAGATAACAATCGGATAAGGTTAGTCCGCACTTGTTCGACGGTTTTTCCTTCAACATCCACATAGCCAATTAAGGGGAAGAAAATTTTGCCCTGGGCATTTACAAGATAACCCGTAGGAGAAATAGTTCGATTCAGAGAAGCATTGGCGCCTTGCTCAGAAGGTGCGACACCCGTCACCACATTAAATTCAGGGTGTCCCCAGACATAGACATTCAGAATATCGTAAGGACCAATGTAGTAAGTCTGCGCTGGGTTGTATTTACAACGATTCATTTCCCGCACTAAAGTGACATCAATTGGTATAAAGATCGGTTTGATTTCTTTTGAAGCCCTAATTGATTGGGGATTAACAGGAGCGGGTTCCATTCTCATCCCAGGTGCAATAAAGCAACCACTTAACCCTAACATCAAACAACCCATAAAAAATAATCGCATGTTAATTCCATAACCTCTTTTGCCATTCATCTACACCCTGCGCGATTAAACGATATGCATTTTGAAATATTTCCTTAGGTTTTTTGTAAGGATCAGCAATTTCAAACTCACTCCATTTACCTAAAAGATGAACCTTACCGCAGGAACTGGGGAACAACCGTATCATTTCATTACGATGATTTTTTTCCATAACCAGAATTAAGTCCGCTTCATCTACCATGATTTTATTGACTTGACGTGCACGGTGTTCCGAACAATCAATATTTTCAAGCTTTAATAATTCTTGGACCATGGGATCTGCAGGATAGTTCACTAACGCGCCCAACCCTGCCGAGCTTATCGCAACTTCAAGATGGCTCAATTTATGTTTGAAGATGGCTTCGCCCATGGGGCTACGGCAGATGTTGCCAATACAAAGGATGAGAATATTATTAAACATCGCAGGTTAACCTATCCCTAAGTTTTGCAAGGAAAAAAGCCGTAGCATTCCAATCGGCTGAATAAAAATTACAAATAATACCAATCTTACTGCGACTTGCAATAACATTCCGTTTGGTTATGAGGTTTAAGTAGCTTCAAACAAAGGGAATAGCAAGCAGGGCTGCCCAAATTTTGCCATATGTTCTATGTGAAACACGAAAAAAGGCTTACACAGCTCCAAGAGAGAATTCTTCATAGGTCTTAACGACTTTCAAGAAGGAAGGTTTTTTTTGTCTGACGAATAAACAGAGCTGATCTTGAATCAGTATATTTTTTAATCCATCTCGCTTATAAATGTCGTGATACATGCTTTTTCCTAAGTGTTTTTCAAACTCAATCAGCCAAAGGCGTTTTTTAGAAGAGGTTTGTGCTTCGAATAATTTTAAAATCTCTTTGTTTTGGTATTTTCGATAAGCTTCCATGTGCTCAACATGATTAGGCTTGCTAGTAATTAATTTGATTTTTTGTGGAACATCTTTACTCCCTTTGTTTGATTTATAGTCTTCTTTTAAAGCGCTCAATAAGTATTTTGCGAGATTACCAATTTTTCCAGAGATGAAACTATTTGAGGATTCAATGAGTAGAATTTTTTCTAAGACATATTTCTCCTCGTATTGAGCAAAAATTTCATTAATTTGACGATGCGCTAAACCAAATGTTTTCATCGTTTCAGTTAGACTGGCACGATAGTTGGAGGGTTTACTCTCACCTGCATTGAGAGCGGATGGTTTGATCACAAATTGAATCGAAACCACCTGACGACCTTGTTTTTTAAACAAAGGAGTCACGTGCAAAGGGGAAAACTTATTAACTTCCTCGACAGCTTTTTCTAAAACGCGATGCTTAAAATCGCGAAAAATTTTATATTTTCCGTCTTCGATACCCATTAACTTCCGAAATTTCAAAATATCAAACCAGGGCGTCTGCTCAATCCCTTGATAACGAATGCAATTCTCGTATAAAGCAAGCCCGTAACTTGATTTGAATTTAGCTTGTACGAGCATATTTAATCGACCATATAGTTCAGGACGGTGTAACAACTTCTTCATTTTATTACTGTACGAATAAGCACAAATTGGCCCATCAATGCTTGCATCAGCAATAATAGAACTCGCATTCCACACCCCTTGAGCATCTAAGCGGTCGCCATCAACTAAATTCCACTCAATAACTGTCGCTAAAAGATTCACTAACGCTTTTTTAATCGTTTTATGATCGTTACTGTCATAACCAATTAAGTTACACAACGTTGCAACATGGATGATATGCTCATCTTTTTTAAGTAAGTCTTCATAGGCATTAAAAAGCAACGCATTGGCTATTTTCCGTTGCAAAAGGCTCAACTTATTGCTCGAATGAATAGTCGCTACGTGTTTCTTCAATTCCAAGGTCTTCTTATTCTCGCCCATGAGATACCACCTTTTTCCTTAAAAAGTTATCCTGCAAACGTCACATTTGGTTATTTAGCTATAAAAAATCCAATAAAAACTTTGATTTAAAAATTAAATAATTCATTATTATACAAAGGGTTAAGTTGAAGTTAAGTGACTTAACTAATCCTAATTAAGCGTTGTACAATTGCCGTCCGCATAATACGACTTTGAACGCCGTTAATTTCTGGATAAACCTTACGCACATTAATGATCGCTGCATCTAACTCTTTTTTTAAAGCTTTTGAAATAACAACGGATTCAAGCTTTTCAAAACCCCGCATGACATCATTGATCTTTACAAATTCAGGAAAACTTTCCATGGCCAATAAAGCGTTGATTGCTTCTGAAACCCATCTACTTTTTCCTTTCATATCGTAGCCATCTTCCACCACTTTTTTCTTTAATTCGAGATGCAATGTTTGCGGGAGCACAAAAGTAATTTTCACTTTATCGTTCATAATCATCCTGCTTTAACTATTAGATGGATAGCGTTTTTCGAGCTTACGAAGAATTTGCTTAAAAGCTTCTGTTACCGACGCATAATCTTCCCAATCAATATTGCTATGTTCATTGGTGCTGAGCGTCGTGGCTTGACTATCAATGAGCGCATCAATAAACAGCTTTGCCACTTTAATATTTTTAGTCATCCCAAAATGAATTGTTTGTGCACGACGTCCACGTTTCTCTTTAGGTAGTAAGCGGAGTTTTCTTTTATTCGTATCTTCTATTGCAAGTGCTTTCATTTGTTTTAGGGAGGCACCTTCCAAACAAGACGCTAATAATTGTTCACGCACATTTAATACTTCCGCGCTCGCAACAAGAGCTGCTTTTTCAAGGTTTTTAATTTTATTCTCTTTGATAGCATTTTTTAAATCGTTTTCGGCCATCAATACTATTTTATAATTCATTGCATGCGGTTTTGTACAACCTAAAAGATTACTTAGCTCAGTGATGGTTACTTCTGCCGTAGTCATATTTTTTTTGGAAGCATACGCTTGTAGCATTTTTTCTAAATTGTTTAACCGCTCCCATAAGGTGAGGTCGGAACGTTCAACATTTTCAATCCATTGAAGCAAACTAATTTTTAATTCATTCGGTTTGCTATCCAAAATTTTGGCTTGGATTTCAGTTTTACCAGCTAAAACTGAAGCGAGAGTTCGTCTTTCCCCAGCAATAAGTCGATATTTCTCTCCATGTTTATAAACTAAAATAGGATTGATAATGCCTTGTTCACGGATAGAGTGTGCGAGAGTTTCTAATTCAACAAGTTCCTGCGATTTTCGTGCAAGATCCGGCTCACCATCTTTGAAACCCTGGCAAAGATCTTCAATGTTAACGGACAAGTTACGCGGATTGGAGGGATCGGTTTCAATTCTTTTGATAGGTATGACATCCACTCTCAATTCACCCGCATAATGATGTGCAGCGGTTATTGTTTCTTCTAAACCTTCTGTTAATGAATTGCTGATTTGAAACACTTTTTTCTTAGCCATAGTTCATCACCTTTTCCATAATATAACGACAAGCTCCTTCGTATTCTTTTCTCGCAAGATTTGATTCTGGCAAGTCGAAAATACTTTTGGGATTAGCATCCTCAACTAAAATTTCCGTATAAATAGCTCTTTTCTTAATAACATGAGGCATAACATAGTCGGCAACCCCCTTCATTTTGCATAAACCACTTAAAAAATGCTTATGCAATTTAATGTCCCGAACTTGGTTGGGTAAGATGCCTACCAATTCAATAGGATTTTCTTTTGCGCGATAAAATGATTCTTGCTTCCATAATTGCAACATTCCATAAATTCCTTCGATAGAAAATTGTTCCATCTGAGCAGGAATAACAATATGGGTTGCAGCCTTGATCGCAGCAATGGTGAGGGGGCCTTTCGAGGGCGGGGTATCAATAATAATGATTTCGTAATTTTTTTGAACATCTGGAAGTTGTAAAAACTTTTTTAACTGGAGATGAACTTTTTCAACGACTTCATTTTTGGTTACGGCTTCAGCTTCTTGCAGTTTAATCGAGTGGGCGGGCAATAATTCGAGGTTGGCAATCGAAGTGGGATAGGGTATGACTTCTTCACCATAAAAAATATTAGCAATACTACTACGCCCATCCCAATCATCATCTAAATCAGGTTCAAAATCGGGATGTAAGGCAGGAATTTTGCCTCCTTTGTAAGCAGGATCATAATCCATGCGCACATAGCGACCAGAAAAGTTTCCTTGTGGATCCATATCAATAATGAGGGTTTTCAGTTTTTGCACTAAAGCTGAATATTCCGCCAACATGATGGAATTTGTTGTTTTTCCTTCGCCCCCTTTATGGGTAGCGTTTACAATTATTTTTGCCATTGATTTATCCTTATCAATCTTTCGTAAAGCCCAAAAAGCATAACATGTGGCTTTTTACAAGTTAAGAAAAAAGACAACTATCCCACTAAACTGTTTGTTATGTTTATATGTGTTTAATATGTTTAGGATCTGTAAAGTATTGTAAAACATAATATTTGAGCTCCGAACTGCGACGTCCACAGGATAAACTGCGTCGTTTACAGGATTATTGGTGACGTTTACAGGACTGAAGTGTGACACTTACAGGACTAAAATCTCCCCTAATGCGACGTCTACAGGGTAACTGTGACTTCTACAGGATTTTTACCTAAAAGATAAAAGTTGATTAACCATAAATGATTTGATTTAATCAACGTCGTGTTTAATTGCTGACCGATGTTTTATTTCATGGAAAGAAATATTAAATTAAATCGAAAAGTTTTCATTTTAATGCTTGCTGCTTTGGCTCAGTCAGAATTACAAGCGGAATCGTTAATAGAAAATATTCAACCCAAATCATTACTCTTGCAAAAACAGCCCGGTTTTTTTCGCTTCAGTTACGATACGCTCTCAATGCCAAACCATTTAAGTCCGATGGGATTAATGGGCTTAGTGTATTACGCTGACTTAGCGCCTTATGTATATGGCGGTGTTGGTGGTTATGGATCTGTTGTGGGCACGCAAGGTGGTTTATTTGTTTTGGGGCTAGGCGGTGGTTTTCATGCCCCGCTCGTTGCGAATCTCATGGGTGATATTGGTTTTTTTGCGGGAGGCGGTGGTGGTCGATCATCTTTGGTCGGCGGCGGTTTGATGATTAAACCTTATGTTGGACTGATGTACAACTTTAAATGGGTCAGATTCGGGCTGCACTATAGTTACATTGATTTTCCAGACGGTTTGATCCGTAGTCAGCAAATCGGTTTAGATCTTGATGTGCCGTTAGAATTCCCTTATGTGAATTATCATGATGCAGTCAATTATCAGTGGAAATTTGCTGATATTTTTTTATGTAACCAAGGCAACATCGGATTTCAACGAAATGACTTCGCTATTATTTTGCAAGCGTATAAACAAAGAGCTGGAACTAAAAATGTACTGGGCGAAATTCAAGATGGTACGATCAGCCTTATAGGCGCCGAACTTGATCATTACTTTACGAAAGAATGGTTTTGGTGGGTCAAATCAAGTGGAGCCTACAGCGGTATTCCAAATGGTTACATGGATGTTTTAGGTGGATTAGGTTACCACTATCCTCTAGGGTCAACCTCTTTTGCACTTGTTCCTCAATTAGGTTTGGGGGCAGGTGGTGGCGGTAATGTTGATTCTGGCGGAGGGGTTTTAATAACCGGTCAATTGGGTCTAGAGCTTGCGCTAGGCCGTCATTTCGCAACACGTTTGTCTGGTGGTTATCTTGTTGCGCCCAAAGGCGAAATCAAAGCTGCAACCGGAACGGTCGCATTGATTTACCATCTCGATATTGCAGAAGAAGGATCAACCGCTTTACCGCTCACAACCAATATTTTTACCCAAGCTTTTCGCATTCATTTATTTAATCAAACTTATCTTCATCCCCAACGTACATTTATGTCAGGCACGCCCCCGATCAATATGGTTGCGCTTCAAATCGATCAGCTTCTTTCGCGCTATTTCTTCATGGCTTATCAAGCGTCATTTGCCTATGCTGGGAATCATGCAGGTGGTTATGCGACTGGGATG
Source organism: Gammaproteobacteria bacterium (assembly GCA_013816845.1). Taxonomy (NCBI): domain Bacteria; kingdom Pseudomonadati; phylum Pseudomonadota; class Gammaproteobacteria; species Gammaproteobacteria bacterium. The sequence goes on from JACDDU010000005.1 coordinate 210,149, forward strand.
ATTGGTCCTGGCATACAAACAGCACCTTTCTTCAATTGTCGCGCAGAAGCTTATGCAGAAGTTCTCGTTGGTGCAGGAGGCGGCGGCAGTCTTGCTTTGGGGGGCGGATCTCTCATCGAACCAGTTGTAGGACTTCATTATGCCTTAACCGACTCGATCGGTCTGACTGGCAGTGTCGGTCAATTAAAGGCAATAAAGCATGATCTCAATACGACTGTGATCAATGCAGGAATAACCATTCGATTTGGTACTGTGAACCAGATTTAATTTAACAAGTTTATAAGTCCGTTTATTCTATTTAATTTCTTTTTATAAATCGTCCCCTCTAAATTTAAACAAAAAAAAAGAGCAGCTAAAGTGCTGCTCCTTTCGGATTTATGACGATTTTTACATAAACTTGTAAATAACGCCAACACTGAACAAGTCAGTGCTTGGATGACCAAGCGCCGTAACGCTGCCATAGCTGCTGTAGGTGTATTCGCCACGTAGATCCCAATTTGGGCAAATATTTGTTTGACCACCAACGCCAACATGCCATGCAGAAGCGTTTGCACTTTGGTTCGAGAAACGAGTTCTTTCACCACCAACACGAGCAAATGCCATAACATAATCTGTTAGCATAATGCCTGGGATGATACTTCCACCCCATGTCCAAGTGGATCTAGCTCCGGCACCATCTGCGTTTCTGTAGTTCTTAACTTGGAAGCTGTCGCCGCCAAATAATTCACCAGCTAGGTAGAAACCTGGTGTGAGAACACCCGCATAACCAAGAGACAATCTGCCTTCGATGCCTTTGTAAATAGCTGGCGCGCCACTGTAGTTATTTCTAACTGCAGCACTTAAGCCAACATATGGACCCGACATAAAAGAATAAGTTGCACAGGTTGGACAACTTGGTACGCTCATTTCACCCTTATAATCTCTATCACCTTTATAAGAATGTCCTGCAAAAGCAATACCGGAACTTGCTGCTAAAACTGCACTTGCAATTACTAATTTCTTAAACATACATTTACTCCTTAAATCGTTATGTTTAATTTTTTACGCTGTAATTTAGCCAAATAGAAGCCACTTTAATCTTCTAAACTAAGCTAACATACTACTTTTTTAACGTCCTTAGTACCTATCAACTTTTAGCATCACCATTGTCCGGATAAGCTATCGAGATACTGATTATGGGCCTCTATTCGCGTGTTATTTTCATACCACACTAGTGCACCAGGTACTAAAGATACCTGACAATCATATACCATTTTAAATAGCTAATCAAATTAAAGCCTTACCTAAAATAATGCTCCAATACCTCAGGGAATAAGGGAAAGCCGCATTCGTTTTAGTAGAGTTCTGAAGAGTAGGGACGGGAAAGTACTAGGGATAAAAACTCCATAAATAAGGATTGATAAAAAAAAACGGAAGGCTAGAATGCGAGTTAGGTCTTACAACAGATAAATAAATGAATGGTAACTGGAGCTCAACGCTTAAGGAAAGAAAGTTTAGGGAGCAATAAAACTTAATGAATGCGACAACTCTTCCCCGACATATTGCAATTATTATGGATGGCAATGGCCGCTGGGCTAAGCAGAAACATTTACCGCGGATTGCAGGTCACAAGGCCGGAGCGCAATCTGTACGCCGGATTGTTCGCTGTTGTGCGGAAAAAAAAGTTGAAGTTTTAACACTGTTTGCTTTTAGCAGTGAAAATTGGCAACGCCCTGCGCAAGAAGTAAGTTATCTGATGGAGTTATTTATTACCGTTTTGAAACGTGAAGTTAAAAAAATTCATGAACAAAATATTCAATTAAGAATAGTCGGTGACCGAACTCGTTTTGATGATCGTTTACGTCAACAAATGCTCAAAGCCGAAAAGTTAACTGCAGGTAATACGGGACTAAAATTAATTATTGCAGCCAATTATGGTGGTCGTTGGGATATCAGAGAAACGCTACGTTGCATTGCAAGTGATATTGAAAAGGGTGAGCTTCGGAGTGATGAAATCTCGCTTGAATTAATTCATAAGAAAACAGCTTTTGCCGATTTTCCAGATCCTGATCTATTGATTCGTACGAGTGGTGAACAGCGTATTAGTAATTTTTTATTATGGCAACTTGCTTACACCGAACTCTATTTCACAGAAGTGTTTTGGCCTGACTTTAATGCTGAAGAATTTGATAAAGCACTAGCTTTTTACGCCATGCGTGATCGGCGTTATGGTGCGCGTCCTAAGCTAACGGTCAATGTTTAAATTAGGGTCGTATAAAGGATCATCATCAGCCGTCGCCTGATCTGCAAAATCGTATCCATAATCAGAATAGTAAATATTCCTGCCTCGGGGTCTGTCCGAATTATAGTAAACTCTATCATATGAGGTTAAACCAACACCATTGCCACAAGAATTACAGGTGGCAGCATTTTGATTCCAACAAGAACTACACGAAGAAGTATTGTAAGTCGCGCATGTTGAGCAAGTTGAAACGTTAACTTCTGTAGGTCCACAACCACAGGGAGAAGGTTGCGGATAAACATAATAGACAGAAATAAGAGCACTGTTACGCGGTCGATAGGTTTTTACATAATGTTTCTTAACATGTCTTACTTTTTTACGATGATGGACGCACTTAGCTTTTTTGGCGACCCAAATAGGCGCAACTTCTGGATAGGCAATATAATATTCTGCATAAATGTTTGTGGTTAACAAACTAAAGCAAAACATAGTGAAACTACCCATCAAGATTTTAAAATAATTAAGATTCAATTTCATACGCACTCCAATAGTAAATAAGCAAGGGAGAAGGCATGAACATTCATGCTTATCTCTTAGCTGCTATCCACTTAACTGCGGCGTATCACTTATTTTTATAAGAAATTTTTAAAAAACTGCAAATGTTGGTTCCCAGTGCGGTGGTTTCCATTCCCAACCTGTGCATTCATTTGAATCAATTCTATGTTGACTACAGTTCCAATAGCCTTGTATCCAAGCAACACCTTGAGATGAATTTTCGTATTGGCAAACACGATGTTCAGGAACCCAAAGCGTTTGATTCCATCCTTCTTTTACCGTGAAGCAATGCATAAACCCACTCGGTGCTTCAACTATTTCTTTTGCAGGTGGAGCAAGCGTTATAATTCTTTTTTCTGGAACAATCGAATCTATTGCAGTCGTCGAAGCAGCCGCCCCTAATAACCCATTAAAAGGCAGGAAGCCGATAGTCATGATCAGTGGACCCAGGCTATAAAAATGACGCATTGCAACACTCCTTTGTCCTCTTACTAGAATACCGCTTTAACCCTTTACAGGACAATGAGCGAAGTCGGTGGAGCAAAGGATTATGTTTAAAAACAAGCGATTATAAGGGTTAAAAAAAGAAGGCCGCAGTATTCTATATAACGAAGATAATCTGGCGATAAAGGATAAATTGGATTAAATTAAGGACTTAGAAAAAAAGGATCATTATGAGCATTTTCTCGACAGCGATCCCTTCTCCTCAAATGGGAAAGGTTAATCAATTTATAAAATTGCTTACACAAGTTGAATTTGATTTGAAAAATTATTTAGCAGGTTTAGAAAGAAATATTTATACCAAAGAAGAAGCGGATGCTGATCCTGATTTTTCTAAAGCGGATGAGGCATTTAATCAATTGAGTATGTTTTATCAATCTTTACTCGAAATACTTTCAGTAAAAGTTATTAGCGCTGATCATCTGCAACGAATAAGCTCATTTGCCAATCTTCTACTGACAAATCGATTTGTCGAGAGTCAGCCGTTTTTTATTAAAACGTTGTTAGACATTAGATCCTATAGTAATGAAAATTTCAGCGTTAATGTATTACCCAGTTACCCATCTTATCAACAGAAAAAAATTAATGGACAAGGTTTTTTTCCGCAAAATGCGCAAGAAGACGAGCAAATTGATCTGGATTTACAACAAGCTCTACAGAATTCGTTTTACTTACGATAGTACGGTCACTATGTCAAAATTATTTGGTGGTAGTTTATTGATTGCAGGGACATGTATCGGTGGCGGCATGCTTGGACTGCCAATCGCCACAGCTAAAAGTGGAGTGCTTGGATCCAGTGTTCTTTTTATCATTTGCTGGATGTTAATGACCTTTACAGCTTTGCTTACGCTCGAAGTCAATCTCTGCTTTCCAAAAGAAAGTAATATGATTTCCATGGCTAAAGCTACCTTAGGTAAATCAGGCGAGATCATTTGTTGGACCGTTTATTTATTCTTTTTATACGCTTTAGTCTCAGCCTACATTGCGGGAGGACAAGATGTTCTTCATGGCCTTTTAGCGCTCATTGGCATTGACGCACCCATTGCGGTTTGCGCATTTATCTTTGTTGGTGTATTTGGCGCTATTGTTATGGCAGGCGTTAAACATGTGGATTTATTTAATCGTCTATTAATGATGATTAAACTCTTAACGATTTTTGTGTTAATTTTTTTTATCGTCCAGCAAATCGATCTAAACAATTATATAACTTCAAAACCGATCTATGTTTTATCAGCCGTAACAGTTGCTGTCACTTCTTTTGGTTTTTCTATTATAGTGCCGAGCCTACGAAATTATTTTGATGATAATATTAAACAATTGCGTCTTGCGATTGTTATAGGTTCGATACTGCCTTTACTTTGTTATATTATGTGGAACACAGCTATTTTTGGTTCTGTACCCCTACAAGGGGATTTCGGTTTAGAACGTTTACAAACCTTAGATCAACCTATTACAGGATTGCTCGCATCGCTACAACATTTTGTTCCGCAACAAACAATTATTATGCTTGCACGGGGTTTTACATCAATTTGTGTGTTAACCGCTTTTGCTTGTGTCTCATTAGGCCTTGCCGATTATCTTGCTGATGGGTTTAAAGTCAAGGCAGAAAGTAAAGCGCGTTGGGGCGTGATGCTTGCAACTTTTATTCCGCCTATTGGCGTTGTTTTGTTTTATCCTCAAGCTTTTATCATGCTTTTGGGCATAGCGGGATTACTCTGTTTAATTCTACAAGCGCTCATGCCCGTATTGATGGCGTGGCGATGCCGTTATGTCAATAAAATTGAAGGCAGTTATCAAGTCTTTGGCGGTAAACCCTTGCTCATTTTGGCAAGCTTGACTTCGTTGATTATGATTTTTATTGCGAGTTATCAAATGATATATAGAGAGTTTATTTAATTCGATCAAAACAAAATAATATGATCAGTTAATTGAATTATAATAATAAGATGACTAATCACCCAACCAGCTGGATCACTGTAAAATCTGCAGGGCTTTATTGTAAGCCTGGGCAATTTTTTATTGATCCGCATTATCCTGTTGATTATGCCATTATTACTCACGGTCATGCCGATCATGCGAGACCAGGTCATAAAAAAGTTTTAGCGACCGCTGAAACGCTTAAGATCATGAAAGCAAGATATGGAGATCAAGCGGGATTATTGCAGCCGTTAAAGTACCATCGACCAATTGTTCATCGTGAAGTTAAAATTTCATTTATTCCCGCAGGCCATATCATTGGTAGCGCCCAAATTTTATTAGAATATCATGGTAGCCGGCTCATTATTTCAGGCGATTATAAGCGTCGGACGGATCCAACCTGCTTACCTTTTGAAGTCGTACCGTGTGATGTTTTTATTACGGAAGCCACTTTCGGTTTGCCTATTTTTATTCATCCACCCATTGAAGATGAAATAAATAAACTTTTGACTTCCTTGCAACAGCATCCTATGCGTTGTCATTTGATTGGGGCTTATGCGCTAGGCAAGTGTCAACGTTTAATGCTTGCTTTGCGTGAGCAAGGTTATGATCGGCCTTTTTACTTGCATGGTGCAATGTTGAAATTATGCGAACTCTACCAATCCTTGGGATTTTCTTTCGGTGAGTTGACTCCTGTGACTGCGCAAAATGCGCGGGATTTAGGTGGTGAAATTGTCTTTTGTCCGCCATCAGCTTTGCAAGATCGTTGGTCGAGGAAATTGCCGCATAGCCTTATTGGCTATGCATCTGGTTGGATGCAAGTGCGTGCACGCGCGAAACAAAAAGGAGTTGAGCTACCCTTGATCGTTTCAGATCATGCCGATTGGAATGAATTGACTCAGACGATTCAACAAGTGAAAGCCCCCGAAATTTGGGTGACGCACGGGAATGAAGAGGCACTAGTGTACTATGCAACGTCGCAAGGTTTGCAAGCAAAAGCGGTGGCTAATTTACATTATGAAGATGAGGATGATTAATTGCGTGAACTAGCTGAGCTCCTTAATCAACTTTATTTCACTTATAGCCATCTTGAAAAAATTGCTTTGTTAAAAAGTTATTTTGCTCGCATACCTGATCCAGAGCGTGGGTTATCCATTGCCGTAATCGCGGGTGTTTTAAATTTTAAATATTTTAAGCGTACGTTGATTCAAGAACTTGTTGAAGAATTTATCGATCCTATTTTATTTCGATTATCTTGGGATTACGTCGGTGATTTTTCTGAAACTGTTGCTTTATTATGGCCGAACCAGATGCCCCATTTTGAACAATTACCTTCCATAGAGGAAATTGTTACAACCTTTTCTAGTTCAGATAAATCAGCTATTAAAAATTATTTATTACATTTGTTAAATACAGCATCTCAAAATGAACGATGGGCGATTATTAAATTAGGAACGGGTGAATTGCGTATCGGTGTGTCGCAACGATTTTTAAAACAAGCCCTAGCCGAATATGGTGGAAAAGAAATTAGTGAAATAGAAGAAGTTTGGCATGCTGTAAAGCCTCCCTATGAACTTTTATTTGCATGGCTTGAAAATACTGCCCCCAAGCCTGATCTTGTTAATAGTGTTAATTTTCATCCTGTTATGTTATCTCATCCGCTGGATGATAAATCTTTACTAAAAATTCATCCCGATGATTTTTTTGCGGAATGGAAATATGATGGGATTCGTGTTCAAGCAGTAAGTACCCATGCTGGACGCGCTTTATTTAGTAGAACAGGCGATGATATTAGCAAAGCTTTTCCCGATGTCATTCTCAATATGACGTTTGATGCAATTTTGGATGGGGAACTTGTCGTTTATCATAATGATAATCTGGCCAATTTTAATGATTTACAACAACGCTTAAATCGTAAAACGCCCAATAAAAATCTAGTAATCACTTATCCGGGTCATATCATTATTTATGATGCATTGATGTTAGATCAAATTGACTTGCGTCATGAGCCGTTAATAAAAAGACGGGCGATATTACAAACTTGGTTTGACGTTAAAAAGTTAAAAGGATTTTCTCTGTCGCCGTTAGTATCATTTACCGATGAAGCATCATTAAAAAAATTACGCGAAGACATTATGAATTCACCGCACCCTTCTATCGAAGGGTTAATGTTAAAAAGGAAAACGAGTCCTTATCTTGCTGGACGGCCAACCGGTCACTGGTATAAATGGAAACGGGACCCTTTTTTGGTAGATGCTGTCCTTATGTATGCCCAACGAGGATCCGGTAGACGGTCTTCTTATTATTCAGATTTTACTTTTGGTTTGTGGTTTGAAAAACAATTGCTACCCATTGGGAAAGCTTACTTCGGTTTTACCGACGAGGAACTTTATCAATTGGATAAATGGGTGCGTACTCATACTGTAAAGAAATTTGGGCCTGTTCGTGAAGTTGCTAAGGAATTGGTTTTAGAAATTGCATTTGATGCAGTACAAAAATCTACACGTCATAAGTCAGGATATGCATTACGTTTTCCACGTATTCACCGTATTCGCTGGGATAAACCAGCGTTAGAAGCAGATCAAATGGATGTGTTAGCACAATTGCTAAACAGTTTGTCTTAAATTCTTTGCGCAAAATTAATTTTTTAAAATTAGTTCATTTCATCTCAGGGTTTTCACTAAGATACGCTTTAAAAAGGCAGTGTTAGTATTACTTCTTATGTCTTTTAAATTATATTAACAAAAAAGTAGGTGAGTTATGGCAAAAGATGAATCGAAAAAGAAAACTTTACCAAAACAACATCAAAATGTGCAGCCGGGCGTTGAATCGCAAATGCATCCCCTACCAGAAAGCCTAGATCCAAAATATCGACCCGCGGGTAAATTAAAAAATAAAGTGGCTATTATTACCGGCGGAGACAGCGGCATCGGTCGTGCAGTAGCCATTTACTACGCTTTAGAGGGAGCGCAGGTCGCAATTGTTTATTTGAATGAACATAATGATGCTACAACAACTCAAAAGCTTGTAGAGCAAACGGGCCAACGTTGTTTACTTTTCTCTGGGGACATCAGTGAACAATCCTTTTGTAAAGAAGTTGTAGAACAAACGCTGCAAGCATTTAAGCGCATTGACATTTTAGTTAATAATGCCGCAGAACAACATGTACAAGAAAAATTTAGCGACATTAGCAAAGCACAATTAGAAAAGACATTCAAAACCAATGTTTTCGCGTACTTTTTTTTAACGCAAGCCGTACTGCCTCATTTAAAAAAAGATTCAAGTATTATTAACACAGCTTCTATTACTGCCTATCAGGGCCATGATGAATTAATCGATTATGCTGCTACAAAAGGAGCGGTTGTTTCTTTTACCCGCTCGCTTTCATCTCATTTAGTAAAACAAGGTATCCGTGTTAATGCAGTTGCGCCGGGACCGATTTGGACGCCATTGATTCCTTCAACTTTTTCTGCAGAAAAAGTTGAAAAGTTTGGCAGCAATACGCCCATGCAGCGTCCAGGCGAGCCCAGTGAAGTGGCGACTTGCTATGTATTTTTAGCATCTGATGATGCTTCTTATCTATCTGGACAAGTGCTACATCCCAATGGTGGCACTATCATTAATGGCTAATCGTTTTTTATGAATAGGGAGTTTAATCATCGAATTCACAGTGATTTTAAGATGACTGATATTTAAAAATTTCACAAATATGATGATCAAATTGGAAACTTAATTGTGTGAAGGGGAGTTTATCTCCCCTTCTAGGATTATTTCAGCTTACGTGGTGAACACACAGGTAACCATGCTTTTCTCTAGTTTTTTTGATAGTCAAAATTGTTTTTTCCACCGCCTCGCGATTTTGACAGGCAAAATGCATGATGCGACCTGTTGCTTGATTAATTCCACCCCAAATTTTAGTAATCACCCAATCACCAAAAAAATCTTTGTTAATCCTTAATTCATAATAACGGCGCTTATCTAAATGTTCCCACCGATAAAAAGAATATAAGTCGTCATCTGGCCTCACATTATTCTCGCAATGATTATTTATTTGGAAGATCTGAAGGCTGATCCTCGCTCGGATTTGGATATTCTTTAGTAGGAATTTCACGTGTTTCTTGATCATGATTCTGCATGTAGACGCTCCTTAAGGTTGATGATTTCTGATCTATTGAAGTTACTGTACTTTAAACCTTGAACTAACTTCGGCTCAATTAAAAATTACAATAAACTTGGATTTAATCTTATTTTAATATAGTTTTGATTGAGAACAATATAATAACAAGCTTGTAGTTAACGCCCAATAATAAAAAAGTACTCCTTATGTCGATTTATCAGAAATTTATATTCCTATTTTTAGTCTTAGGAAGCGCAACGCTTAGTTTTGGCGAACCTATTGATCTAATTACAAAAAAATTGAGTACTTCCATTGATCAAAGTAAGCCAGAAGCAATCAAACTCTTAAAAGACTTAGTCGATATCAATAGCCAAACCGAGCAAGTTAAGGGAGTTCGTCAGGTTGGGATGTTGCTTGAAGCGCAATTGCGCACCTTGGGTTTTGATACCTATTGGGAAGAAATGCCAACTGAAATGAATCGCGCAGGAAATTTGTTTGGTGTTAAAAAGGGAAATAAAGGCAAAAGGTTACTTCTCATTGGTCACCTTGACACTGTTTTTCCGGGTGGTAAAAATTCCTTTCAACCTTTATCTAATCATTGGGCGCAAGGCGTGGGTGTCAGTGATATGAAGGGTGGTGATGTGGTCATCATTGAAGCCCTCAAGGCGCTTAATCGTTTTAATTTACTCGATGACACAACGATTAGGGTAGCTTTTATTGGCGATGAGGAAAATGCAGGTTATCCCATTAACACAGCCCGGGCAGAATTAAAAAAATTAGCTCAAGAGAGCGATGTGGTTCTTGATTTTGAATCTGGACCACCCAGTTTGGGACGAAGAGGCGTGACAAGTTGGGAATTACTGACCGTCGGAATTCAACAACACTCTTCTTTAATTTTCCAACCTGATGTCGGCAGTGGGGCCATTTTTGAATTAGCCCGCATTCTAAATGCCTTCGCAAAAGAATTGAGCCACGTTGAAAATCTCACCATCAATTCCGGTATTGTATTAGGCGGTTCTGAAATTGATTATCGATCTCCTCAAAAGAAAGTCGAAGGTTCAGGTAAATTTAATGTTATTGCAAAAATGGCTTACGCAGGGGGAGATTTACGTTATATCTCGTTAGAACAAAAAAATGATACTCAAAGTAAAATGAAGCAAATTGTTGACAACCATTTTCCTCACACGAAGGCAAACATAACCTTTACCCAAGTGATTCCACCTATGACGCCTAATCAGGCTGGTGAAAAATTGTTAAGCCAATATAATGAAATTCGGGTTTTATTAAAAAAACCTGTTCTCGAGCCTTTGCCCCCAAAATTACGGGGCGGTGGTGATATTTCATATGTTGCAGACATCATACCTGCCGGTTTAGTAGGTTTAGGTCCTCTGGGGAAAGATGAGCATTCTACGAACGAAGAAGTTGACTTAGATTCTTTACATGATGCAAGTAAACAAGCCGCTATTTTAATTTATAGGCTAACCCATCATTATCCTAATCTCAACTTAGATTTCCAAAATAAACCGTAGTATCAAAATGTTGTTATCTAAAAAAGTATAGAAATGCTGAAATGTTTTGCTATCTCAGCTACAGTACTTTCCAAAACAATACTGGTAACATTGACGTTGATGAGACGTCACTAACCCTTTTTATATTGGTAAGGTACCGCGATGAAAGCCAAAATTTTTCAAAATAAATTACTTGTTAAAAAATCCCGCATGCATGGATACGGTGTTTTTGCTCTGAAAACTATAAAAAAAGGCGAATTAATTGAGGAATGTTATACCCTTGTTTCCAAAGGCGGCGATAAGCGTTTAGAGGATTTTTATTTCGACGCCAAGGGAAATTATGCTTTATTGCTAGGTTTTGGCAGTATCTACAACCATGCTGAAGAACCCAATGCAGATTATAAAATTAATATCAAAAATAAACTCACCCGCATTAAGGCTATCGCAACGATTCGCAAAGGTGAGGAGATTTATGTTTCGTATGGGGATGAGTGGTTTAGTAGTCGCGGGATGAGACCTAAAAAAGTTCCCCCGAAAAAAAAATAGATTGTTAACCTTCTTAATTTATTATCATGCATTTCTATTAATTTCGTGTCGCTCCGTCAGCCCAGGCTATCTTTACTGTCTTTGTCAGTAATTTACTTTAAGACCTGGGCCCGGTGTTTTAGCGCTAATTATGTAAGCCTGGGCGGATGGTTTGGCACTAAACGATGTAGATACTGTCTACTTTTATTTAATCCTTATGGTGGAGGATCGTTTACATGAATACACAATTGTTAGTGAAGGAAATGAAAGATGCCAAGCGATATCATCTTTTGAAAGACGATTCTGACTTAGCTATGTTTGCATCTATTGTTCATCATCCTGAAAACCTAACCAATGATCATATCCAATTCATTGGAAATGCTTATTTAAATTTTTATTCGAAGCCCCAAGGGTATGTTGCACGAATTTTTAAACCCCATGGAAGCCATGCCTTTGCTAAAGCGCTAAGTATTATGCAGACGAATGGTTCAGTGCAAGACCGTTGGAATACACTCGTAAATTTCTATTCCAAATTTCCTAAAACGTCAGGAGATTTAGCGATGACGTTGCTTTATGTTTTTGGCTGGGCCTTTGATAAATCTTATACAACATATGATTTAAGACCAGTTCCTTTATTAAATGTACAGTGGGAAATGCTTCCACCTTCAGCATTGGCAGAACAGTTACAAAATGCAGTGAACGGTTTTTATGCCAAACAACATTTAAATTTTGTTAAGGAATGAGTAAGTCACACAACGGTTTTTTTAAACCTATTCGTATTGTTGCTCGCTTATCATTTCAACTCAATGTTGTAGACCTTGATCATTAACATTGACAATAGTAACTCATAACTCGTTTGATCAAATTCAACTGAGGCAATGGTTGTAATGCATAAAAAAGGTTTCAATATTTGATAAGTATATACAATAATCACACAAGTATTTCTCTATTACTTTTCCAAAATGCAATAGGAATACGATACATAAATTGAGAATTAAAAATTAAGGTTAGTGAATATTGTTTATGGATTCTTGTTCTTCTAAAATTTCAGGAGAATAGAATTCATGATAATTTTTTCCATGGTTTTTAACTTGATAAAGCGCAGTATCAGCATTCTTAAGTAACGTGTGAATGTCATTGCCATCTTTCGGATACATACTAATTCCCATGCTGGAAGAAATTTTAATGGTATGTTCTTTGAAATGAACGGGTTCTTGTAAGCGGGCGTATAAATTTTTAATGATCGTATTAACTTGAAGTGGATTTTCAATTCCTTCGAGTAAGAGAACAAACTCATCCCCTCCTAAGCGGACTGCTAAGTCATTTTCCTTAATGGAAGCCTTCATTTGCTCAGCAAAATAACGAAGTAAATCATCGCCTACTTCATGACCCATCGTATCATTTATTTTTTTGAAATAATCTAAATCGAGAAAGACAATAGCAAGTTTTTTCTTATGAATGCTGGCTTGATGTGCGCTTTTTTGGAAAACATGATAAAGCAAGTTGCGATTTGCTAATCCCGTTAGCTGGTCATGCGTCGCTTGGAAATATAAATGAGAATTTTCTAAAGCAATGGCAGCCTGAGAGGTCAAGAGTTGCAAGGCTTCTACTTGGGACGGGGTGAAAGCATCGGCCATGCTATTGTTTTCTAAATAAAGTAAGCTGCGCAATTGACCTTGATAAAGAACTGGCATCATTAAAGCAGATTTGGGCTTCGCTGTAATGAGATAGGGATCATGGCTACTAAGATCATCATGATAATCTGTGGACAAAATAATCGGTTCAAGGGTGCGCTGCGAATATTGAATAAGACTTAAAGGTAAATTGCTTTCTTCATCAATAAATTGGGTAGGATTTAAGTAAACGGTTTGCTTTTCAATATCACCTTCTGCTTCTATCATCCATTTTTTATTTTTTTCTGTTAATAATACTCCGCGTTGTGCGCCAGCATTTTCAATTACAATTTTTAATAAATTTTGCAAAAGTTTGTCTAATCTAATTTCACTGGAAATTGCTTGGTTGGCTTTAATAATAGAAATAAAATCAAGTGTGGCACTAGCTGTGGTATTGGTGGTGATTGTCGTATTTCTACCTAAAGTGCTTAATGAAATTTCATTGTTTTTTTGCTTAACAATATAATTTGGATAACCTTCCTCTAATTGTTTAACTTTTGTTAATGCACCCCAACGTTCGTAAGCATAATGAGCTTCTTGAAGGTAAATTTTAGCAAACTTAGGTTTGTTTAAAGACAGATAAAAACGTCCCGCACATTCATTGGCAACTGCAATGACATGTAATGATTCGTTTTCCTTCGCGGCTTGAATGGCTTGGTCATAACCTTGTTGCGCTTCCAGTTCATAATGAAGAATGCGGGCTAATTCAGCTTTAATTAATAAATAGTAATGCTCGAAATTTAAAGCATAAAAATCGGTATTTTTGCGCATGATGTCGCGTAATTTTTTAATTTTCTTTAAATAGAGCGATTGCTTAGCTTTAGGGATATTTTCGTAACAAGCGGCTAAACTTAGTGCGTAAAAGAACTGATATTCGTAAATTGTAACTAATCCTTGTGAAAAGGCTGCATATTTTTCATTCTCAATACCTGCGGCCATTGCGCCTTCATAATCACTGAGTAAAAATAACAATTTAACCTTGAAAGCGAAAAGTGATGCATTTTCTGCTTTATTTAAACCCGGCTTAAAATTTAAAAATTCCAAATTGGCATCATGATGTTGTAAATAAGTAACGGAATTTTGGATCAATTCAGTCACAGCTAAGTATTCATAAACTTTAGCTTTTTTACTAAAAGCTAAAGCAGTTTTCGCAGACTCTTCCACTTCTCCTAAAGGTCTACCCATGACATACAAAGTATTGGTGTAAATTCCTATACTTTGCCAAGCCGCCATCAGATCGCCTTGTTCAAGTCCGTATGTATAAGCATTTTTTAGATTTCCGAGACTCGTAGCAAGAGGATAACGCCAATAATTAATAAATCCACCGAGAGTAAGTTCTTTACCAGCAGACGTTACAGGAGGATAGAATGTACTTATTTTATTAGCAAGCTCGACAAAATTGAAACCTTGAACGTATTGATGAAAAATATGGATGAGAATGAATCCATAGAGACTAATGAATCCTGATGAATCTTTAGTATAACCATGTTTTAAAGATAAACGGGTGGCTTCACAATTAATTAAACCTAATAAATTATGATTGAATGAATAAGCAATTGTTGCAAGGACGGTCATGATTTCAAGCCCCAAAATGAGCTTAGGATCAGTCATCGGTTTAAGCTCATTTTTAAGTTTGCTAGGGTCACCAACTTGTAATTTGAGAAGAAGGATAGCTTTTAAAACATGTAATACACTGGGTTTATAGGGTAAATTAATGTTTAATAACTTGAGTGCGTCTAAGCCAAATTTGGCAGCCTCAGCATGTTGATTCGACGTATTAAGCATACGCATTTTAATCATGTACGCATCAGCTTTTTGAAGATTATCTTGTAAGTGTTCAATAAGTGTATCGAAATATCGATCCGCTTCTTGCATGTTTGCCGTTAAATATTCACATTCGGTCAAATTTCGATACAAAATCGCCATTTCATTAAAATGTGTTTTCCATGGATTTTCTGGCATCAGCTTTAAACTATTTTCAAAGTAGTTTTTAGCGGCATCAAAGGCAGTGGCGGATTTCGCTTTCAAGCCCGCCCAAATATTTGCCTGTAACACTTTTTCTTTTTCCTCGTTATCTGTTAATAAAAGTAATGCTTGATTGAAATGATTTAAGATATCGAATAATCGTTCATCATTGGCTTGTAAAGGTGCATCTTTCACCAATAATCGCCCAATACTTAAATGCGCTTTTTGTTTTTCATCATGGGTGAGTAACTGATAAGAGGCTTGCTGAATCCGGTCATGAATAAAGCGATATTGGACAATTTTATTTAATTGGCTCTTCGGCCCGGATACATTTTCATCTAACCCTTCGATTAAACGATAATTATCATCGATGGGCGTTATTAACTGTGCATCAACTGCATCCCAAAGATATTGCGCTGTCGTTTTTAGAGAGTTTCCAGTGATGATGCTCAAGCTTTGTAAATCAAAAACATGGCCTATACATGCAGCTAGGGTTAATAAGTGTTGGGTAGGTTTAGATAATTTAACAATACAGCCCGTTAACAAATCGATAACATTATTAGTTACCGATGCTTCTTCAATTTTTTCTATATCCCAATCCCAGGTGCCATTTTGTGGGGAGAAAGTAATTTTATTTTCTTGTAAGAGCATTTTAATAAAAATATTAATGTAAAATGGATTTCCCCTTGTTTTACGAAATAACACATCGCTTAACATTTTAATTTGTAGTTGCTCAGAATTATTATGAAACGTATCAGCAAGAAGATGTGTAACATCCTTTAGATGTAAAGGTAAAATTTTAAGGACGGTTGGCGTCATTATTTTATTATTTTCTAGTTCTTGAATTTCAAGTGCTAAAGGATGAAGTTGAGTGAGTTCATTATCGCGATAAGCCCCAATCATCATAAAGTATTTTAATTCTGGATCACTGAAAAGTGCTGAAAATAATTTAAGAGATGCACTATCTATCCATTGTAAATCATCTAAAAAAATAACGAGAGGATGATTGGGTTGAGCTAGCACTTTAACAAAAGCTTGAAAAGTTAAAATAAAACGATTCTGTGCGGCTGTTGGCGATAATTCGGCTAGGGATTGCTGAGGACCAATAATGGCTTCCAGAGCGGGAATAATATCAACCATCAC
Source organism: Gammaproteobacteria bacterium (assembly GCA_013816845.1). NCBI lineage: Bacteria > Pseudomonadati > Pseudomonadota > Gammaproteobacteria > Gammaproteobacteria bacterium. Next base: position 226,274 of record JACDDU010000005.1, read on the forward strand.
TTGACCATTATTCCCTAATGCTTTTAAAAAATCCTGCCGATAAGCTTCTAATTGCTCATGCGATTCCATTAGTAATTGTTTAATTAAATTTTGAAAAGCTTCGATAAAACCTGTGTAGGGCGTAACGCGTTTTAGTTGATCAAACTTACCACTGATAAAATAACCTCTTTGTTCAGTGATGGGTTTTTGAATTTCTTTAATTAACGATGTTTTACCGATACCCGCATAACCTTGAACGAATAATAATTCTTTTTGTCCTTGGGCAATGTGGCTAAAAACCTCGAGCAACTGTTCAATTTGTTTTTCTCTACCGTATAATTTTTGTGAAATTTGCAGATTACTTAATAGTTCATATTGAGCTAAGGGGAAAGCAGCAATCGTTTGATTATTTTCCCACTGCTTTGCACAAATCATTAAGTCCGCTTTTAATCCTGCGGCACTTGCATAACGTTCTTCTGGGGTTTTGGCTAATAGTTTACTAATGATAGCCGCGAGTGCTTTAGGTATAGAAGGATTAATACTATCAACTGTGGGGGGAATTTTAGCAATGTGACAATGCGCCCATTCGACAAAATCATTTGCTTCAAATGGTAATTGCCCCGTCAACATTTCATAGAAAGTAATGCCAAGCGAATATAAATCTGATCTTGAATCAATAACACGATTCATTCGTCCCGTCTGTTCAGGTGAGAGATAAGCAAGTGTGCCTTCAAGAACATTTTTTTGGATATCTTGTTGTTGTTCTTGTCCAATTTTTGAGGCGATACCAAAGTCGATAATATGGACTTGGAGGGTATCGGCTTTAATAACAATATTATTGGGATTAATGTCTTTATGAATAATGTTATGACTGTGTAGTTGTGCCAAGCTATCTGTGATCTGTAGCGCAATCGTAAAAAATTCTTTAAGAGGTAATGGTTTGCCATCTAAGAATATTTTTAAAGAATAATCCGCTACATCGTCAAGAACTAAAATGAGTTGGTCTTGTTGGGTAATTAGTTCGCGAGCTTTGCTTAAACCGGGGATCGATAAATTTTGCAGCACATGATATTCATGTTGGAGTGAGGCTCTAACGGACAGAGTAGGGAGCTCTTCTACCGTGGTTTTTAAAATAACGGTCTGTCCATCTTTTGAACGCATACTCCGGTAAATAGCTGTATAGTCACTCTCAGCTAATAACTCAAAGTTTTCATAATCCTTTATATTAATCATGATCTTACCTAAATTACCCTGGAATATTATTTTTTCTTTATAAAATATATGCTCGTACTCTTAGTATAGCGCTTTTTAACCGAAAAAATTTAAAGCTAATTATCCTAAGTTATTGTTAAATAATAATTTTATTGAAGGTTCCGCATTGAATGTAGCTGAGAGAGTCATTAATATCAAAGGTCAAGAAGGGGAATAAGATAAAATATTTTGATCTAAGTAATTTCTAGCCATAATTTTGCATTTCATACGTTTAGTCTGGTTTGGTAAATCATTGGCTTATAGGCACTGCCTACAAAGAGTGTTCTTCTATTTTATATTGATCAATTCAAGACGGAAATGCCGCGTAATGAAGTTAAAATTATCTTTTGGACGACTCTTTTTAATACCGACTCAAACACTTCTTTTCACCTACTAGACTTTATATAATACTGAGATCTGCACCTTTGAAATGGTTAGCTCACTGAAAAGCTCAATTTGATAAAGCAACTCTGATGGTTCCCTTGCAAAAGCGGAGAATTTATGATCAACATTGGCATTCCCAAAGAAATTTTCCCAGGTGAAAATCGTGTTGCCGCTGTTCCCGAAACTGTAATGAAGATGATTAAAGCAGAGCTCAAGGTAAAAATAGAAACGGATGCTGGGCTTAGCGCTTTTATACCGGATGCTGATTACGACAAAGCAGGTGCAGAAATCCAACCCACCGCCGCGTCTTTGTTTAGTGAATCTGATGTTGTTTTGAAAGTCCAACGCCCTTTGGATGGTCCTGACCATACGGATGAAATAAATCTTCTTAAAGAGAAAAGTGTTTTAATTTGCCCGCTTTCCCCCATGCGTTATCCTGATCTTTTAAAAAAATTAAATGCGAAAAAAATTACGGCTTTTTCACTTGACTTACTACCCCGCATTGCACGCGCACAGTCCATGGATATTTTAAGTTCCATGAGCAATCTTGCAGGGTATAAAAGTATCATTATGGCTGCCGATCATCTTCCGAAAATTTTTCCAATGATGACAACCGCTGCGGGCACCATCTTACCCGCTAAGGTTATCGTGATTGGTGCAGGGGTGGCCGGATTGCAAGCCATCGCCACAGCGCATCGTTTAGGTGCGGTTGTTCTTGGCTTCGATACGCGGCCCATTACAGCTGAACAAGTGAAAAGTTTAGGCGCAGATTTTGTCAGTTTAGAAACAACGCATGAAGCAGAAGATGCTGCTGGGTACGCAAAAGCTCATAGTGCGGCATTTTATCAACAAGAACAAAATATTATTGAAAAATACTTACCCCAAACAGATGTGATTGTAACGACCGCTTTAATACCCGGTAAACCGGCACCTTTGTTAATCACTGAAGCAATGGTGAAACAAATGAAACCCGGTTCAGTGATTGTTGATCTTGCGGTTGAACAGGGCGGAAATTGCGAGCTTGTTGAGCCTGGAAAAATAGTTATTAAGCACCAAGTCGTGATTATTGGTGTGATGAATATCCCGAGCACCATGCCCCTGCAAACAAGCCAGCTTTATTCTAAGAATATTTTTAATTTTTTAAACTACATTTTACCGCAATTAAAAGCGTCGCAGTTTGATTTCACCGACGATATTATTAAGGGATGTTTAATTACGCATGATGGTGAAACGATCCATCCTTTACTGAAACAAGCAGTTAATCTATAAAGCTTCTTATAAAGGAATATGAAAGATGCTGAGTGAAATTGGAATAGCGGATGTCTATCTTTTTGTTCTAGCGGGTTTTCTCGGTTTTCAGCTTATTTCGCGCATCCCGCCGTTGATGCATACCCCCCTCATGGCTGCAACGAATGCAATAGCAGGTATCGCATTAATTGGCTCCATTGCAGTGGCGGGTGAAAATTATAATATAGTGACTAACATTTTGGCGTTCATTGCAGTGACTTGCTCGACGATCAATGTCGTCGGTGGTTTTTTAATTACCGATCGTATACTTCGGATGTTAAAAAAAGGTGATAAGAAGAGTGTGAAGCCATGAGCATATTGCAAATAAGTTATTTAATTTCCTCCGTTTGTTTTATCCTGGGTATTAAAGCATTAAGTTCACCAGAGACGGCAAGACGAGGGATGCACCTTGCAGCGTTGGGTATGCTTATTGCAGTAGTAAGTACACTTTTATTTTATCCCATTGTGACCTATAAATGGATCATCGCAGGTTTGGTGCTGGGTACAGTTTTAAGTTTGCCCATTTCGTTATGGATTCCTATGACGAAAATTCCGCAACGCATCGCATTTTCTCATGCCGGTGGTGCCCTTGCAGCTTGTTTAATTGGTATTGCCGAATATTATCGTTATCGCACTTCGCTTGGTCATGTGAGCATGGGGATCATTTGTATCGAAGTGATGTTAGGCGCACTAACTTTTACGGGCAGTTTGATGGTAGCTGGTAAATTACATGGCATATTGCCGGCCCGACCGCTAACTTATAAAGGACAAAACATAGTTAATATTTCTTTATTCTTTATCATGGTGGCGATGTTAGTTTTTCTCAGTCTTAACCCTCAAATTAATTTCCTTTTTTATGTCTTGTTAACGATTGCATTTATATTTGGTGTTTTTTTAGTGACACCTATTGGTGCCGCAGATATGCCCGTCGTCATTGCTATCTTTAATTCCTACGGTGGCCTGACGGGTGCAGTGATGGGTTTTATGCTAGCAAACCGCATTCAAATTATTACCGGAGCTTTGGATGGCGCCTCGGGATTTATTCTTTCTATTTTAATGTGTAAAGCCATGAATCGTTCCATCTTTAATGTTTTATTCGGTGCATTTGGCAAAGTTGCAAATGCACCCGATCCAAGCACTAAAAGTAATTCCACAAAAGAACCACAAACCATAACGGTTGAAGAAGCACTTCAATTTTTTGAAAATGCAAGATCAGTTATTATCGCGCCAGGTTACGGTATGGCCGCAAGCCAGGCTCATCATGCATTGAGAGAGTTTGTTGATAAACTTAAAGCAAGCGGTATTAGTGTAAAATACGCCATTCATCCGGTTGCCGGACGTATGCCAGGACATATGAACGTACTACTAGCTGAAGCGAATGTCCCCTACACAGATTTATTTGATATGGACGAAATCAATCCTGAATTTTCTCATGCAGACATTGCATTGGTGGTGGGTGCTAATGATGTAACTAATCCATCGGCTCGCTATGTTAAATCCAGTCCAATTTATGGTATGCCCATTTTAAATGTTGATAAAGCTAAGAAAGTTATTATCTTAAAACGAAGTTTGAGTCCTGGTTTCTCCGGTGTTGAAAACGAACTTTATCAAAATGATCACGCATGGTTATTATTTGGCGATGCAAAAGAAAGTCTCACGCAACTTGCTTATGGTTTTAAACGCGGATGGTGATAATTCATTAATAATTAGAAGAGTAAGTTTAATAGGTTAAAAATGTAGGGGTACCAAGAGAATAGTATCCCTACATTTTTTTTAAAATACTAAAATACTAATATTAAATTTTAATCTACACTTTATATAGTTATTTAATGACCCAATCTGGCATGGTTAACAAGCGTAGGCGATGCAAATTTATCATTAGCATCCTGCTTACCAAAAAGCTTGAGGGAGTGCTTAACTTTTTCAATTTTTTTCATACGTGTTTGTAACAAAGCAATATATTCTCCTGTATTTTCCTTAGCTTGTAATTTTTCCAATACGGCTCTAGCGGTGGGTAAATTCGTATTATTAATAATCGTAGAAAACATCAATTTATTATTTTTAGATTCAGCAGCTAATAAGGATTTTTCCTTGATTGGATCAATCCGATTCGAATTCGCTGATTTTAATGAACGATCAATTTCTGCTTCTACTAAAATAGCTTCATTATGTTGATGTTTTAACGCTTTCTTTTCCAATTTTTCTGTATGCCATTTCAAGTAAGTTTCCGCATTGGTTAACGTAATATCGTAATTAAGGAATTCCGAACAAGCTTTAATCATTGCATCTGATTCTTGCCATTTGTCGAGGCCTAACTGTTTCAGTTGATCTGCTTTAAAAGGAACATTGCTTTCTTGATAAATAAACGCTTGTGTTATTTTTTCAGGAAGTAACTCAATGAATTGTTTGAATTGAAAGGTATCCATATAAAACTTTCTATTTTCTGGATTTAAAGCAAGCTCAACTTCAGGTGAAAAAAGTTGGGCAAGTCCTTTTTGTTTAGCTCGCGTTAGATAATTACTTAAATGAACAGCAAAATCATTCAGCTCGTTTGCGGTTAAACAACGCGGATTCGCAGTGATAGATTGCATTTCCGTGGTAATCTTGTTTGCTTGTTCTTGGACGAGTGTTGCAGTTTCATTATAGCGTGCAATATACCGAGCATTAGCTTTAATGGCGTTAAAATCAAGCAGCTCCCGGAAGATGGGGGCGTTGCGGATATTTATTTTACACCATTCAGTGATAGCATCATTCATCCAATTGTCTTCAACTTCAAGACATAAATTTTCAGCAAATTGTAAGGCTTCGGTGGTCAGTTTCCTTCGGTCGCCTTCTCTAAGAGTTGGTAATTCACTTTCCTTTCGATCAGGAAAAATACTTTTGAAATCAGGAAAAGTTTCACTCATTTTCGCATCGAAATATTGACACTTCAGTGAAGTTAAATCTCGACGAAATGGCGTAAGTTTTTCCAAAACGAATTGTGTTAAATCATAAGTATACGATTTTAAGAGCTGATCTTGCTGATCAATGATATCGCTTACTGGCGCTATGGTTGTATATAATAATTCTTCTAACGGTTTTTTTATGGTTGATTCATTTTTATCAAGCACGTTTAAAACTAAATTGGCGTAGGCTTCAAAAAAATTAACATAATCGAAAAAGAATATTTCATAGTCGACTTCTTTTAAGGTCTCATCTAATTCTCTTAATTCGTCATAAATGAAATCTTTCACTACATCATCTTCAAGGTGAAAAGGATAATCCCCTTCTTTAAAATTAGTTTTTATTAAAGCAATGGTTGCCTCAGCAATTTCATTACGTTTCTTCGGATCCGCAGTATATTTGGCTAATAATTTGTCTAAGGGTTTCATTAAGCTCGTGTCATGAATTGAAGTATGACTCAAAGTTTCTTTCATGAGATTTTGGGTAACTTCCACAATGCCTGTCAAACATTCTCTTAGTAATAACGTCGTATTAACTTTACCCAATAATAATTCTGTAGAATTAGTCTCCAAACGCGCGGCGAGTTCAAGGGCTGCGATGGGGCCAATTTTAGGAGTTAATAAATCAAGCGTTTTTTTTGCGAGCTCTTGAGGTAGCATGAAATATTCCTATTATTATTATTTTTCATTGTAATTATTTTATGTGGTTCTATCCCAAACTAACAATTGCCGATTCGAGTTGTCAAGTCTAATTACAAGTTGATTTTAAAAGAAATGATTTCGGTGATCTGTTACAGGCATACCTATTCTTTCGAATTGGGTTTTTTATACGAGGTGACTTCTTTATCGAAATTAATATTCGGTAAGATACGATCTAACCATTGGGGGATATACCAATTCCAATCCCCTAATAAACGCATAGTGGTTGGAACCAATAATAATCTAATTAAGGTAGCATCAATGGCGACTGCGAGTGCGGTACCTAAACCAAACGCTTTAATGAACACGATATCAGCAGTTACAAAGGCACCCGATACAATCACAACTATTAGAGCTGCACTGGTGATAATTCGGGCACTTTTTTCTAAGCCAAGGGCCACACTTTTTGTATTATCTTTGGTTTGTTCATAATATTCTTTGATACGGGATAATAAAAAAACTTCATAATCCATGGAGAGTCCGAACAAAGCAAAAAATAATAGGATAGGAAGGTTCATGTCGGTAAAGCCAACCGGCGTGAAATTAATAATGTTAGCAAAGTGACCCTCTTGAAAAATAAAAACTAACATGCCGTAACAAACACTCAAACTTAAAAAATTCATGAGGATGGCTTTTAGGGGGAGAATAAGTGAACGTAATAACCACACGAGCGCCAAGTAAGTTACAATGCTAATGACAATAACCACCTTGATAAATAAGTTATAAACAATATGCAAAGTGTCGATGATGGTGGCGGAAGTTCCTGCGACTTGTTTCGTAATGTGACCACCAATTTTGTTATGGCGCACGGTATCAACTAAATCAAAATTTCTTACATCATCTTTTGAAAACTTACTTACGACACTCATGATTGTATACTTGCCTTTTGTGCTGCCTTTAAAAAATTGCTTTTGGTATTCATCAAAAGGTAAGGGCGACGACGCATAGAGTTGTTGATACTGCTGTTTAGTTAATCCAGATTTAATCGTAACGATACTTCCTACACGTTTCACCCGCGGATCCTTTTTTAAGTGTTGCGCATAATCATATAAATGCGAAATATTATTTTTAGAGATAATCGATTTATTTTGCGATTTAAAAAGAATAAGCGTTGGCGTTAATTCATTGGCATTAAAATTTTGTTCAAATTGATCAAGTAACTGGCGGCTTTCGACCCACGTTGGTAAAATTTTCGCATCAGAACTATTAAGTTTAACGTCCAAAAAGGGATAACCTAGTAATAATAATATCCCAATCGTTGGAATTAAAAATAAAAATGGGAAACGCATGACCACCATAACAAAGCGGTACCACCGATGATTATGAACGTCTTCGGTTGTAAAATGTTTTAACTGGGGAATGGTCGACGTTACATTTTTCTCGAGAATGCAAAGTAAAGCTGGTAGAAAGGTAAGAGAACACAATACGGTAATGGCGACGACCACAACTCCTGCAATTCCTATGGAATAAAGCATGTTGATCGGAAAGAAAATTAATGATGCAATACTAATTAAAACAATAAGACCACTAAAAAAAATGGATTTACCGGCAGTCGCTAGGGTAATTTCAATCGTTTTTTTGCAGTCATGCCATTTAGCATGTTCTTCTCGAAAGCGATAGGTAATGAGAAGGGTATAATCTAAACTAAGGCCCAACCCCAACATGGTTGCAATATTTAAAACAAACACCGTTAAATCGATTTGATGGCCCAATATATATAAAATTGTGCTAATGATGATGATACAAATGATACCGGAAATGATGGGGATGAATGCAGCAACAATGCCGCCGAATACAAAAATAAGAACTACAAAACAAATGGGTAAAGCAATTAATTCTCCGCGAATTAGATTGATCTCACTAAGACGATACACATCAGCAATGTAAGAAGGTTCTCCACCAATAAACATTTCAATATTTTTAGGTTGACCTAATGCATTACGAATATCATTCATGGAACTTGCTAATTCTTCTGCAGTAGAATTGGTTTCAACCACTGCATATGCTTCTCGTTCCGAGGCGGAAATTTGCCGGGCATTTTGGTAAGGTGATATAACACGATGTTCGAATGACAGTTTCTTTAACCCATCGAGTGACTTTTTAACTTGCGTAGTAAATGGAGCATGATTAGCATTTAACTTATCACTTTTATATAAGACAAATAATCGCGAACCGCCAAAAGGTAATTCTTTCTCCATGATATTAGATGCTAACGTACTTTCCGCTTTAGGGTCTCTGACTTCTCCAATCTTAAAAGGCTTACCAGCATAGGGAAGGTAAATTGTACATATCACTGCTGCTATGATCCAAGAAATCACAATGAGCCAATGTTTTTTTTTCCTGGAAAATTTATCTCTCATAGAGAGTTGCAAGTCCATTTATTTTGACAGGTATCTCTATTTTACCTTATTAGGTCAGTATATTTGTTGACCAGATCTTACAAAATGGCAATCCTTTATGCATAACAATCGCTTCTAAAATATAATTTGAGTTTGATCAATGAATTACGCAAGAAAGGTTGAAGGTTAAGTTTAATTTTTAATAAGTTTATAAATGAATGTTGCCAAACGAATTTTGTAGTGTTGAGTTATTTTCTCCAGCTAAATTCAAGCTTTTCCCCTTCTGCCAGGTAACATCATGAGTTCAATTCATAAATTCAAATAATTTGTTCTTTTATCCGCGTATGAAATGGTAAATCGAAAATATGTTTTGCCCAATTTTTAACGAGGGCTAAAAGCAATATGTGTGTAAAATAAATCCTACAAACATATTAATAAAAATATTAAAAAAAAAGCAATATCCACATGATTCTAAGCAAATACTTTACTAAGTTGGTATAGTAGTTTCTGAATTGTGGTTGTTGGAATCAATCGTCATCAAGATAAAGTCATTGATCAAAAAAATTAAAAAAAATTACAGATTAAAAACCCAGCGAGTATTAAAAAAAATTGATAGCGTTTTAAAAAATGACAGCAAAAATAATGAATAATGAAATCATTGTATTAATACATGGTTTGATGCGATCACATCGAAGCATGTATCGTTTAGAATCTTATCTCCTCAAGCAAGGGTATGAAACTTATAGTTATCATTACCCATCGACTAAATATACGATTAGTGAACATGGGGTTCAATTTCAAAGTTTTATTGAAGGTTTATTATTAGCAAACGCTAGTAAAAATTTACATTTTATTACACACAGTCTCGGCGGTATTATTGCGAGAGAAGCACTAAGTAAGCTTACTCCCAAAAAATTAAATAGATGTAATTCCTTAATTATGCTCGCTCCGCCTAATCAAGGATCTTTGCTTGCAAAATTATGCTTAACCATTACTCCTTTTCTTTCGTCATTCATAAAGCCACTAGCTGAGCTAAGTTGTGATCATGACGCTTATGTTCATCAAGTTGGCGTGCCTGAACAAGTAAAAATTGGAACGATAGCAGGTAGATTTGATGCGAAAGTGCCGCCATCTGCAACTCACATGAGTAGGCAAAATGATTTTGTCATCATTAACTCGACTCATACTTTTATTATGAACCATCCAAAAACAAGAAAGGTCATTCTTAATTTTTTGCAAAGCGGAAATTTCTGATACGCTTGATTTTATTTGAAATATATTTGATATAGCTTATTAGTAAATATATTTTTCGGGTCATAAATTTTTTTAAGTTCGATTATTTTTTCATATCCTGGATAAGCTTGTTTAAATTGAGATTCACTCGCAAAATTCTGATAAGGTAAATAATAATTCCCATCCATTGATAATGTGGTATCAATCAATTTTCTCGTCCATAATTTAGTATGTTCAACTTCTTTTCCCGATAAATCTTGATTGAAGTACAAAACAATAGCAAAACAATTATTTTTTACGTAGGGTAATAAAATATTCGATTCCGTAGGGACATATCGAATAGTAACATTAAGCAAATTGACATTGTTTTTCAAAATAACAGAGCTTAAAATTTTTATAAATTGAGGAAATTGATCAAGAGGAATGAAATATTCTTGTAGCCAATCTGCATTATATTTACTGTAATAATCCGATGCGAATTTAACTGGCTTTTCCATCGCATTATTTCTAGTAGCAACATGATTATTATATATTTTGCGAAAAATTCGTTTCTCCATGTTCCAGCGCACTTTTTTACCTAACTCACCGTGTCTTGATATATTGAATATGGGCGTGAGAATTACGTTCCACTTATCAGGATTATCTAGGGAAATTATGTGAGTGGATAATTCTTTAGTATCTGTGTAAGTAATAACATACATATCTTGTAAAAAACTGGAATGAGGTATGATGTTTAAATGCGCATAAAACAAAGTCACATCTTTATTATTTAATATCTTCTCGCGAAAATAAACCGGAAAATTATCTACATTAGTTTTTTGATAATGACTAACAAGTAAGTTGTTATCAGTTAATTGCAGCGTTATATTAGTAATAACTCCGAATAATCCGTAACCTCCTATCACTGCTGACCACAATTTTGGATTCGTAGTTGGTGTTACAGAAACCTTTTGACCATTCGCGAGCAATATATCAAATGCCACAATACTATTTCCAACAGCACCTGCTCGAAAATCGTCTCCATGCGCATTAACACTCATTGATCCACCTACTGTAAAGATATTAGGTGATTGCATGGACTTGATCGCTAAGTTGTATGGATTAATATATTTCTGCAAGTCACTCCACGTTATGCCACTTTGCACAGTAACTTGTTTTTTCTGGGTGTTAATTTTTAAAACTCGATTGAATGAAAGCATATCTAATTCAATTGCATTAGATGCAAGTGATTGCCCACCCTGGCTGTGTTGTTTGCCCATAATGGCAATTGGAATATGTTCTTCATGCGCTTTTTTAATTGCGTTTAGGATGTCAGTTTCAGATTTAACACGTATGATGCGTGATACTTGTGTTGCGTTAATTCGTCCATTGTCATTTAAGGTAACGGCAAATGATGATGGACTAAAAAGTATTATTAAGGCTGCTTCAAAGAGTAAATGTAAAAAATTTAGTTTTTTTAACATATAAATAATACTTTATGAGGGCCACATTGGTAGCTGGATATTTTAGCATAAAAATTACGCAAATTCCCATTCGTCTACAATATCTGCTTGATTTATCTTAGATTGGGTTCATTCTTTCAATAAACATGATAGGAGATTTAACAAGGTGGTTAACCCATTATATAAACGTGCATCCTAATGCACCATTACTAAGAACAATTGAGCTATGATGGAGTGCACCACATCTAGCTCATTTAAAAGATGATGATGTATACGTGTGTTTATATTATACGAATTTTAAAATCACCCGGTAAAATTTTAAGCGAGCACTAAAATGGCTGATGATATTGATATTTTATTAAAAGAGACGGCCTCATCAAAAAAAACTTTGTCCTTAACGACGTTATTAACCCTCTGGTATAACGATAATAGGATCTCCGATTTCATTGCATTCCTGCGTAAAATTAAAGACCCTTTAACTGATGCAGAACAACTTTTTTTATTGAAATTTATTTTAGCTACCGCTATTCACTGGGACAAAGGCTGGTTTAATTATACTAATGTCATGGGCAAGCTATTTGATTTGAATTATGCTGATAGTATTGCTAAACAATGCTTATTTAAACTTTTAATCTATGATGAAAAAGTTGGCAGGGCCATGGCGGTTCCTATTCTAAAAGATGATTTTATTCTTGATATATTAATAACAAATAAGCAACAAGATTTGTTCTTACTTTTACTTACTTTTGCGGAAGAGAATTTATTTTTTAACGTTTGCAATCGGTTAATAAACCGAAAATCATGGATTGAATTTGCGACCATCCTTATAGATCGCGCTCCACTTTTTAAGTTTGAACTTCCGCAAGTGTTGCGCGTTGCTATTGCAAATCTGAACAAACCCGCACCGCTCACCTTTTTCGCACCTTCATTTGTGGTTAAAGAAAATGAAATGGCATTATTTTTAAAACAAACGGGTTGTGTTAACTATGAAAGTGGATGCGAAAATTTATTAGCGCCCCGTTGTCAAATCAACCCCTATAGCCATTACTATGATACGCAATTTTCCGGTTCAATTCATGCGAGTGAGGTCGCACAATTAATTCATGCTTCCGCAAAACAATATTTTCAAGGTCATTTTCATATCGAAAAATTTAATAATAAAACAATGTTATTGCACCTCGCCCTAGAATTTAAGGAAGAACTTTTTGCATATGATGTTGCAGCAGCAATGCATTTGACCCAGGAGTTATTAGCTTGGCTTGCTATTCAAAATGGTTGTAATGAAGTGCTAAAATTAGTTTTAGCGAGCTCAAACAAGCTCAATATTTTATTTCATCAAGATGATCAAAATTGGTTACATCACGTTGCAAGACGTGGGGATGAAGAGACTCTTAATCTAATGATTTCAGCACTTGGCGAAAATGTTTGCAACCTTTTAGTCAATGCTAAAGACAGAAGGGGTGAAACGCCTGCCTTTGCCATTGCGAATCAACCCACTGAAAGATTAGAAGCAGTTTTAACTATATTTTTGAAATTAGGGGCGAAGTTTGAATTAAAAAATAAGGAAGGAAAATATCCTGCGCAATCACGCTGTGAAAATACGAGCTTACCGGCGCGAATAACAATATTTAAAAAGTTAGCGATTAGAAATATCCCCAGCCTTAATAACGCTATCTTATCAAAAGATATTACTTCCTTGCCGGAAGTAATAGAAGAGGCGTCGCTTGAAGCGTTACGCAGTATTTTTTTATATACCTCAGAGGAAGCAATCAAAGTACCGATATTAAAACCTAAACCCCATTTAGGGGGCGGGATGTATTGGTCGGAAAAGCGAACCCTTATTGAACGAGCCATTTACGAGGGTTTTGAAGAAGTCATTAAATGCTTAGTTGATAAGGTATTGTTGAATGAGAGTAACTTTACTAAGCAAGAGCAGAAAAATATACTTAAAGATATATTACAATATGCAAATGATGTTTATCAATTAAAATTCACTGATAAAGACCATCAAGCTATCATTGATTATTTTACTAATAAGTTAATGGATCAAACCCTTGTTCCTTCTTCCCGAACTTTAACAATGGGTTAAGTGAATCTAAGTGTATCGGCTACTTCTAATGAACTTGCTGCTTAACCGATAGAATCATTTTATTTTTGATAGAAAGAAATGGTGTAAATTGCTTTTGCCTGCATGCAAAGCATCTTGTGCTTTGATTTTAGTAGGCAAGACTAATTTCCGATTTTACATCGGTTTTATAAGATGGGGTTAGTTTTCTGTGCGGCAAATTAATTTTGGATTCGCTATTGAAAATATACGATTGCTTATCAATAAGAGAATGGAAAGAAGAATTTGCAAGTAGGGGATAAGAGCCCGATCGTTCCCTAACACTTAATGAAGTGAGATAAATACTCACTTCATTAAAGCGCCGATTTATTCCAATTAGCTGGGAATTAATTCTTCCGAGAAAACATTAATTATTTCTTCATTAAATGCAGGAATATCTTCAGGTTTACGACTGGTTACAAGGTTTAAATCTCTTATGACTTCCGCATCATGCCACTTGGCGCCCGCATTAATTAAATCTAATTTAATCGAAGGCCATGAAGTTAATTTACGATCTTTCACTATTCCTGCATTAATCAGCAACCATGGGCCATGACAAATTGCGGCAATCGGTTTATTCGCTTGATTCATACGTTTGACAAAATTGATCGCCTCATCGTTAAGACGTAATTTGTCGGGATTAATAACCCCTCCTGGTAATAACAATGCATCATACTGTGTGGGATCTGCATCATCGAGTAAAACGTCGACTTTAAATTCATCTCCCCACTCCGTATGTTTCCATCCTTTTACTTTATCTTTCTCAGGAGAAATAATATCAACTTTCGCACCCGCCTTTTCTAAGGCAGCTTTAGGATCAGTCAATTCCACTTGTTCAAATCCATTTGTTACTAAAATTGCAATTTTCTTACCAGTGAGATTCTTTGTCATGGGCGGTTTTCCTTGTCAAAAAGATAACCCTGCTAAGGGCAGGGTTATCTCTACTTTTCCAAAGCCTAGGATTTAGCCTGTGTTACAAAACCAGTTTTTCCACCAGGGCAAAACGTAATATTGTAATTTACTTTATTGATTTCAGTTGCCTTGTCCCCTTTTACCTGACACATGAAAGTGCTACTGAAATCGTCTTCAGCATAAGTGTAAACGGAAGGGCAGGCTTTTTTCATCCATAACAACTGGGTGCGTGCATAAGTTTCGAAAATGACATCGGATTTACCACAAGCTCGTGTATAAGGAGGCGGTGCTACTTCGACGCCTAACTTATTCCAATCCACGCAGCCATGTGGCGTTTTGTTTGAGCAATTAAAGGGCGCTCCAAAATTTTTATCAATTGCACAAATTTGATTTGCAGTCCAATAACCCAATTGCGGACCACACGTTTTTTGGAGGGTTGGTGTTTGATCGGGCGTGTAACTTAACCCACATTGTTCGAAGCCAACACAATCTTTCGGCGCTGTGCAAGATTTGCCGCCTGCTTTAACCCAAATATAATCCTGGGTAGGGGGTTGCAAGGTCCAGTTGCATCCTCCCATTTGATTTTGTGGCTGAACGGATCCTGCTTTTCCACAAAGATAAGGGTTAACATTTTTTGATTCATTGACTAAGGGTGAAATGGTCAGCGGTACATTCATTCCATTAATAATGGCAATGTTATAAAAGTCCGGCGAACTTTTTCCTAAGGAAAATTCAGCTTGGGTAGCAGGTTGATTAAACCTTTTTCCTAGGGAACAGCTTCCATCACCGCCGCCACAATCCGCTGTTTCACAATGCTGACCCGTGCATTGGGTGCGTCCAGCTACAGCACCGCTCCAAATTGTATTCAAACCATTTTCATAAACTGGAATTTGAACTTGCGATGTACCATTTTTTGCATCAAGTTTGAAATTACCGTCTGTAGGTATAGGATTTTTCCAGAAACATTGTTTACTTCCTGCACCACGATCAACACAGACCGATCCTGCATAACAATCGCTATCTGCTTGGCAGCTTGCGCCAGTCCGATTGGGTGTAATGCCACTCGTCAATCCAAACCATATAGGAAATGGACAGTTATTAGTAAAATGAATCGTTCTGGCGCTAGATTGAAGATTGCTGGAAAGCGTCTGAGCGATCTGGTCTTGCGCATAATTCATTTGCACATCAACTGTGGCACCGGCAACAACTGTAACCGTGGTCGGTTGAGCAGTATAAGTTTTTCCCGCAGCCGAAATGGCAACGCCTGTCACCAAATAACTACCTGGTTCAAGGCTGCTTAGTTTCCATCTACCACCCCAATCAACTTGGCGTTGTTGATTATTCACCAAACCGTTGATAGCAATGATGGGAACAGGTAAATCTGCTGCTGGGCTTGCTGAAGTTGTTACATTGACAGCCCCACCTGTTTCATCCGGTGGAACCGGATCATCACTTTGCTCAGTTTTAAATTCAAAAGGTCCGGTGGGCGCGGGAATAGTAGGGGGCGCATAAAATTTGATAGTCAGGGGGCGCATGCAATAGGGGTCGGAAGGTAATTCTGGAATGAATTCTGTTCCGCCACTCAAAACAACCTGGGCTCCTTCTTGACTGACGAGATTCCATGCAGCCCAAGGCTCGCCCCAAATATTAGTCGGCATAGGAGAAGCATAATTAAAACGAAATTCCATTTTTTTTAAAGATAATGATTTACCCGAAGTATTGCAAAGCGAAATGGTTTCAACCCAGTTGGCATTCGCTACACTCACTGTCATGGGTACAGGTGTCGGGATTAATAGTCGGGCATTCCGTAAGGGAATATTTTGAGTGAAAGGAGCATAGTTGTCAGCTAAATTAAATGTAGGTGCGGTATAGGCACTTGCCGAAAATGAGAGAAGCGCGATTAAGCTGAATTGAAGATAATATAAAAGGCTAAGACATTTTTTCAAAGTATGCACTCCATGCGATTTTATCCTAAACTCGACTATAGAAGATTTTTTTTTTGAGAGCAAATCAACCTGGGAAGGTATTTCCCTGCTGAAACGCCTCTTACTGATCCGATAAGAGAAGCTGGTTTCTGCTCTTTTTTTATTTCAATGTGCATGAGGAACATCATGAAGACTGAATCTAATCAAGTTTATATTCTAGGAAGTGCCCGTGTTCCTTTTGCAAAAAGTCAAACGACATATAACTTTGTCACCCGTAAAGCATTGATGGTTGCTTCTCTCAATAGTCTTGTCGAAACCTATAAACTGCAAAATCAACTTCTCGGTGACATTGCCCTTGGTGCAGTAATGAATAGCTCATTAGATTTTAATTTAGCTCGAGAATGTTTGCTGGATACTGCGCTCGATCCTGAAACACCTGCTTATAATGTTCAGCGCGCTTGTGGTACGGGTCTTGAAACAACTTGGCAAATCGCACTCAAAGTTCATACGGGCGCAATCGATCTTGGTATTGCTGGTGGCGTGGATACGAATAGCGATCTTCCGATTGAAGTGTCACCCCAATTGCAACGCGTATTGCTGAATATGAATAAAGCGAAGACCTTCACTGCAAAAGTGAAAGCATTGCGTGGTATTACGTTGCAAAGTCTTAAACCTACTATTGTAAACGTCAATGAACCTCGTACTCATCTCTCAATGGGTGAGCATTGTGAATTAATGGTCAAAGAATGGGGAATTTCACGCGTTGCGCAGGATCAATTAGCATTAGCAAGTCATATGAATGCATCAAAGGCTTATAACGCAGGTTTTTTTGATGATTTGGTTTATCCGTTTCAGGGTTTGAAAAAAGATGGCACATTGCGTGCAGATACAACGCTTGAAAAACTAGCGCAATTAAAACCAGTTTTTGATCTTGAAGCCGGAACGTTAACTGCGGGCAATAGTTCTCCCCTAACAGATGGTTCAGCCTGTGTCTTAATAGGAAATGACCGAAGTGCAGAAAAGTATAGTCTAAAGCCACTCGCAAGATTAATTGACGTGCAAGTGGCCGCGGTTGATTTTGTACATGGCGCTGGACTTTTAATGGCGCCTACAAAAGCTGTGGCGCAATTATTGATACGTAATCAACTTTCGTTTCAAGATTTTGATTTTTTTGAAATCCATGAGGCATTTGCGGGACAAGTCCTTTGCAACTTAAAGGCTTGGGAAACAGTCACTTATTGCCGCGATGTACTCGGTTTACCCGCAGCGCTAGGCACGATTGATCGCACGAAATTAAATGTAGTAGGTAGTAGCCTCTCAGTGGGCCATCCTTTCGCTGCAACGGGCGCACGGATCACCGGAACACTTGCAAAACTTTTAGCCCAGGGGGGTAAAAAGCGCGGTTTAATTTCGATTTGCACAGCTGGGGGCATGGGCATTGCTGCACTATTGGAATCATACTAAACATTCGCATTTTAATTGTCTAAATTATTTTTAGATAAAACAGGCAAAATTTGTATGATATTTTGTCGGGGTAAATTCCACAATGTCATACTCAGTAACGCCATTCACGTTAAAGGGATCTTCTTTTAAAATGCCTTCAAGTTGTTCACGATCTTTTAAATTAGAAATGATAATCGCACCATTTCTGGGTTTTTTTGGTCCTGAAGTCACAAAAAAATTATAACGATAGCCTTCTTCTAAATAGGCACGATGCTCAGCTAAATGTTGATCAACAATTTCTAGTGGTTGTTTATAAGTAAGCGTTACGATAAACATTAATTTGACATCCTGTTTTTGGACGAAAGGGTGAAACAGCATTATACCTTTGATTGGCATGAGGTCTATGGTTGCGTATGATTTTCATCAGTTTTATACAAGAACAATTTTTAACGTTAAAATCACAATTCATCTACTATTTTACATCTACATTTTTAATAAACTTAATTCTTATTGCCTCGTATGTCTTATCCTCCTAGCAGTAGACTTCGGTCTAGTTCGCGACAAAAAATCAGTTATAATGATGAACCTTAATTGCAAGCAATGATGTTATTTTTCTGATGGAATTTATTTAATCCTTATGTCAAATATAATTCGATATCTATTCGCGCTCTCTTTAATCACAACATTATCACACGTAGCTTTTGCACTTCCATTTTCGCCGAGAGCGCCGTTAACAAACCAAACGACGTCAGTTTTAAGTCGCGATGTCCAAGTGGCAGTTAGCATGACACCATTTCCCAGTCCGATGCTTGCCAATAACAAGGCATATTTAGTCTATGAAGTGTATTTAACTAATTTTAGTTACACGCCAATTAAATTAATCGGCTTAGATTTACTGGATGCACAAAATCCAACGCAATCCATTATGCATTTCGATGAGAATTTACTTTTAACGATGGTGCACCCTATCGGTACACCTGCGCAGAATAAAGATAAAGCTTTACTCTTATCAGGCCAACAAAAAATTGTTTTTTTATGGGTACCTTTTGAAAATGCAGCGAAGGTACCTCCATTAATTAAGCATCAATTTCATTTTCAAATGATGAATCCTGAATTGGAAAGAGTTTCTCTAACACCGCAAATCATGCAGGTCGAATCGACGCCCCCCATCATTGTGGGCGCGCCCTTACAAGGTGATAACTGGGTCGCATTTAATGGTCCGTCAAATTCTTCTAAGCATCGAGAAGCTTATCGTGTGGGTGACGGAAAAGTTTATTTTGCGCAACGTTATGCCATTGATTTTGTGCAGCTGGGGAAAGATGGACAGACGTTTACGGGAGATAAATTTAAAAACGAGAGTTATCATTGCTATGGTGCCAACATTTACGCGGTATCAGCGGGGCAGGTCGTTGCGATTCATAATGACATTCCAGAAAATACACCCGGCGATCAAAGAGCCATAAAAATTACTGCAGACACAGTAGGCGGGAATTATGTTGTTTTGGATATTGGGTTCCAACGTTATGCTTTTTATGCTCATATTCAGCCAGGTACAGTGACTGTTAAGCCAGGTGACCTTGTAAAGAAAGGACAAATTTTAGGTAAAGTCGGTAATACGGGTAATTCGTCCGAACCTCATCTCCACTTCCATATAGTCGATAAGCCAACTTTTATTTATGCAAATGGTGTCCCTTATGTTTTCGAAGAATTTTATCTTCATCCAAGTAAGGTTTTAGAGGGTGATGATATCCGCATTCAAATGTTGGGACATGCCATGATTAAAGTAAATAATCAACTGATGTTAGAAAATGATGTGGTGATGTTTGGTAGTAGCTAGGGTTAGCTGCTATGAATCATAATCTAAAAAAGCTAAGCTTTAGTTTGCTTAAAATTTATAAATGATAACAAAGGATGGAATCATTTGTGAGACATTCTCTTATTCTTTTAAAAACTAGCTTTTTACCTCTATTTTTTACGATTGCAGTTATCGATTGTTTGAGCTCGAGCCAAGTCATAGCTCAAGCACAATCTTCAGCAGTTACGACCCCGACACCAAACCCTGCAGCACCTGCCTCTGCTCCTGCTCCTGTCACAACGACAAGTCCTAATATCATGGTCATTATGGGTGATGATGTAGGTTGGTTTAATATCGGTGCTTACAATCAAGGCATTATGTCCACTAAAACTCCTCATCTGGATCAACTCGCAGCAGAAGGAATGCGCTTTACCGATTATTACGCTGAGCCGAGTTGTACGGCAGGACGGGCTAATTTTATTACCGGTGAATTACCCATACGCACAGGTTTGACTACGGTTGGGCAAGCGGGGGCGGATGTTGGTATGCCTGCCCAAGCGCCAACTATAGCAACCGCTCTAAAAGCGATGGGTTATGAAACAGGACAGTTTGGTAAAAATCATTTGGGGGACCTCAATAAATATTTGCCCTGTGTGCACGGATTTGATGAATTTTACGGTTATCTTTATCACTTAGATGCGATGGAAGATCCTTTTTGGCACTCCTATCCCCAAGCGCTTAAGGACAAAGTCGGCCCACGGAACATGATTCATTGTGTGGCGAATGGTGTAGATGATGTCACTGACCAACCACGATGGGGAAAAATTGGCAAACAAACGATTCGCGATGAGGGACCGCTCTCGCCTGAGCGGATGAAAACCGTTGATGATGAAATTTTAGATCGAACTTTCAAATTTATGGATAAAGCCAAAGCTGATGGTAAGCCTTTCTTTATTTGGCTCAATCCTACGCGTATGCATATTTTTACCCATCTTTCTGATAAATATAAAAATATGATGACATCCGAAAATGGTTGGTATGTCGAAGAAGCGGGCATGGCGCAATTGGATGACATTGTAGGATCTGTCATGCAGAAAATTAAAGATATGGGTATTGATGACAACACCATTGTCGTTTTCACCACTGATAATGGCGCTGAAATCATGAGTTGGCCCGATGGCGGCATGACCCCTTTCGCGGGTCAAAAGGGTATGTCATTAGAAGGCGGCATGCGTGTCCCCGCCATCGTTCGATGGCCCGGTAAAATACCAGCCGGTAAAATTGAAAATGGAATTATGTCCGGGCTTGATTGGTTCCCTACCTTTGTTTCCATTGCAGGAAACCCAAATATTGCGAATGAATTATTAAAAGGAAAAATGCTCAATAATATTAATTATAAAGTTCATTTAGACGGCTACGATCAAACCAACTTGATTACAAGTAAAGGGCCTTCTAATCGACATGAAATTTTATATTTCACGGAAAGTAATTTAGGTGCCGTAAGAATTGACGATTATAAATATCAGTTTACCAGTCAGCCAGGGGGATGGCTTGGTGCTACAGTCAAATTAGACTGGCCGTTAATTACTAATCTAAAATTAGACCCTTTTGAACGTGTGAGTTCGCAAGGTATGGGATATGGTATGGACTTTTATGCCCATGAGTTTTGGCGATTTGTTTTTGTTCAACAAGAAGTTGCGAAACTCGGTGAAACGTTTGTGCAATATCCGCCAATGCAAGTTGGGGCGAGCTTTAATCTTGAAGCAGTCAAACAACAAATCATTAAGGCTATTCAATCTAAACAAGGGCAATAAAATATGAATGATAAACGGGGGACGAAAGTCCCCTCAAGGTTTTAGCATGAAAAGAAAAAGTCAGTTGCACTTATTAGTTTTGATTTTCATGATCAGTTTTGGCATGAGTGCCAAAGCTGATCCCTTACCCTCATGGCAGGCTGGCGCGGTCAAGGATAGTATTCTGCAATTTGTTCATGAAGTAACAGACCAAGCAGGACCAAATTACGTGCCCCCTGCTCATCGTATTGCTACTTTTGATAATGACGGGACGTTGTGGGTTGAGCAGCCCGCTTATACGCAAGTCATCTATATGTTTAACCGTGTTAAACAATTGAGTCCCCAGCATCCCGAATGGAAAGAACAACCGCCTTTTAATGTAATACTTTCAGGCGATCGAAAGGCACTTGCTAGTCTCACGATGCAAGAATATGAAGAAGCCATCGCTGCAACGCACGCGGGGATGACGGTTGATGCTTTTATACAATCGGTACAAGATTGGTTAGCCACAGCTAAGAGTCCACGCTTTAATCGGCCTTATACAGAATTAATTTATCAGCCGATGCGAGAAGTCATGCGCTATTTGCGTGCTAATCAGTTTAAAATTTATATTGTTTCAGGCGGAGGCCAAGAATTCGTTCGAGCTTTTGCCGAGCGGATTTATGATGTTCCAACCGATGCTGTGATTGGGACTGCGACTAAAACCAAATATACCTATCAAGGTAATCAACCGGTTTTAATTAAAATGCCTGCCATGTTATTCATTGATGATAAATTCGGTAAGCCTGAAGCCATCAATTTATTCATTGGTCGCAAACCTATTATCGCTTTTGGGAATTCAGATGGAGATAGAGAAATGTTGGAGTGGACCCAATCGGGAACCGGCAAGCGTTTAATGTTACTTGTTCATCATGATGATGCTAAGCGTGAATATGCCTATGGACCGCAATCGAAAGTGGGTACCTTTTCTGCAAGTTTAATGGAAGAAGCTAAAAAAAATAAATGGCAAATTATCAGTATGAAAAAAGATTGGAAATTCATTTTCCCCTTTGAAAGAAAATAAAATCTTATGAAAACGTTTCGTCGAAACCTCATCGCCAGTTTTTTTATTTTAGTGGCACTGATGACTATCCTCTTTTATTTATACTCCCGAAACGATGATGCATCGCGCACGGCAATGGTTTGGATTCCGGGTGGTGAATTTATGATGGGCAACAATACTCGTTTCGCGCATGCTAATGAAAAGCCACAACACAAAGTCCGTATCAATGGGTTTTGGATGGATAAAACTGATGTTACGAATGCACAATTTTCTGAATTTGTTAAAGCAACCGGTTATCGAACCACAGCTGAACGATTGCCTGATTGGGAAACAATACGCGTGCAAGTGCCAATGGGTACACCCAAACCTTCTGATGACAAAATGATAGCAGGCGCAATGGTTTTTACCGGCACGACACACGCGGTACCTCTTAATGATTGGTCACGGTGGTGGGCATTCGTCCCGGGCGCTGATTGGCAACACCCGCAAGGTACAAGCAGTTCTATCCGCGGCAAAGAAAATCACCCCGTTGTCCAAGTTTCTTATGAAGATGCGCAAGCTTATGCTAAGTGGAAAAAGAAAGAATTGCCAACGGAGGCGGAGTGGGAATTTGCAGCACGCGGAGGTCTAGATCAAAAGCATTATAGTTGGGGTGATGAATACCGACCGGAAGGAAAGCACATGGCTAACACTTTTCCGGGCGATCAATTTCCCATTGTAAAACCTGAATACAAAGCAAAAATAGGGACCACGGAGGTGGGACATTACCCGCCCAATGGATACGGTCTGTACGACATGGCAGGAAACGTTTGGCAATGGGTAGCCGACTGGTATCGGGCCGATGCCTTTAGCCATCAAGCACAACTTGGAATTGCTATTAATCCGCAGGGTCCGCAGGAAAGTTTTGATCCTTACGAAACAATTGGCCCATACAATGCACCCAAACGTGTGATACGTGGGGGTTCATTTTTATGTGATGAAAGTTTTTGTAGTAGTTACCGTCCAAGTGCAAGAAGAGGAGTTGATCCTTACAATCCGATGGAACATATCGGATTTCGTTTAATAATAAGAAAAGAAAACATTAGTTAGCCGCCATGTTCTTATTTAACATTTAAAAATTGCATTCTCTTTGCAATCCATTCTCCGAACCTCTATCTCTCTTATTTCTCAACCACGATGGCGAAGTTTGAGTAATGCTGCTGATAACGTTGAAGAAGAAAGAATGAGTACCAGGCTTAGGACTAACTTAAGCACGAGAGCAACAAGAAGGGGGAAAGGTGGAAATTGAGGCTGGAACAATCGCGGTGTGATGATGTAGGCCCGCACGTAAGCATAAATCCAAGCGAGGAATTCAGGGGCTGTTACGATGAAGATCAATATGCCCATGGCAGAAAATACCATAGCCTGAAGGTTTAGCATATCTAGTGGTGTATCGGGGCGCGAAGTCATCTTAGCGGTACGCTTCGTGATAATTTCGGCAAATTCATTGGCCAGAAGCCACAGCAGTATAGGAATGAGTAAGGTTAATAAAGGAAGAAGAATTGCCAGGAATTTTATTGTGAAAGGATAAGTTACACCAGCAGCGGGACCTTGACTGTATAGGGTGGACAAAGTTATGACCCAACTTGGCAAACTACCCAGCATTTCAAGGCCGAGATAAATAGCCAGAAGTTTAATGCCAATGAGGGCTAAGTCGTATTTAGTTAATTCAGCCATAAAAATTTTTCCCTCTTTTCTTCACAATTAAGCTAGCCAAGTTTCGAGTTAGATCATAACAACATAGTATAGACTTCGCTACGTTGAACGCTAGAAGTGCTCACTGTCTGTTGGGAGTGAAGGGATTTTCAGCAAATCATGTGATTCTTGTATGATAGGGAAAGAATAATTAAAAGCGCCTTGTAGTTCGTACGGACAATCCTAGAGGCGCCTCTGATTGTTATTCCTATTTCCCTGAGATAATATTGCCCATTGAAGCTAATTTATTCAATTAACAGGAAAGGAATCGTCATTATGCTACAACAGTTTTCTCATTACCGTCTCTTCGTACTCTTTGTTTTATGCTCCCTGCTTTTTGGCTGTATCAGTGGCGGATTTACTGTTTAATTACAAGGAAGGTATCTCATGAATTTATTAAGAACGTCACTTAAAATTGCGAGCATTGCAACGTTAAGCCTTGCTTTCAGCAGCGTTGCGCAAGCAAACAATATCTTTGCCCAAGTCAATGCTTTTTCAAGTTGCTTTGATAAAATAGGTCAAGCGCTCGGATGCTATACCCTTGATTGTGGTCATTGGTATGTAGGCGGTAACATTGGCGTGGCCCATTTACATGATCGTGCTAACCCTTTTTCTGATGATTCTGTCGATGAAAATGGTCCAGGCGGAAGTGTAGTAGGTGGTTATCAAATCAATAGCATCATTGGCGCAGAAATTGGCTATACGGGTTATACCAATTCTCGAGAATATGCAGGCTCAACCCTCATTGCTAAAACTGAGCATTATGCAGTTCATTTAGCAGCTACAGCGCGCTATCCACTATTTGACGGATGGAGTGCATTAGGAAAATTAGGTGTTGCTTACAGCTATGCACAAAAGATGGCTATTGCAACAGGCTCTGCTGCAAGTTCAAGTACAGGCAATCTCTATTGGGGATTAGGGTTAGATTATAGTGTTACGCCAACGATAGATTTCATTGCGCAATTTGCAGAAGCCAGAGGCAATCGCAGCACGGGTAGCTCTGATTTATGGTCACTCGGTGTTGTTTGGGCGCTGGTTTAAAAGAAAGATAGATAAGGTTGAAGTCAGTTATGATTTAATGCTGACTTCAATTGAATGCATCAAAGGAGAATAGCATGGCTAAAAACAAACTAACCAAAAAAAAGAAAAAACCGACGGTAAAAAAGAAAAAGTTAGTTACCACACAAAAGAAAAAAACAGTTAAAAGCAGTGTCAAAAGAAAAGTTAACAAAACGGGTGCTAAACCTAAAAAGAAGAAAATTTTAGCTATACCGCAAGGCTACACGGAACTTACAGCTTATTTAATTGTACATGACGCATCTCAAGCCATTGAATTTTACAAAAAAGCTTTTAGCGCAAAAGAAACAATGCGCATGGAGCAACCCAATGGAAAAGTAGGACATGCTGAGTTGAAAATTGGCAACGCGAGAATTATGTTGGCTGATGAATATCCTGAAATGAATACTCGCAGTCCTCAGTCAATTGGCGGAACGCCAGTGGGGATTCATCTTTATACCAAAAATGTTGATGAAACCGTTGCAAAAGCAGTAGCAGTCGGTGCAAAACTTACCCGTCCGGTAGAAGATATGTTTTATGGCGATCGAAGTGGTTCTTTGGAAGATCCCTATGGACACGTTTGGTACGTTTCCACGCACATTGAAGATGTAACTCCCGCGCAAATTAGAAAACGCGCTGCTAACCTATTCGGTGGCAAATACTAGTTCCAAAGTAATGCGAAGTGCATAATCCAGGATATCTATCATCTGGATTATGCTTTTGCGTCTTTGACCTGTTTATTTTGATGCTTAAGATAACTTTTCAATTGCACCATCCAGTAAATCAAGTTGTTCGGACAAGTCTTGCAATTGTGTTTGCCAGTAACGTGGCGTATTAAACCAAGGAAAGCTCGGTGGAAAAGCAGGATCATTCCAGCGATTGGCAAGCCAAGCTGAATATTGAACCATCCGTAAGGATCGAAAGGCTTCAACAAGATGGAGTTCACGAAAATTTAAATCATGAAATTCACAATAGCCATCAAGAATGCGATCTAATTCTTGTTTTACTTGTTGAGTATTACCGGAAAGTAACATCCAAATATCTTGAATGGCGGGCGCCATCAGTGAATCATCTAAATCGACAATACGCGGCCCTGTTTCATTCCACAAAACATTTCCTGCATGACAATCACCATGCACACGAATGTAATCGATAGGACCGACGAGCTTAAAACATTCAACCACTTTCTCTAAAACTGATTCTACAACATTGCTGTAATTCGCTTGGAGATAATCTGGAATAAAATGATGATTCATTAGAAATTGGTAAGGAATGTAACCATGCGTTTGCGCATCTAAACGCGTGCGATGTTTAAACGGTGTAATCGCACCAACTGCATGAAGTCGACCAATAAAGCGGCCCATCCATTCTAATTGATCAAGGTTATCTAACTCTAACGGACGCCCTCCAAGGCGCTTAAAAAGTGCAAAGCGGTAATCTTGATAATGGTGCAGCGTTTGATCGGCAATCATAAGCGGTGCAATAACTGGAATTTCATATTGGACTAATTCAGCAGAAAATTGATGTTCTTCTAAAATAGATGCATCCGCCCAGCGATGCGGACGATAAAATTTGGCAATGATGGGATCTGATTCTTCAATCCCAATTTGATAAACCCGATTTTCATAACTATTGAGGCTGAATAAACTTCCTGTGCAGCGCAATCCTACGCTCTCAACAGCGTCTAAAATAAGACTTGGGTTAAGATTAACGAAAGGCGTGTTCTGATCGGCAGTTATAATTAAGTCTTTTTTAGTCATTATGGACGTATAATAAAGCACTATCTATTGCTTGTTAACTGCTATTTAAAAAATAACGAGATTAGTATGTTTATTCTACAATCACACTTTTATCAAATAATGAAAAGCTGAGGGTTTTGAATGGAACGCGTGGCGATTTTTGTTGATGTTCAAAATATTTATTACACTGTAAAGAGTTGTTACCGTTGCCATTTTGATTACACTGCCTTTTGGACGCAAGTGACTGCGAATCGAGAAGTTGTGTATGCCTATGCCTATGCCATTGATCGTGGTGATCAAAAACAAATGGATTTTCAAAGAATTTTGAAAAATATTGGCTTTAAAATCAAGCTAAAACCCTTCATTGAGCGAAGTGATGGCTCAAGTAAAGGCGATTGGGATATTGGTATAACGATTGATATTCTAGATAGTGTAAAAGATGTTGATACGATCGTCTTAGCATCGGGCGATGGCGATTTTACAATTTTATTAGAAAAAATTCATAATGATTTTGGCATTCCTACTGAAGTTTATGGTGTGTCCACACTCACGGCTAACTCGCTTAAAAATGCAGCACAAAAATATATTCCTATCGAAGGTCATTTATTAAAAAAATAATTGTGGAATTTTACTCCTGCACAAAATTGCGCAAGTACCTAAAGAGTTCAGTTTCTGCTCCCGAATTTTTTTGGATGTCGCGATCATGTTGAGCTTTGCGAATAAGTTGACGCAATAGTTGTCGATCAGCATCTGCATAATTTTCTATAAATTGTTGTAAAGCAGGATCGCCTTGGGCAATAAGTTTCTCGCGCCATGCTTCAATGTGATTGAAAGAGCGTGTTTGTAGTTCGTGACTATATTGAATTTTTTTGAGTGCCAGCCGGAGCGGTTCTGGATCAACCTCACGCATTAATTTTCCAATATATTGTAATTGACGTCTTATCGATTCGTGCGTTTTCAAAGAACGTGCAAAGTAAATGGCATCCCGTAAACGATCGGGAAGTGGCACTTGAGCTAATTGCGATTCAGATAGTTTAATCAGTGCTTCACCAATTTTCTGTAGGGCCGTCATATCCTTTTTAAGTTGCGATTTACTAGGTGGCTCTTGATCGTGATGATAGTCTGACATGCTTAATCATTGCTCGGTTATGGATAGGTTAGTTGAAACTATTTTATCACTGAACGGAAGCGTGCAGGAATAATTTGTTAAGCTTTAGAGAATGGAATTGCTATTTGAATAAACCCAATTTAGCGGGAGTTATTGAATTGGAGTTAGCCAATTGTTGTTCCAAATCCTGCACGCGTTGTTCTAACATTGCAATGGTGCCCTTTTGTGTTTTAATCGTTTTTTCTAATTTCATGAGGGAGAGAGGTTGGCGCAATTGTTCAATCAATATAGCGATCGCAGGCGTTGCTTTTTTATACGCCATACTCATAGGCGTTCGATTATCAAATGAAATAGCAAAAGGGTCGGCGCCAGAGTTAATCAACAATTCGATCATCTGCACGGAATTATATTGCACAGCGAGATGAAGCGGCGTTTCATTATATTTGTTTTTCACCTTAACATCCGCTCCGAAATGAAAGAGCAATTTCGCCATGGCGGAAGAATTTATTTCTTCATCAGTGTTCATTGCTAAAAAATGTAAAGGGGTCATACCATCGTAATTTTTAGAATTAACTAACGCACCTTTTGCGCATAACATTTGCACAATAGCTTCATGGTTAGGCTCTGGTTCGACCGTGCTTAAATTTGGTTTTTTGGAATTCAAGCAATAAGCTACTGCATGTAACGGGGTGTCGCCTGCTTTATCTTGATGATGAATGTTCGCGTTATTGGCAAGTAATAAAGCAGCGATATCCGCATATCCATGCTGTGCTGCATAGTGCAAAGGGGTTGAACCTTTATCGTCACTACTTTCAAGATGAGTAGATAAGATTAATAATGATTTTATTTTCTCCAAGTTACCACTGTTAGCTGCAGCATGTAATGGAAATTTTTTTTCAAATGTTAAGTCAGGTAATATTCTTAGCATTGTAATGATTTCTCTGTGTTGAAATAGGGGTTATACGCTAAATAATATTTCAATGAATATCAATGAGATTCGTCTGACGTTGGTTATCACACAAAATGTGACAAAGCTTTTAAATATATCAAAAAGATTTAAATTTACGAACTCGGACTTTCATTCTGGTTTTTATTAAACATTGCAAGCGCGCGGCGTTTGATATTGACATAAGATTCTTCGGCTGAATCACGAATCGTTTCGGTGCTGATGCATGTATTATAAATGGCATAAGCCATTAAACTTTCCAACACATCCAAGATATCACGCGCTTTAGCGAAGGCGTCATATTTTTCATCATGAGCCCCAGTCTTTTCGATGACATCAGAAATATTTGCAAGCATTTGTTCTCGATAATTTATGTTAGTGTTTTCCATACTTACCTCAACGTGAAAATACATTAGATGATACAGTTGTAGAAAGCTCTGGCTCTTGTGATGAAGGGGGAGGGAGTAATCCAAACTTAAGTAATAAACTCGAATTATTATTAGCTCGTGAAGGATTTTTATCTTCATTCACAACAACGGGTGATTGAATTAAGTTTTGCTCTTGCTGAGCTTGCGATACTTCTGATGGGACGAAGTCAGTCGTTCTAATAATGGGTGAGACCTCCACAGAGATATTGAACTCAGTTAACTGCCCATATTTTTGATGTTCAATGTCATGTCGGTTCATGCCGATGATATTAGGTTCTTTACTAAATTTTTCTGGGTTACTGAATAATAATGATTCATCTATTTTTCGAACAAAAGCATTATAGGGATTTGCATCTTCAATCCCCCGCTCAACGCAGCGATAGGTTGTTTCTCCGCACTCACGCAAATGGTTCCCAGTCCACGTGGCAGCGCGATACATTTTTCGCCCCGCTAATCGTATTTTTTCACGCGTTAAATACAAAGCATAACTTGTTGCAAGGAGTAAGGGTGCGATAAGTACTTCACTGGTTTCTTTAATATGTAAGGCTAACCACGATCCAGCGCGATGAAGAGATCGTCCAATTGTTCTCACAGCTTCCATCGTTTGAATGGCTGCAAAACTAAATGCCCGTAAAGGGGGAATAGCAATGGTCACCAATAAATCGCTTAATTGATATCCTAGCCAAGCAGCTGCTTGAAATATAGGCCTAATAACCGCACCCAGGGCGTGTTCTATATATTTTGCAGAAAATGAGATAGCTCGACTTAAAGTCGTGTTTATTGCATCAATCACTGTACTGGCTTCAGCTGCAATCCAAGTCGTCGCTCGCCATAACGCGCGTGCGAGAAAAGTGAAATGTTGATAAGTATAAATGGCCAATAATTCCCCAAGTCTTGCAATGGGACGGGCAATGTCTTCAGCGACTTCGCGCGCTTGATGCGCAAGCCAAGATAAACTGCGATAAAGTATTCTTGCTGTCGTTTCAAAGACTGCATAGATGTTCCGCGCAACAAAATCGATGGCTTGCAAAAGCGGGGTACAAATATCTTCGACCATTTCTTGTATATGTTTACTTACCCAAGTTGTGCTGCGAAATATTATTCGGCCCAAGTTTTCACAAATTTCCTTAAAGTGTAATGCCAGAAATTCTAACGCTCTGCCAAAGGGTCGTAAGCCATCTTTTGCAAAATCAGTCGCAAGGATTGCGCCATGATGTAATCTTCTAAAAATGTTTAGGGAAAGAAACTGAAGTGAAAAGATAATATGAGAAACTAAAAATTCTGCTCCCCTACCAATAGGCCGCATGATGTCTTCAGCAACGTGGTGTAAATGTTTTCCCAACCACATTCCGCCCCGAAGAAGCTTGCGACTTAAATCAAATGCAGTTTGCTGAATATGGTAAGCAACAAAACTGAGTGCTCGACCCAAAGGAATAAAATCGTACTCCAACATATCTTTAATATGATGCGCAAGGCGGTAAATCCCACGATTAATAGGACGTAAGATTGCGGTAAGCACATCATAGGTGAAGAGGCTGGTCAAGATTAGACCGCGAATAATGGGACGCATCACAGTTTGCAAAGTTTCCTGCAGCTGTTTGGTTACCCATGATAATGAGTGATGAATAATACGCTGACAATCCTCTGCACCTTCTGTTAATTTGTAAAATAAACTCTGGATGGGTCGATTCACATAATCCGTTACACCCCGAGTAAGGGTTAGCATGTTAGCTATTGCGCGATTATTTGCCGCAAGATGCCCGTCGCGTTTTCGTAGGAACTGAATATCTTCTAATTTTCTTTCCGCCTTGAGCGCAGTCCAAAATGACTCGCGGAGCGCACGTCGCTCACGATCGTCTTCTGCATGTTTCGATTTTCTTTCAAGCCAATAAAGATTACGGTCAACTATTGTTTGATGATCTTCTGCAGAATATTGTTCCAGGTGCCGTTGCCAAAAAGTAGATTGTTTTGTTCTGCGTGCTTCATCTTTTTGCGCGTAACTCTTTTCAAGTTGGTCCCAAAATTGTTTTTGGGTAAGCGGGCGTTGTGCATCTGCTTGTTTATGACGGATGGCACGTTCGTTCCAAAACAATTTCTTTTCTAAGCTTCTGGCAGAATCTTCATTATGTTGTGTTGTTTTGAGTTCTTGCCATTCAAGGGTACGTTTAACAATTCTTTCCGCATCTTCTTTCTGATGATTTTCTTTACGGTCGCGCCAATAAGTTTGGGTGGTTGTTTGAAGATTAATATCAGTTTCTTTTTCCTGCGCGATAAGATGTTGCCAAAAAGCTGCACGTTCAATCGGACGGTTCTTATCGTTCTGCTCATTATGTTCACGACGTTGCTGCCACTGTTGTTTTCTTAACGCCGTTCTTTCGATGTCTTGTTGCGCATGTTTTTCTTTACGAGTTTGCCAATAACTCTGTCTTTGTTGCTGGCGCACTTCGCGGTCTACGACAGATTGTTTTTGGCGATCTAATCGCTTGCGGTTGTTTTTCTCAACGCGAAGCAGATCTGCATCTTTTTGAGTCTGGACACGTGTTGCCCAAAATTGTGCGCGCTGAAGAGGTCGATCATGATCTTCTCTGGCAATCCGTTCTGCACGCTGTTCAAAAAATTGTTTCGCGGCAGCTTTCGATAATTCGTCTTGAGTACGATGTTTTTCAAAACGTTGTTGCCAATAAACTTGTTTTGCATTTTTTTGAGCGGCATCTTCTTGTTGTTGTTTTAGGGTTCTTGTTTGCCAGTACGCATTCCAATTCACGTGGCGGAGATTATTTTCTTCAGCAAGGGCATTTTCTCTTAAATGCCAAAATTCAGCGCGTTTATTAGGACGTTCGATATCTTCTTGTTGATGACGCTTGGATCTTGCTGTCCAAAATTCCCCCCGGTCAAGCTTTCTCTGGTGATCTTCATGAGTGCGAGCTTCTGATTGCAATTTCTTTGTTAGGGTGCGGAGAAATTTTGTTTCTTCTAATTGACGATGGTGGTCCGCAACAACGCAGGTTAAAAACTCACGTTGGTAATCTGCGTAAGCTTGATCGAAATTTCGGTGGGCGATTTCACGATTTTTCCAAAATGCTGCTCGCTGATTTGTTCTGCTCTGATCTTCGCTGTTTCTGCGGAGGGAGGTTTCAACATCGCGATATAACTGTGAATACATTGCCTTACTATCCGGAATTTCATTTTCCGTGACGGTTTCTAAAGCTTTTTTGATTTCTTCGATTGTTCGGCTGCGGCCCCACATAGTAGTACCACCTTCTTTTAATTATTTTTTACGGAGATAATTTGATCAAAAAATGTGCAAAATTATAATTATAGTGATTAATGATGACCACCCTTGGCGCACTTTATCATTAGTAAAGCTGTTTTACAATTAGACAATTTTTTGTCATTGTTAATCCAATTTTTAAATCAATTTTAATTTACAGTAAAATGAACGCTGATAAAGAAATGAGGCTTTTTTTATGTCTTCTGAATTATCCATAGAAAAATTACAAGCCTGTGTTGGAAAGGAGTTTGTTCACACCGAGATGACAGAAAAAAAGATTGCAGGTACACCTTATCGGGGTGGCGTCGCACAAGTGGATTTTCTAGCAATTGTTGATCCCGGAGATGTCAATGAAATTAGTACAGTTGTTCAGTATTGTGCTGAAGAAAATATCGCTATTACAACGCAAGGTGGGCTCACTTCATTGACCCTTGCCTCGATTCCCACACCCGTTGAAAAAGAGCAACGTCTACAAATTATTTTACGAATGAAAAGACTGCATAACATTCTTTCTTTTAAATATGATTCAGCAGGCAAGGTGATTGCAGTGACCGCTCAACCTGGCATAACGCTTGCCTCTTTGAATGAGGCCCTCAAACCTTTAAGAGTGAAGGTTCCAATTGGTTTAGCAATCGGTTATCAAGCCGAACTTGGAGGAATGGTTGCAACGAATGCTGGCGGAACGGAAGCTGCATTTAAAGGACGACCTGAAACGTTGGTCGAAGCATTAGAGGTCGTAACTGCTGAAGGTGCCATTGTTCATTTACCCAGAGATGATAGTCCTCATTTGCAACTCAAAGATTTTATTGGCCAAGAAGGGACAACTGGCATTATTACTGCGATTACCATTAAAACTATTCCGCTACCCTCGCAACGAAAAGTTGCATTAATTGAAACACAAACACTCACTGGCATGTATCGGTTATTGCAACTATTGAAGGACCAGGTGGGAGTTTACCTTAATGCTTTTGAACGCATCGATCTGAATATTTTAAATTTAATGTGTTACTACTACCAAAAGCCTGATCCTTTTCTTCAACGTAGAGAGTTAGGGAAAAAACCTGCAAAGCATGTACTACTTATCGAATTAGATGCAGAGAATTTGCAAATTGATTTAGGCCAAAAGTTACAACATGTTTTAAATACGGCAAAAGAATCAGACATCATTGAATCATTCTGGATGGGAAATACGGAACATGAAGCGAAAGAAATATGGTCTTATCGTAATGTCATATTGTCAGAATCTATAAAACGTCGTGCACACGATGTAACTGGGACGACGGTTGCTTTTGATTTAGGTTTACCGGCCGAGGATCATGCACCTTTTCCTAGTGATGCTTTTGAAAAAAAACTTAAAGCTCACCTCCCCGATATTGAACTCTATAGCTTCGGTCACGCTGCCGGTGGAGGAAAGGGAGGCACATTATTACATTTTGATATTGTAGTTTCTAAAGGTACTGATGCTGCATCAATTGAAATCCTTAAACAAATTGTCTACCAGGAAATTGTTGCGCGTCACGGAACGATAGCTGCAGAGCATGGCATCGGTATCTACCGACAAACCGACTTCAAAAAGTATGATCCAGAAGGTTATAAAATTAGACTAGAAAGAAAAAAAAGACTTGATCCAAAAAATATCTTCAACCCCGGTAAAGTTGTTTCTATTGCAGATGTCAAAGGTGCTGACTAAAAAAGATCCGAATGTGCAGAATCAATAAGTCATTTTAAAATCCAAATCATTCAATTGTTGCTATGATGCAGCGTAGCTCGACGTCTGTTTATCTTAAACCAATTTTGTTTGAGCTATTTAGTTCACTAGATATAAAAAGATATTTTGAGTTTTAATATAATCAATAAGGAAGTAGCGTATGTTCAAAATAAAATTGAAGACCACTATCAAGTTAGGGAATATGATATCGACCATTATTTTATTGTCGATGTTGTATATACCTACTTTGCGGGCGGACTCTATTATGACACAAAATAAATTGATTTATTCAGAAGTAGGGAAGGGTCAGCCGTTAATTTTGCTTCATGCTTTTCCGGCAGATCAAAATTTATGGTTGCCACAACAAGAAGGCCTCAAAAATCATTTTCGCGTTATTACCTTAGATTTACGCGGCTTCGGTCAATCTGGAGCAACGGATGGTCAAGCGGTCACGATGGAAGAATATGCCGATCAAGTTAAGCAATTAATGGATCAACTTAATATTAAGAAAGCCATTATCGGTGGTGAATCCATGGGTGGTTATGTGACCCTTGCATTCCTTAAAAAATATCCCGAACTTACTGAAGGCCTCATTTTATCAAATACACAATCCATTCCCGACACTACCGAGCAGCAATACAAACGCGAAGCAACAGCTGCCTTTGTATTGACACACGGGTCCACTAAATTAATTGATGATTTTTTACCGAAAGCACTATCTCCTATGGTTGCAAAACAAATTCGCGCCGATTTAAAAACAATGTTGGAGGCGCAACCTGCCACTAGTATCGCTTCTGCTCTGAGAGGAATGAGCAAGCGTGATGATACGACCCATATTCTAAAGGTTACAAAACAACGTGTCTTAATTATAACAAGTGATCAAGATGTTGTTGTTTCACCGCAACAAAGTCAGTTTATGCATGAATGTACTTTAAATAGTCGCCTCGTCATGATCAATAATGCAGCTCATCTATCAAACCTTGAACAACCTTTAGTGTGGAATAAAGCTGTTCTCGATATGTTTAGTAATAAACATTAAAAAAGTAAAATTTGCGATAGGATGGAACACTTAAGTTCAACCTATCGTATTTTTTATCGTCATTTCAATATTAGGCCTAATCTTCCTAACAAATATTAAGGAAAATAAAAATACCTTAGCAATATCATTAACTCTATTTATTACTTTTAATTATTACTTTTAAGTTAGTACTTTTAATTATTACTTTTAAGTTAGTACTTTTAATTATTACTTTTAAGCATTGACCGCTTAAATTTAGTCACTCTTTTTTTTGTACCCGCTTATCCCTCCGCCATCCCTTTTTAAGCCATTGATTTAATTGAAGTTTTAAAATAAATTTCTTCTGATTAAAACCTACCATAATTAGTGGGACTATTTTAAATACGAGCTTGCTACCTAATTATGATCAGTAACATCAGCCCTACCAAAAGTAACTTGGAAGTTTTTTCAAAGCTCTCATCCACGAGAACTTTGAAAAGGCTTTTTATTCGCCTCATTATTGCCTCCTTTATATTGCTACCTTCTACTGCTGCTTTTGCTATTCCTCAAGGTGGTGCTGTTGCGGCCGGTAATGTAACAATTTCTTCACCCAATGCTAACACCATGCAAATTAACCAAACGACTGATAAAGCAATCATTAATTGGCAATCTTATAATATCGGTGCGCAACAACACGTCAATTATCAACAACCTAATTCTTCATCTATTTCACTGAACCGAATTAACCCTACCAATGGAGCATCACAAATTTATGGACAACTCACGGCAAACGGCCAAGTCTGGTTGATCAATCCTGCTGGTATTTATTTTGGACCAACAGCTTACGTCAACGTCGGTGGATTGTTAGCAACAACTGCCAATATTAGCGATCATGATTTTTTATCAGGAAATTACGTTTTCAAACAATCACCTCAATGGAATGGTGCTGTCATTAATGATGGTGTTATTAAAACGACTCAAGCCGGTCTCGTTGCTTTAGTCGGATCGGGTGTGGTTAACAATGGCCACATCGAAGCAAATTTAGGTACCGTTGTTTTAGCATCAGGCAGTGAATTCACGCTTAACTTTTCTGGTAATGATTTGATTAGTTTCACAGTCGATAAAGAATTACTTCGTTCAGCCCAGGATCAAAATGGCCAGCCGATTAAAGATGGCGTACGCAACACCGGAAAGATTAGTGCTAATGGCGGTAAAGTTTTAGTAACAGCCCGCGCAGCTTCCCATGTTTTAGATCATGTCATCAATATGGAAGGTGTTGTTGAAGCAAAATCAGTTGGCATGAAGAATGGTGAAATTGTTTTATTAGGTGAAGGCCAAGGCATTGTTAAAGTTTCAGGAAAAATGATTGCATCAGGTCGACGATCGGGTGAGAAAGGTGGACGTGTCCGCATCCTTGGTAACAAAGTAGCTTTAACTGAACACGCAGAAATTGATGTCACTGGTGATATCGGTGGTGGCGAAGTGCTTATCGGTGGCGACTATCAAGGTAAGAATGTCAATATAAAGAATGCAGAAAGAACTTTTGTTGGTAGTGATGCAACTGTTTTTGCTGATGCCTTAACGAATGGTGATGGCGGTAAAGTTATCGTTTGGGCAGATGGAGATACGAGTTATTTCGGCACCATTTTAGCCCGCGGTGGTATAGAACAAGGTCATGGTGGTTTCATTGAAGTTTCTGGTAAAAATGGATTAGATTTTAATGGTTACGTTGATACCCGTTCAACGAACGGCAAAATCGGAACCCTCTTACTTGATCCTAAGTTTTTAATTGTCGCAACGACGAGCGGTAGTGCATACAATAATGGCGTAAATAATTTATTTGCAAATAATACAAGTGGAACCAACATCATCACACCCGCTAGTATTGTTGCAGCAGCAACAAATATTGTTCTTCAAGCCAATAGCGATATTATCTTTACTAACACTCTTGCAATGACAACGGTTGGTGCAACACTTACCGTACAAGCTGGTCGTAGTATTTTAGTGAATGCAAATATTTCAACTAATAATGCTGCAATCTCGATGACTGCTAATAGTGCTTCCGCTAATTCCGCTGACCGATCAACCACTAACACAGGCAATCCAAGCGGTGATTTTGAATCAGTACTTGGAAACATTACCATGGCTGCCGGTACCTCGATTAACTCAGGTACAGGTAGCCTCACTTTGACAATCGATCCAACAAGTTCCGGCAATTTTACGCCAGGTAACTTAACACTCATTGGATTGACAGGTGGTGCTATTTCACTTTCAACACCTAATGCAATCACGGCTGGTGCAATTGCACAGAGTTCTTCTTTAACAGTTGATGTTGGCACAACAAGTGTATTGTCGGGTGTAATTAGTGGTGCTGGTAATTTCGTTAAAAATGGCGTGGGCAGATTAGTTTTAGCTGCAGGAAATACTTACACAGGAACAAGCACGCTCAACAACGGTATTGTAAGCATCTCATTAGACAATGGTTTAGGTCTTAATCCCGGCGTTGCGACACCTGGCAAATTAGTTTTTAATGGTGGTACTTTACAAACAACTGCAACCTTTACCTTAACGACCAATCGCGGTATCACACTCAATGCAGGCGGCGGAACATTTTCACCGGATGCAGGTTTCACTTTAACTTATGGTGGTGTTGCAACAGGTATTGGTAATTTCATCAAATCAGGGTCCGGCAATTTATCACTGGGTGGTGTGAGTACTTATACGGGTGGAACCATTATTAATGCCGGTACCCTCCTCCTCACTGCTAGCAACCGTCTTCCAACCTTAACTGCCTTAACTATTAATAGCCCAGGTATATTCAATACAAATAACAATACACAAACGATCGGCAGTCTTGCTGGTAATGGTACGTTGCAAAATACTGGTGGTGGCGGTGCTGAAGTTTTAACAGTGGGTGGGAATAATACTTCCACCATTTTTTCCGGTTTAATTGGAACGGGTGGGACGAGATTAGCATTAACTAAAACAGGTAGTGGAAGCTTAACCTTATCGGGTGCAAATACTTATACGGGTGCAACCATTGTCAGTGCAGGTACCCTTGTTGCTGCGCACGCAACTGCATTAGGTACAGTGGGTACCGGAACAACGATCAGTAGCGGCGCCACACTTGATATTAGTAATGCCCTTATTGGGAATGAAGCACTTACATTAGGGGTAGGTGGTGCTGCTACCTTAACGGGTTCTGGATCCGCCTCTCTTTCAGGTCCAATTGCATTATCAACAACAAGTACGATTGGTGGTACAGGAAACTTATCTTTAAGCGGCATCATCAGCGGTTCTGGTTTGGGATTTATTAAAACAGGAACCGGCACCCTAACCTTGTCTGGTGTTAATAGTTATACGGGCACAACCACAATTAACAATGGCATAGTCAGCATTATGAATGCGAGCGGTCTTGGCACAACAGCCGGTGCAACCCTTGTAAATTCAGGCGGTACGCTCGACTTTAATGCTGTCGCAATTGGTGCAGAAATTTTAACCTTAAATGGTAGTGGCTTTGGGGGCATCGGGGCTTTAACCGGCACAGGAACATCCTCCTTAGTAGGTGGAATAACATTAGGTAGCAATGCAACGATCGGTGGAACGGGCGGTTTATCATTAACAGGAATCATCACTGACGGCGCTTCTTCTTTTAACTTAACCAAGGAAGGGACTGGGACACTCAATTTATCCGGCATCAATACTTATGATGGCTCAACTACCTTAAATAATGGCGTTTTACAAATTAATGCCGATTCACGATTAGGTAATGTTCCTGGTGTCGCAACACCGGGTGATCTCATCTTTAATGGTGGTACTTTAGCGGCAACAGGCACATTTACCTTAAATTCAAATCGCGGCATCTTATTAAATTCTAGTGGCGGCACCGTTCAGGTTAATCCAGGTTTTACCCTAACTTATAATGGTATAGGCGCAGGAACAGGCGCGTTAACCAAGACAGGTTCAGGAACGTTATTAATTGGAGGATTAAATACTTATTCTGGCGCCACCAATATTAATGAAGGTAGCGTGCAACTCGGTGTTACTAATGCGATTGGCGCCAGCAGCAGCGTTATTTTAGCAAATGTGGGCAGTGCAAATTTAAATCTGAATAATTTTTCCGACACCATTGGATCGCTTGCTGGTGGCGGAACAACCGGGGGTAATGTTCTATTAGGTTCCGGACGATTAACCTTAGGTGGTGATAATACTAGTACAATTTACAGTGGTGTGATTAGTGGCACCAACGGTATTACTAAAACAGGAACGGGCACCTTTACATTAGCCCATGTTGCTAGCACTTATACAGGTCAAACCATTATTAATAATGGTACTTTAGTTGCAACTAAAGTAGCTTTAGGCGGCGTTAATAGTTCGATCGGGGCAGCTATTTCAACCCTTCCTATTTTAGTTGGAAGTGCAACCTCTGCAACTCTTGCTTATTCGGGTGGAACGGATACAACCAACAGACAAATCTCAATCAATGGTGCAGGCGGCGGGACCATTCAAACAACTGCACTCGGCACGCTCACTTTATCTGGTTCAATCAACAACAACGGTAATCCACTTAATTTTCAAACAAATTCAGGCGATATCAATGTATCCGGGGCAGTTAGCGGCAGCGGTGCGTTAACTAAATTCGGCATTGGAACTTTATTCTTATCAGGAACAACAAATACTTACTCAGGTGCGACCACCGTAACAGGCGGCGTGCTTAGCCTTAACCATATCAATGCATTAGGCAACACTTCCGGTACCACTGTTGCTTCGAGCGCCGCTGTATTAGATATTAACTTTAGTAATGCTACCTTAGCGAATACCAATACCATTACATTAAATGGAACGGGTGCGGGTGCGAATGGCGCATTAACGTTCTCTGGCACTAACATCACCATTAATAATCCAATTTCATTAGCCGGCACCATTCAAGTAT
Organism: Gammaproteobacteria bacterium; assembly: GCA_013816845.1. Taxonomy (NCBI): domain Bacteria; kingdom Pseudomonadati; phylum Pseudomonadota; class Gammaproteobacteria; species Gammaproteobacteria bacterium. The sequence goes on from JACDDU010000005.1 coordinate 266,764, forward strand.
TGATTGGTGGCAATGGCACGGGCACCATGACATTAAATGGTTTAATAAGTGGTGCTCGAAATCTCTTTATTAACTTACCTAATGCGGGCATTTCTTTACCTGCTATTAATTTAACAAGTAATAATTTATCAGTCATCAGTAATGGTGCCATTACACAAACCGGTATACTCACCATTCCTGGAACAGCAAGCTTTTCTTCAGGCAGCAACCCAATCACTTTACTGCAAAATAATATGCTTTCAGGGGCTGTAAGTCTTACTAATAACGGCGCCAATGATGCAAGTCTCAATAACAATACGAATTTAACACTTGGAACATCCACAGTAGGCCGTAAATTAACTGCAATTACATCAGGCGCTTTAACGTTAAATGGTTCACTCACAGCTGGGGGAACGGGTGATAGCATTATTCTTTCCGCAGCAAGCTTTAATAACTCGGGTGCATTTTCGCTCAATACAGGTGCTGGACGATTCTTAGTTTGGTCAAGTAATGCAAGTCCATTTAGTGGTGGCACGCCAGATAATCGTGGGGGTATTGCCTATAGCTTTAAGCAATATAATGCTTCTTATGGTGCTACGACCGTTTTAGGTTCAGGTAACGGTTTTCTCTACACTCTCGCGCCTTCCATCACACCCTCTTTAACCGGTATTATTTCTAAAACCTATGACGCTACAACCACTGCAAATATGGTTGGACATTACGCTTCATCAGGAAGCGTTGATAGTGATGTTGTTACGCTTAATAATCCTGCAATTGGCGCTTACAACAATAAAAATGTAGGCACTAGCAAAAATGTTGCTGTAAGCGGCATTGCGATTACTAGTGCTACCAATGGTGCTGCAACTGTATATGGTTATCAACTTTCTTCATCCACTGCAAATGCTAACATTGGGACAATTACACCCGCATCGTTGACGATTTCTTCTAATGCTGGCCAAGCTAAAATTTATGGAACGAATGACCCAGCTGGTGCTTCTAGTGCATACAGCGTGACTTCAGGTGTCTTATATGGTTCAGACGCGCTGACTGGTAGTTTAGGACGAGTCAGTGGTGAATCCGTTGGCAATTATAATTTTACTCAAAATACAGTTGGTGTAAGTGATGGAAATAGTGGCAATAATTACGCTTTAACTTTCAATGGTTCAACTAATCCATTTCAAATTAATAAAGCAAATTTAACGGCTACTATTGCTAATCAAAACAAAGTATATGGCGCTAACGATCCAACCCTTTCCGGTATTGGTGTAACGTTAAATGGTGTGGTTAATAATAGCGTTACTGATATCAACGGTATTATTACTGTTATTAATGACAATGGTAATGTTGCAACATCACTTGCTTCCTTGACTCGTGCTGCGGGGGAAACGGTAAGCGGCAGCCCCTATGGAATTACTGGTGCTACTTTCAATACCTTAAGTGGTAGTGCCGCTAGCAACTACAATGCTCCTAACTTAGTGGGCGCTTCAACATTAACGATTAGCAGAGCAAACTTAACGGGTTCAATTGCCAATCAAAGCAAAGTATATGGCGCAAACGACCCAACCCTCTCCGGTATTGGTGTTACTTTAAATGGGTTAATCAATAGAACCGTAACCACGTGGAATGGTAGCATTGCCTTAAATGATTCAAGTTCAGTTGCAACATCCCTCGTCTCCCTAACACGCGCTGCCGGTGAAGCGGTTAGTGGCAGCCCCTATTCTATTACCACTGCAACATTCAATGCTTTAACAGGCAGCGCAGCTGGCAATTATAATGCACCCATCCTATCCGCTGGCTCAACATTAACCGTAACCCCAGCAAGCTTAACGGGTTCCATTGCTAATCAAAAAAAAGTATATGGTGCTAACGATCCAACCCTTTCTGGTATTGGTGTAACTTTAACTGGCTTAATTAATCGCAGTGTTTCAACTTGGAACGGTAGTGTAGTAGTTAACGACAGCAGCAATGTTGCAACATCACTTTCTTCTCTAACCCGCACTGCAGGTGAAGTAGTAAGCGGCAGCCCATATGCAATTACTACAGCTTCTTTCAACGCTTTAACGGGCAGTGCTGCTGGCAATTACGGCGCACCAAGCTTCATCGGTAGTCCAACATTAACTGTTACAAGAACAAATCTAACCGGTTCCATTGCTAATCAAACAAAAGTATATGGTGCTAACGATCCAACCCTTTCCGGTATCGGTATAACCTTAAATGGCTTGATTAACCGAACGGTAACCACTTGGAATGGGGCTGTTTCTGTTAACGACAGTAGCAATGTTGCAACAACTCTTGCTTCTTTAACGCGCAACGCCGGTGAAGTTCTAAGTGGCAGTCCTTATGCAATTACTGCAGCTTCTTTCAACGCTTTAACGGGCAGTGCAGCTAGCAACTATAACGCACCAAGCTTCATCGGTAGCCCAACATTAACTGTAACCCCAGCAAGCCTCACGGGTTCCATTGCCAATCAAACAAAAGTATATGGTGCTAACGATCCAACACTTTCGGGTATTGGTGTTACTTTAAATGGTTTAATTAACCGAACAGTAACCACTTGGAATGGCAGTGTTGCTCTAAATGATTCAAGTGCAGTTGCAACATCACTTACTACTCTAACTCGTGTTGCCGGTGAAGTAGTAAGTGGCAGTCCTTATGCAATTACTGCAGCTTCTTTCAATGCTTTAACAGGCAGTGCTGCTAGCAACTATAACGCACCAAGCTTCATCGGTAGCCCAACATTAACTGTAACCCCAGCAAGCTTAACGGGTTCCATTGCCAATCAAACAAAAGTATACGGTGCTAACGATCCAACCCTTTCCGGTATTGGTGTAACACTAAATGGTTTAATTAATCGCAGTGTTTCAACTTGGAACGGTAGTGTAGTAGTTAACGACAGCAGCAATGTTGCAACATCACTCGCTACTCTAAATCGTGTTGCCGGTGAAGTTGTAAGCGGCAGTCCATATTCCATCACCAGTGCAACTTTCAATACCTTAAGTGGTAGTGCAGCTGGCAATTACAGTGCCCCAACTTTCACAGGCAGTCCAACATTAACTGTAACCCCAGCAAGCTTAACGGGTTCCATTGCTAATCAAACAAAAGTATACGGTGCTAATGATCCAACACTTTCGGGTATCGGTGTTACTTTAAATGGATTAATTAACCGAACAGTAACCACTTGGAACGGCAGTGTAGTACTTG
>JACDDU010000006.1 GCA_013816845.1 Gammaproteobacteria bacterium
TCATCTATAGCGCGATACAAATATTTCCATTCACCTTTAACTCGAATGTATGTTTCATCAATATGCCAACGACTTGAATAACGCTTTTGATACCATTCAAGTTTATTTTTTAGTAAAGGAGCATAGTGTTGAACCCAGCGATATAAAGTAGTGTGATCAATTGACAACCTACGCTCACTCATCATTTCCTCTAAATCACGATAACTGATCCCATATTTGCAGTACCAACGTACACATTGCAGGATAATTTCGCTTTGAAATGACGCCATTTAAACTCTGCTGGTTGCTTTGATCTCATCGTTATGCCTTACTTATAAATTTTCCGCAGGATACACTTATCGTTTTTGCAACAGAACCAGGATGTTCGGGATGGCTCAACTGTAAATTTTTCTGGCCAAATAAGTGGCACCAGTTATTACGACTGATGATCATTTTTTCTGTTGGGATTCTTTGGGCTTGCGGTGGTTTTTCATTGGTCTGACTGTAACCATTGCGCGTCAGCATCCATATAGGATTTTGTTGATTACTTTTTGGTCGGACATCTAAGTGTTCATCTTTGACTTTATCATTAAAGAGCTTGAATGCTTCTGGGTTTGTGATGACACTGCCAAAAGGATGGAGATAGACATCGTGTTTCGTCATTGTTAGCCACCACCGCGCCATCATGCGTCCTGCATTTAGCCAATCATCAACGTTATTAAATGGACCCGAAAGCCATGCAACTGTCGCTGTGCCCGCCATACTATTCAAGTAGGACTTGTGCGCTAAATATGTAATGCCTGGAACGCGAAACATCCAATTCACATTTGCAAAAAGCCATAACGCTAAGGCTGATGAGTTCATTGCATAAGCTGCAAGCCCGTCAGCTTGTTTTTTGGCATCCGATTTGCTAAAGCGGAACCACCGTCTTAATTCATTACGAGTTTTGCCATGACTCATATCCGAATGCATGGCTTGTGCATTCAATTCGATAACCCAGTCCACCATACGGTAATCACTAGTATGTCCCATGGTATGACCGTACTGCTTGGCGACATGCGATAATTCATTGATCACTGTAGCTGCGACGGGTTTACCATTGTAAGGTAATCTTGACGTTCTGCGATCGATGATCAGTTGGGGATCCAATGTTTCAGCTTCGCTACTGTTACGGTTAACCATTTTTAGTGTGGCTAGTTTCTGCAAGCCATTCTTTTTTGGATCCAGCGCAATGTTTTCAACGAGTTCTACTTCGACATCTTTACCTAATTTGGAAGCCGCAATACTCATCGTTTCAAAGAGAATACCAAAGCCCACGAATACATAGCTACCGTTGGGATTCGTGTTGGGTAACAACCGTTGCGGGTCATACATTAGGGTTGCTTGTTTTTCTGATTGGAGGTCAAACACCCATGGTTGCATGTTGTGTGGCGAAGGAGCCCAGCGCGCAAATTCAATAATTTTATACCAATCTTGCTGATACAGTTTGGGATTGATCTGTAAATTATTCTGCTGCTTGAATGACGTATCATTGACTTCTGTTTTATTTTTTATAAAAGATAATCCACTATGTAAACCGTGATATATCCCACCAAACAACTGATCGGTTAAAAAAAAAGGAAGTTTTAGTAGGTCTATCGTCAATGACAAGCCAATTGCAACAGTTGTCGCAATGGTTGTGATGCCAGCTGTGCCACCCACTGAAATGAGTGCCAACAAGTTGTCTAAAAGATTAAAAGTAAAGTGCCGATTAAAACCATTGATAGCAAGATTTTTCCAAGCGCTTTCCAGGTTGCTAACTGCGGAAGTAAACTGATCTGCAAACCAATTTTGTGCATCCCAGATGATATCGTGGACTGCACAGCTCGCCTGATGTAATTGATTGAAGAAATAGCTCATGACGCATACCCTATTCTACGAGAGTAAGTTGGTTCATGTTGCGCTAAACTTACAGGTATTGTTTGGGGCAATTGAAATAATTGAGATGAATTTCTACGCGGTTGCTGTTGGTCTGTTTTATCGGCTGTCTTATGGTCGACATTGCCGTTTAACATTGCATTCAATAGGCTGCGAAACTCTTGCGTCATCTTAATGACAAATCGACAAGTTGCTTCTTGGTTTTTAGGAATTTGGGTCTCGTCAATGTTTTTTCCTTTCTTAAATACCAAGGCTTGTTTACGAAGACCATCGGCATCTTGGATAGGACTCATTTTTCTGGAAAAATATCTTAGACCAGGCAATTCAGTATCAGCAGGCATATTCCTAAGTTGATAAGCAAAATCTTGATTCGCCTTTGCCATTTGAATTAATATTTTTGCTAAAAATTCTTTTTGGGACTTTTTGTCGGGAATAGCAAGACCCTCTTTCAATTCAACCCAAATATCAAATTGCTCTTTTCCTTCGCCATCTTCGTAGCTATAAAATGCGTATTTCAAACACGCTTCATTTTTATCCTCAGCTGCAATAGCACGTTCTAAGTCAGTAAAGCCTACTTTTGCACCAGCATAATTCACTTCAGCATCTCGACCCCAAACAAACAATAAAGGTAGATTAGATTTGGGTTTGAGATGATGAATGCCATATTTAAGCAAGAGCGCTTCAATGTCACTCACTGCATAGACACGACCTTTATCACCCAAGTCATAGCGCACACGTGGGGATGAACGATCATTGCGGTTGCACGTCAGCGTAAGTTCATCGTTCTCAAGTACTTCGATATGGTAATTAAAAGGATCGTAATGAAAGACCATAGGTAAGCCTTTATTTCTTCCATACAATTCTCGAGCAAGTCCTGGGTTTTTTTCAATTGATTTTCGTAGACCCAATTCAAAGTCAGTTTCTACACCCAAGTTAATATCTAAGTCAGATGCACCATAGGAAGAATTCACGCACGCAAAGCCTCCTTGAAGGAGCTTGTCTCGCAACGCTTCTGAAATTGCCTGGCCACCCACAACTGCGCGAGCACAATATTTTTTAAAGTCGATTCCTTTATTTGCCGCGTAACTGATGAGGTCTTTTAAAAAAGGAGGATAACCCGCTACGAGGATTTGGGATCTTCGTGTACTGACTTCCAGAGCGAGCTTCTTTAGCGGAGAAAAGTATTTTTTAAAATCAGGAAAACGATCAAATGTGAAATTTCCAAAATTTCCAAATGAAAATGAATGATCGACCATAGTTGCAAGAAGTGTCTTTACTCCTTCACGCTTACTTTCCAACTCTTTATGGCCAGCTATAAATAATGTTGCAGCCCTCTCCACTTGAGCATTTTGGTAAGCGTAAATCAGCTCTAATTTATCGAGGATCTTTTCCATGTCCGGACCTGATGCAAAAACATTGCCATTGGATCGCATTAATTCATAAGTTGTCATACCCGTCGCCCACGGGCCGAATGCAAAAGCATTAATATATTCTAAAGGACGCGTTCCAACTTCAAATTCAGAGCTTCGTATTAAAGATTTTTTAACGACTTCAATCTCTTTATTACTGCGCACCCATGGCGTTGGTTTCCCGGTCGTTCCGGTTGAAGTGTCTGTTTTGTTTCGCTGCGGATAGCATCCGTTTTTATGGAGATCCCAATCATGAGTGGCATTTTTCTTAATGTAATTATCTTTTGAGGTAAGAGGGATATTCGCAAAAGTTGCATCTTTTTTAAGTGCTTGATGGGTTGCAAGATGCTGTTGATAGGCAGGGACTGTTGCTGCTGCTTGTTTAAAATGTCTTCGAGCCAAGAGCTCACTCGTTTCAAGTTGATCGGACTCTTTGCTTGCAAAGAAATAATAAAACACTTTTAAACGCGTTAGGCTGCTTATTGCATTTTGATAACACCAGCCAAGAAATTTACCAGTCAAAGAATCAGAGAGTGTACTTTTCCAGTTGAATAAAAAACTTTTATTGTGCGTTCCGACATGCCGCAAAGATTGCTGACCTGAAATACCTTGTAAGGTGGCATAAGCTTCACCAGGATTATTTGGATCATTCATTTTCCATAAGCTATTTGTTAAACCCTCAACCAATTGTTCATCGGTTTTGTCTTTAGTATCAAGCGCCGTGTTAAAAGCTTTTAGATATTTGATTAAGCTATTTCTATTAACATAAAATACATGTGGTGATTTTTTATTTTCGTCATTGATGACATCAAGATGTAATGCAATGGTTGTGCGAAAGAAACTTGAAAAACGGTTATGAAAATTAATACCAATTTTCCCCAATGCATCACGAGGGTTGATTGGTCCATTCATAAAAATGAAGCGCTTGCCATATTCAGCATTCGAATAAATTTTTACTGAAGTATTTATTTTATAAATAATCATTATTCAACCTCACGATCGGTAAGAATAGACATTGGAGGTCTGCAGCATTTTTTGATAGTCGGTCAATGGACACTTGTTCCAATGATCTATTGCAGTTGCAATCAGAGCGCTCAGCGTGGTTATTGAACTTTTAAAAGGGTTTTTGATCGCACAAAGTATGACATGATTTCGATAAATGTCCAGTATATATATTGATCATGTTTGAGGATATGTATCTTTAGTGGGCAAATATTAACGATTTGATGGTCACGTCATAAGAATCTTAGGGTCAAATCGCGTATTGGTCCAACGTGTTAAAACAGGCTGAGGTGGATGTAAAATTAAAGAATGAGTGAACTATTGATGACTATAGATGAATTCTATCAGGTTAGAGTTGGACCAAGGCGCGATCATATCATTACCCACAAGTAGGTTATCTTGATTGACGTAAGAAAGCTTTTAGTCAACTAAGATCTACTCATATTCGAAATTTAGATTAAAATCCCGTCCTTTAGGCTTTTAAAGGACGGGATTTTAATGGACTGGGTCATTCAAGAATTTGCTACACTATCGCTTGGAGATAAACGGTTAAAGGGGCGAGCTCAAAAGTGTTAATGCAATTAAGTAGAAACGCAACAGATAGCATTCCCGCTGCTTGTGGTGGAGCAGCTGAAACAAAAGCAGCATATAGATTCTTCGATAATGATCAAGTTACCCCAGAAAAAATACAAAAGACACATTTTCAGGCGACATTAGCTCGAATGTCGGAACACCCAGTCATATTAATACCTTAAGATACAACTGTACTTAATTTTAGCAACCAATATGAACGAAAAGATACAGGGCCTACAACAAGAGATTCTACCAAAGGAATGCATTTACATTGTGCAGTAGCCGTAACGCCTGCGAAGGTTTGTTTGGGTGCTACATCAATCAAACAATGGCATCGTGAAGAATTACAAAAGTTAACTAAAAATGAACGAAAGATAAAAAATTATTTAACTCCTATAGAAAATAAAGAAAGTTATCGTTGGTTAGAAAATTATAAATATGCCAATACGTATGCGGCTCAACTAACCAACACACTAATAGTTAGCATTGCCGATCGCGAAGGAGATATCTACGAAATTTATCAGGAAGCAAATAAAATATTTTCTGATGAAGGAGCAAAAGCGCATTATTTAATTAGAGCTAAAACAAATAGAAGAATTTGCAACCAATGAAAATTTTTTAAATCAATTTATCAACTGCGTTATACGATTATCTGCCACAGAATAAATGATTCGGAAAGCGCAGAAACGATTTCGAAATGGATAGGAACACATGATGCTGACCTGCCCCGGGATTTTCAAACCCTGACCTTATTTTATTTTTTGCAACGGAGCCCTTAAATTCATGTTTGAGCCAAGCATGAAAATCTTTAAGGATGGGCTAGGCACTTTTTTGCCTTAAATGTTTACGAGTATCAAAATTATAATTTGCTTCACGCATTCTCGCTTCCAATTCATAAAGCGGCTTTAATCTCTCAATTGCTTCGAACGCTACGCCTTCTTTATTTTTTGAGATTTTAAAAACATCACAGAATTTGCGGCGAGCATGAGTCAAACAACCTAATCCAACAATATCTTTGCGATCATGTAATTGTTTATACCCTTTATCAAAGCTTATAAGGGATATAAGTCGTAATAGCGGCACGGGGTGTAATTGCTTTGAATATTCTGCTGTCTATTGAATGCGCTAGTAATGGCATTTAGGACATGAAGTATGTCGCATTTGGTCATTATGCACAAAATATTTATGAAAAAAACCATGTCCATGTGATCTCTGAATAGGAAAACCAAAACCTGAATGACGTGCTAATCGATCCTTTTCATCTTCTTGATCTTTTAGATAAGAATGAGTAGCTGCACAAATTGCTAAAACGGGTATCGATACCGGTGCAGTTAAAATGGTAGCAGTCCACATTGCTACTACTCTAGGCTCAACTTCTTTCTCGTCTCGAGAGAGTTCCACTTCTGGCCACCATCCAGCAACGCTCATAATCAATTCTCCTTTATAAATAGTTATATTTATTTTACTTACACTTTAAAAAGTGATTTAAAGAGCTAAATTTCAGAAATCAGTTTAATTGATACTGATTCTTCCGAATTCAAACTAAAATTTAAACAGGATATTTTTTGAATAATTTGTCATAAATATTTATATGATCTTCGCCAAAGATAAAAATGGTGTCACTCTTATTGCTTTATGAAAAGAATTATAGCATAAGACATTATGCGTTACACGCGTATTACGTAAAATTACATTATCTTATGTAGATTAATTGATCAATTTACGGAAGAAAATTTATATCCATAAGCGGTATTATCGATAGTTACAACTCTTAGGGTGTTTATATTCGAACAAAAATTTTATAAGCACTTAACATCGAATTGTCTATTTAGGAGGCTTATTGGCTTTATAATAAGCCCGTATTAAGAGCGTGATTACAAGCAAGAGGTATTAAAAGGTCAAACGAAACAAGGCAAAATAGGTTTTATTTAAAAAAACAATCAGACATCAACAGCAGAAATGACGTTAAGAGAAGCACCCAATAAGGGAACCGCAATAATGAAAAGAAATTCTAAAAATTTACTTAACTAACTATCCTGCCATGGCACTCCTCAAATTTTCTAAGGGGGCCATAGTTAATATGAGGTGGGGCCAATTTAACAATGCCGGTAACATAGTTTTACTTCCCAAGATATCCATTGGGTGTTCCTAACCCAGCAACGAAATCATAGCCTTGTAAAGTTGAAACCCATTGTTGCCCTCTAAAATATCATGCCAATATGTATGAAAATTTTTTGCGCATTATTATAAATAAGAGCTAATTCTGCTTGGATTGGGCACGTCAATTTGCAGCATTAATGATACCCGCCATGAGGGGTGAAGCAAAACTTGTACCCGCATCTGCCAAGCATTGTAATTAGAATTAGTAGGGTAATCGGAGCAATATAGATAATAGGTATCGATATTTTTTTCGATTGTTGCAACGCCTGGTGAACCACGTTTCGCACCCACAATTTTATAGTATGTATCTCTTAAAAGATTTTAAAAGTGTTTTATGTGAACGAAATTTAAATATTACAAATGTAATTTCCTTATTTGTTGTTCAATTACTTCAACATATTTTTTATCTTTTTTATTTGTTGAATCAAAGAATTTATGCCATTCCTTTGCTAAAGTATTGTAAACCTCTTTTGGTGTCTCATCCTTCAAGCATAGGTTACCTAAGTCTTTAGCTCTTTTATCTTTATTAGTCTCATGCTTTTGGTAACGCATGTGGAGAAATCCGTTATCATAAGCCTTTTCTCTAATTAAAGTTTTATGATTCGAAAAGTCTTTTAAATTCGCAACAATCTCGCCATGCGTTTTAACTTGTTCATATGATTTTGGCTCTTCATAAACTTTTGGTATTGTATGATGGGAAAAAATATATTGCATTGCCTTTGCTTGGAGCAAAAGCTTAGACATATCTGGATAAATAAAGTTTACTCTCGGATGATATCTTCTTAACTCTGAATTCGCCTGATTTACAATAAAATTACGCAGGTTGTTGTCGCGGATATTTGCTAAAGTATGTAAGGATTTTTGCTCAGTTGCTAAATGACCACCGGCTATGAGACCCTCTAAAAATCCCGCTTTAGTTGCATTTTTATTAAAATATAGATGTGAAGAATTAATAAAATCTTCGCCTGCATGAATCATGTTGAGATAGCCAAATCCTTTTGCTTTTTCCAGTTTTATCATCATTGGAGTTGTAAATTTCCAAAATCCCTTCTTCTGTTGATAACCTATTTCCATTGTTGCACTGTCTACGATTTCATATAAATCAATAATGCTTTTTGCATTTTTTATTTTTTCATCGATTGTATTATAGAAAAATTTATCCCAAGACGCGCTGCCATCATAATTTGGCTTTTCTTCTTTTAAAGTTGAATTTATTTTCCTGGTGTCCATAATTATTCTCATTATTTTTATAGATTAAGTAAAAGTGGATTTTAGCTGAATATTTTTCATTTTACAAAACCAAACTGCAAGGTCATAGTCGGTGCTCCGAAGATGGATTTGGGCGTGATCAATCATCTAGCTCGAATGTTAATTGAAAAATATGGACGTATAGATCTGGAGTTTGCCAATTATACTAACCAAGAATCTTATCAAGATATGACTGTAACTATCCTTTAGTCAGTAAGTTAACTTTGCCGTTTTTGTCTGTTTTCGGTAAAGTTTTCTACGATTCGGTATCGATGCCAAACCCCATTTTCGGCAAAGTTTCACTATGAGGTGTAGCTACCGAAGTTTCGTCCTCCTGAAGATATTCCAGTTTTCCATCATATTAATTGTTACTTCTGACCAACCTCCTTGTTCAGTACTGTTTATCTTGGCGTTGTAACGACTTGTTTTATGACTCTTTTTACGGATCGTAATGTCGCTATCAGACTAGATATTTCTACGTGATCTGCACAGTAAGGTACGTTTCTAGGTGTAAAAGAATTTATTGGTTTATCTAATTAACGCTTAATGTCTTCCGTTCTAAGAAAACATTGGGTACGCGTTTGGCTTTCAATTTTATTTCGTTCTTTTCGTAATGTAACTTTATGTGTTTTTTCTTCTTGTTCAATACGTTCTAGTTCCTTTTGTTGAGCGTCAGTTAAAAAGAAACTCCGAACTTCCCCATTTTCAATACCCTGCTTTTGAGTGGCTCCTGCATGAAGGACAATTTGTACGTGCATGCCAACGAATTTTGAGTCAGGGCGTCTTTTTGGACTGGTAACAGCATGGACAACAATATTGTGAAAATTCAATTTGTCCAGTTCATCAGTAATTTTTTTCGCTAAACATTTGTCACCCTCTGTAAGAAGACCTGTTTCACAGCTAACAATGTACAGATGTTTAACTGCTAGTTTATCTTCCTTTGTAAATTTTTTAAGAAACTCATCTGAAAATTTGCTTGCAAATTCTTCAGGTTTATATTGACTTAAAGTTGCGGCATTAGAGTGGCCTACGCAAACGATCGTTTCTAACTCGCGCGCATTATTATCTCTTTAAAACAATTTTCACTTTCTTGAGCAAATACGATGGATGTATCTTCTTCACTAAGACCAAATTTTGTTTTGATGGCATTAGCGCAACCTTGCACTTGGTCAGTAGCTTCTAAGACTAATAATCGGAGTTTCATAGGAATATTTTCTCTTATATTTTTGTTCATTTTAAACGAGTTAGATTAAGCTAATCTGAAAAGAGGTTTATGCAAGCTACTCTAATAAGTATGATCAAGGCGGGATTTGACACCATGGTATTCTGGTTGTGTTGTGTTAAATGTTTTTTCGTTAGCAGGGGGAAAGAGCGTATGATTAAACGTCTTTTGGCTAGAAGAAAAGGGCACGGTAACGCCTGGTCCTTTTACAGTTGATTTTGGGTGGGCTAGAGCAAAAAATCGAGTAAGCAACGATGGTTGCGGCGTAGAATTATTTGGTACTTCAGTTTTCTTTGTATTTTTACTTTGACATTTGGTTTTGTATTCATAAATACGTGTTGCTATATGATCTATGCCATCATACAGCGTTGCCAAAGTATAAAGAACAGAAAATTTAACGCCAAAAGAAAATGCCTTCGCTGCTGCTACTGCTGCCATAAGAATTAAAGGACCAAAGATTGTGCCACCAATTAATCCGGCGAGAGCACCTACTATTGCCCCAAAAATAATACCAGCAGGCCCTGCGGCTATGCCGAGTATTGCGCCAACAACTATCCCACTGCCTACACCAACGATGAGACCTCCATATAATCCCACCATACGAGCCTTATATAAGGTCTCATTCGAGATAGAGAAGGATAGCTCGTTGACGCGGTCACGATTGGATTGGGATGAAGAGGGCCCATGTGCTTTTTTTAAGTTAGTAACAGCTTCTGCATCTAAATAGGGAGTAACCAAAGCTTCAAGGGTTTTGGGTTTGCCACCGTCCCCTGACCCTATAGGCATGTTTAATATACTTGGCCGTTGATCGGTGTCGTGGGGATGTAAATAAGCATATTTTCTTTTGGCTTTTTCCAGCCTAGGGAAAGAAAACCGCATAGGTTAAATTCTTTAAGATTAAATGGAATAAACTCAGTATATATAAAGTGCCTTAAGAAACTATTAGTTCTGCGCCCCTAAAATCGTGCCAAAAGATTATCTTAAGGTGGGTAAAAAGCTATCGTAGCTCAAAATGATCCTACCGCAAGGATTCATCAACTGCGGTTTTCAGCCATAGGTTCCAGCTGCGCCGCCCAGAAAAATAATTTTATCCCAGGATAGATCTGCAAAAATGCTTATGCCGCTTGAGCCACCCACTACATATGAATGGATTCTTTTATAAACCTATAGAATTCCACCGTGGCGAATACTGCCAGTGCATTAATTCAGATTTTAGGTTTATTAAAATGGCGTGATTATTCCTTTATAGAGGGAGCTTTTTAACGAAGGAAGCTTACTTTTTTCTTTACGCTCATGGAGGACTTGTTCAGCAAAGGTTTTAATAATTTCTTCCAAAGGTTTAACCTTGAATGCTGAATGGTGATTGACGAATCACATTTTTCCCATGTTTTTTTAATAATTTCCCTTAAATCATTTATTTTTTCTTTTTCTTCTGGATTTAATCATTTGTGTCCTTTCGGGTGAGCTGCGTGACACTCTCTACCAGTAACTAATATCCTAGGCCTTAATATTTCAATTGAGCCCAAATCATGGAGCAAAACGTATTATCCTTAGATGAAGTTAAATTACACTTTGAACACTGGCGAGCGACTCGTACAAAAAAGCGCGAAAGAATTCCAAAACATTTATGGGACGAGGTCAAGACACTGATTGATCGTTATTCGCTAGCTGATATTACTAAAGCGTTAAGCATCAATACCGGTCAAATGAAGGATAATCTTAAATCGACATTAGTTTCTACCCAGATTAATTTTGTCGAAGCGCAAACCGAATCCCCATCATCGTTAGCCAAGAAATCTTTTATACCGTTTCCCGATAGCAAACAAATGTGTTCTATTGAGTTACATCTAGAAACCAAGCAACGATTTGATTCCTGCTTAACACTTTACATGATTATTGCTTGGGTATTCTTTACTTAAGCATGCTAGCACGAGAATGTCCTGACGCATCATGCCATATTGTTTTTACCGAAGAAGAATGGAAAGTAGCGTATATGATGGCTCATCATAAAAAACCACCAAATAAACCTATTCCTCTATCAAAAATGCTAAATTTAATTGCACAATTTGGTGGATATCTTAATAGAAAAAATGATGGGGAACCTGGTCCTACTGCAATATGGATTGGACTACAAAGGTTGAGGAATTTTATTAAGGCTAAAAATGTTTATGACGGCATCAGTATCTAAACTCATGGGTAATGATGTGCTGAGATGGGGTAAGATCAAAAGCTTATACACTGGAAAAATAATATCTTTTTTTCCGAAAGAAAACATTGCCAATATTGGTTGATGTGTCCGTTTTATGAAATACATAATAATTCTCTTATTTTCAATCATTTGTTATCAGCCACCCAAACCCTGCATTTTCTCCTTCAAAAATGCAATGAACCAATTAATAAAGTCTTTGAACAAATGTTATAATTGTTTTATATAAAGAAACGAGGGAAATGACAATGGACTCACGAGACCCAAAGCGAGGAATTTTTAAATCCACGAATCTGGAAAACGTTCAAAAGATAATGAGTGAAGCTAATGCGCTAGAGAAACCCACAAAAGCAGCATGGTTGCTTAGAGATAGTACTACGCTACTAGGATCTTATACAGCAACTTTTTATAATAGCAAGGATAAAATTTTGAATCATATTCGTCTTGCAATAATAACTGAGGATGCTCCTTCTGAAGTAAATAATAATACTAGCAATAGACGATGGGTGAATTTCAATAATAATCCACAGACCTATAAAAACTCTCTTTATAAGGGAAAACTTTCACCAAAAGATTGGGAAACTTTGTTGAATTTTCTATATACAGCTTATCATCTAGACCCAGCAAATATGCTTACTCCTAATGATAGTGAAAAGTCTCTTATTCAAGATTATTATCCTATCAATGATTCAGATTTTTATGCTCAAAATAATAGGTCACCAGAAAATAATCCACGAGGATGATCTGACTTTCTATTCCAAGGGGTGCAGGTTGATTCACAGAACGCCATTTAGGCGTTCTGCAGAGCAACCCTAAAGATCAAAAGTCATCCGTTAATCCGTAACCACGCGGATTAATAATTTCAGTTGGTTCTGTAGGATTAGGAATGTTAATAGGTAGTTTGGCCTTTGCCCGGCTTATGCCAAAGATAATCCGAGTTAATGCTTGCATGCTTGGACCACGATAATATCCGTGATTACCATCGGTGAGATAACCATAAAAATTATAACCAGCTAACATCACATCTGAAACGTCTTTATAATTAGGTAAATCGTAAGGAGCTAATAAACTAATGAAGATAGTTTTTTTCCCCTGTTTTTTAGCATACTGTAACGCTTGATAAGCAAAATATGCATCGCTATAGTTACTTTTCTCGCGTACTAAGAAAGAATTACTGCTATCTTTGCTATCTCCGATTAGCATGCTAGAAGAAGCTGAAATGTTTTGTGGCTTGTAGGGGATTTTGTTAAAACCTAATCTTTTGAAATTTGTTAATGGCGATAGCGACTTTGTAGTACTATTCCCAACAATAACAATATCTGCATTATCTATGGCATGCTTTTCAGCATCTAAATCCGTATCAGCCATTTTAACAAAGCTTATTTGAAGATTTTGCGGTACTTTATGTTCTTCTTGCAATCTCGTAATTTCAACCGCAATACCTGCACCTTGTTCTAGCCCATCATTTACTCTAAAAAATTTTGGATCAATAGGTGCAACATCACCGCTTCGTCAATATGAAGAATCATTTCAAGAAGCTGGGGTTCCCTTCTTTGTACATGGTGTTCAAGGCGGCAGAATCGGAGGAAATCTTTTAGACCAAGTTATCTCCGATATAAATGATCCATTATTTCTTAAACGCTTTCAAGATGGCTTCGAAACCTCAGCAACATTGGGTTTCGTGACATATAGGGACGAATTGTTACGTTTGAGTTTGATTAAACCGCATCATGTTCAATTTTGAGTGACAAAATCTTGGCTATGTCGAACTTTGAACTGTTGGCTGCTTTTGTAAAATCATATTCTCCGCGCATATTAACATGCTGCCATGTCATAAGGGAGCCGTTTTTGATGGTGCCAAGTAGGTCAGATTGATCTTGAGCTTTTTTTGTATTAATCAATCGCTGCGATAAGTAGAGGTAATTCCAAAGAATAATGGCATTTTGTATGAGAGTTTTGCAGGCAGTTACTATTTCCTGCTCTTCACGGGTAGGAACCGGGAATTCGCCATTCTTATCAAAAAATACGGCCTTAGAAAACTTGTTAGACAACTCAACTCGGTTTAATTGCTTTTCAATGTGTTGGCGCAGTTCAACATCATCAATATAAGTTACAATAAATTGTGTTTTAATAATGCGACCAAACTCTTTTGTTGCTTTATATAATGGGTGATCTTTGGCGTACGAGCTTAATCGCTTAAATAAACGTGATGCGCTAGTTTCTTTTAATTTAATCGTGGTCATAAATCTAAGTACATCATCCCAATGTTCACGAAGTAAATTGGAATTGATGGTTCGACTCGGTAAAATCTTGTAACCCTTTTTAGCGTATGTTTGACGTGCTGAAAATGCGTAAATATATTGGTTGTTAAGGTTCTTAAAGCGAGGTGCAAAACTGGTGCCAATAAAGTGAGATGTTGCGAAAATAGATTCTGTAAAACCATGCATATCAGTTGAATGAATATTACTTTTAATTACATCATTATGGAGTAAACCATCAATAACATATGCAGCCTCTCTTTCCGATGCACTGATTACAGTTGAGTAGAAAAGGGAGTTTTTTTCATCAACAAATGTATACACACTAACACCTTTGTCTTTACCAAAATATTTGAAAGAATAATTAGCAAGCAGTGAATCTACCGACACTTGATATTTTTGTCCATCACTCGCCGTATGGGTAATCTCGGCATGATATTTAAATACATTTGATAAAGAAAGTTTATTAATGAAATCTATAATGGTGTTATTTGCAGAGTGAATATTTCCCAATGTAAAAAACCAATTCACTGTTTGACGTAAAGTATTTCCATTAATCCCGATCGAAATGTGACTAATTTTATCAATACCGATGTTGTGTCCTTTCGCCATCAAGCCAGCAATAATTGTTTCTGACGTAGGCTTAAGTTTCTGGTTCTTGACACTGTAGTGCTTAAAGTCATCGGCGAATTGAGTGACCTTGTTTATATCACTGAGTATCTGAATGATAGGTATAAAGCCAGATTCTAACAATAAATCAGCTATAGTCTCGGTGTTCTTTTTCTCTAAGCGTGGTGTACTCAAGGTGTAACTATTATTATCGTCAAAATAAATTTGTAAATTTTTATTTTTCTCAATACGTTGATTAATGCGATGATAGCGATCATCTAATATATCTTTAAATTGTGAAAGAACCTGTTCGATATCGGCAAAGTGCATTAATCCTGCGGATTCAAGAAGCGAATCCTTATTAGTTTTCCATAGCACTTCAGAAATTAAATAGTCCTGAATAGCTTTATATTGGTAGGAATATTTAAGATTTAGGCTGCCTGCCTTAATGCAGCTTGCCATATGAATAAATAACAAAACTTTGTATAAGGATTGACGTATTTTATTATCAGCATCATAAACAATTCTTTTTTGGTTATTATCCAAAAATTCTGTTGGAGCATGCTGATCAATATTGCCATCTTTTTGCTTAAAATATTGGATAGCTGAGATGATTTTTGGATCAGATGTATCGGAATTAAAATCAACTGACTTGACAATCCTTGAAACACGACGTTGCAATCGCATTGATAGCTTCTCTAACATATTATAATAAGTATCATCATTAAGAAATTGTCTTAATTGCTGGCTTTTAGTTATAGGCGCCTGTTGGTTAATTTTTTCCTGAATAACTTGGTTTTGTTGGATAAGATTTTTAATTTCACTAATTTTATTATGATCTGAAAGATGATCTTGATTAATAATTTCTGTTATCTCAATAATTAACTTTTCCAGGTACTCTTGTTCATCAATCAATTGCTTCATCAAAATAAGTCGATCACCACGTTGTGCATGTTCATTAGCAATTCGATTATTTTTGGCTTGATTTCGAATAGATTGAACTGATTTTAAAAAAATATCAATCGATGAATCTTGTCGTAGATAAAACTGATGCTGAACATAGCACTCAGATGTAAATACAACCTCGCCTTATCTGGCATTTGTTTAAGTTGGCTAAGTTTTGCTTTTTTTACCCATGTTGCATAGTAGTAACTACTATTAGCCGAAAGCTTTAGCTCTTGTAGAAGAGGAAGAACAATATAGAAAGTCATTTTGATTTGATTGAATACGTCCATTTCAGCATCAATTTGTTTCACTTGTGTTGATTGATTATGAGTCTTCCATTGTGTAATTAATGGAGATACAGATTCATGGTTTTCATCTAAGATTAAGAGTAATTTATTTATCTGTTCTGACACGATTTTTTGTTTAATAATGGTTACCAAATCATTTTCAATCGAATTATAAATTTTAGTTATGTTATCAGAAAAATAATGATAGCTGGGTATCTCAATTTGTCGTTGATGACATTGCGATGCTAAATAATAAATAATTTCCCTAGGTTGCATGTGTTTTGAAATTAGATTTTCTAACTGCGATTTCATCCATTCTTTTTCATCTGTATCGAAATAACGAAAATTCATTGCCTTTAAAATAGCTATTTGATGCTCTCCGCAAATTTTTCGTTTTTCCTGGTAATCATTTAAATCAATACTAGAGTAGGGGATATCTAATTGCTGAGAAATATAACGAATATCAGGTAAACAAAAATCAGTGACAAGGAAAAATCGACCGCTTGCGCGAAAATAACCCCATTGCAATACCATGCAGACTTTATTGGTAGGTGTTCTCAAATTCTTTAATAAAGAAGTAGTTTGTCATTAAGATGGAAGTATTTTTGTCGTTGCTCTACTGAAAAACGAGGTGGCTTATCAAATAGCATTATTTCCTCCGGTGAAAGAATGCTTAGGCGTGGCATTATGCTTCCTTAATTTTTTGAAGAAGACTTTATCTTTCGAAGTGATAAATGTCGAGTTGCCTCAAAACGATCTGTCTGTGCCACATGTCGGTAAAGCATGGTTGTACCAATGTCGCTATGCCCAGCGTTTTCTTGCGCGACCTTAAGAGGTGCACCAGAGTCTAAGAGATAGGTGACGTAACTATGTCGTAACCAATGGGCTGAAGCTTGGCGTAGTTTTGATGCTTTTTGTGGATGATCAGGTTCAAACTGATTAGCACCCAGATTAAATGCCCATTTTAATATTTGGTCAATTCTCCGTGGTCGAATGGATTGTTTTAAGTTCTGCATGGGGATAAGTGGTGTATTTTTTCGAAATTTCGGTTGCGGAGTAGGTAAGCTTACTTTTTCCCTGAAATTAGCTAATGCTTCTCTTAATTCATCTGGCACAGGAATTTCGCGTAATTTTTTCCCTTTACCAATTACCCGTAAAAACCAATTTCCTTCTCGCTGCATAAAATTGCCCATACTATGATTAGCAGCTTCCGCAATGCGAAGCCCGGAATAAAATAGCAATAATATAATGTAGCGCGCACGTATAGCTTGAAATGCTTTCGTATCATCGTCAGTTGGGTACTCAGACAATGCATTCAGCGTCGCATGAATTTCATCCAATTCTAAATAACGATCAATAATACGTGGTTTAGCTTGATTCCGCCGCTTACGACGTCTATTAACTGCAAGTGGATTTCCGACGAGGTAATTTGTTTGTACTAAATAGTTAAAAAATGAATCTAAAATTTTAATCGACTTTTTAATTGAATTAGCGCCTAAACCCCTTACAAAAGGGCGCCAATCTGAATTTAGCGTACCATCTTTTTTTAACCGCCCAATACTAGGACCACACCATAGCTTTTTTGGAGAGGGATTTTTCAAAAAATCTTGATAATTGGTTAAGTGATCACGGCGCAGGCTGGATATATTTACTTTAGCCACATGAATACACCACAACAATAATCTTTCAACTTCCTTAGCATATGAACGCAGGGTTTCTACTGAATCCTTGTACTCACTAAGAAATATTGAAATAGCATCGGCATCATTCTTGGCATCAATGAGTGCTGCCCCAAGTTCTTTGTTATAATCATCATGCGCAAATTTAACAATATTTTTGCCTATATTGTCAGTGCCTTCAGCCATGATAAATAATGGTGTAATTGTGTTTAGATTTACCATAAAAATGCCCTATTCCATATATGCAGATAATAAGGGTACTCGGTAATCATTGTTGTGTCCAGAACATCTACACTGTATAATTCGCCACATTATTTACGTATTATGATTCAATTTAGATCTGGATTGATCTAGGCCAAATAACTTCTACTTTCGTACAGGTAAAAATATTATGAAAATGTTCGTTAATCTAAAGTTCTTTCTTTATGTCGGATCAATCATTTTATGTATGTTAGCATTCAACATTGTATTCGCTGCTTCAAATGATTTTCATCGCGTTTCGTTGTATGGTGGAAACCTAACAATTAATATACCGAGTAGTTTTAATTCACCTCCAGAAGATGATTCTATATCTAGATTTGCAGAACTAGATACTAAACAAAAATTTTCTGGCTGGAATAAACCTAAGTATGTATTTGTTGACAAAAATCATAATAACATTATCGTCGATTTAATTAAGAGCCGATCAACACTTGATGATTATCTAAATAATTTAGAACAATTTGTGAAACAACAAAATCCCTATGCTACTGTTTATGAGAAAAGGAAATTGATTATTAATGGGCACAATTTTGTAATGGTTAAAGTTAAATCCCCCATGCCCGATTCTTCCACACTTTATAATTGCACCATCGCAACTATTGTACATAACAAGCGATTGGAGTTCCTAATATTTTTAAATGACAGTAACTATAAAAATTGGAATGATATTATTCAGAAAATTGTTGCGTCTATAAAAATTAATGAATAAAAAAAATAACATATAAATTTATAGCATAATGCATTCTACATCAGGTGGCTTGTCAGTAATGAAACGATTTATTAGCAAAAATAGTATGCCAGAAACATTGGATATCAATACAGCTAAATCTTTAGTTTACATTGGCCTAATTATTCTCACAGCTTATCTAATTTATTTTTATGTTCCTGCTGCATCTTTTGTTTTGATTTTAGTTTTATTTCTTCAGAAAAAAAGGAAGATTGAAAACCATTTAATTAAATTGGCAGTAATTGCAACATTACTTCCATTATTTATGAATTTATTTTTCGGATCTTTACAACAGTTACTTATTATCATTTTTAGCGGCTTTGCATCATTAAGATCTGGTATTCATGTCGATTTTTCAAATCCAGCCTATAATTTTTTATTTAAATCTTTATCTTTCTTCAATGTTTTTTTATCATGCATTGCTATTGCAACGCTATTTGCAACTTTATTGTTACTTAATATTTTATTTCCCATCTGGAAAAAAAATATTAGAATTCTTTCTTGTTTTTTAATTTCAATTCCTTTAATCATTTCCGTTTTTTTTGTTCTCATGCTAGGTATTGCAAATATTTTTAATTACTTTGAATTTACGAGTTATCTGGATTCGGGAGTTAACCAGGAGACTCGTAAATTAATAACAAATAAAAAAATTGATGATTTTTATATTCGTGCTTATCGTACTGATTATCAAGGTGCATTAGGTGCTTTTGGAGTAGAAGTTGAACAAGAAAAGGATTTACCATTTTATTTAAAGTTTGTGAGAGATATCAGTAGTTATTATCATTGTGATACAGCGCAAATTGATGTTTTAAATAACCATACTATTCGTATCAAACCAAATTTTGATGGACATGAAACGAACGACGATTTGAAATCGCCAAAGATATTTTATCTAAAACAATTTTACACAACTAAGTTTTTAAAATTTCTAAATTCAAAATTTAAGATTAATTAGATATTGAGAATTACTCATGCTTAAGAATATACTGATCACAGTCGCAATCACATTTGGATTATGCTTTTTAGCTTTTCACATCGTGTATGTTTATCATCTCTTTCGATCTGATAACCTAGTTACTCTAAATGTATCTTTTTGGCGGATATTTTTAGCTTTCTTTGTATTAACTGTCTTATATTCATTTTATTATTTAATGGCAATTTTATTCAATCGGGTTGTTCCTAGCTTAACAGGTTTCTACCCTTTTTTAATAAATTTAACAGTATTCATTTTAATCTGTATGATTTCTTTATTACAAGGTTAGCAATTATTAAACAGCGTAACAATTCGTCCCTATATGTCATAGAACCCTATTATTAATCCTAAGTTCATTATTTAAAATCAGCATATCCTGAGTGAGTCATTACCATTTTAATTTCTTATGAAAAGAGGCGACATCTTATCAACAGTTCTTAATTTTTCAACTACTTGTCATAATAACTGGCCATCATACACGCATGTGCCTGCCACTGTTTCTTAGGATAATTTAAAACTAAAAAGTATGGGGGTAACGCCAGGAAATTTTATTTTTCTCGGTGGTTTTCTAATTTAAATTTTTTAAGATTCTTAATAGGAGTTAAGCCAAATTTCAATTCATACCCAATTGCAGATGCAAATTTAATAAGCGTAAGCAATGATGGAAAATGATGTACATTATCATTGATTGCTTCTAAGCGTGATATCGCTGGTTTTTTAGTATGCATAATTTCAGCAACATCATCTTGTGTCAGATTCCGTTTCAGACGCGCTTTCTTTAATTTCATGGCAAGGTCAATTTGCAATTTTGTCGCTTCGTATATTGCGCGAGTTTCTGGATTAGCTAATATTTCTTTCCGTGATTTATTATCACGATGTACTGGTTTATAGGTCATGACTTTTCACCTCTTTCATTCGTTTTATAGCCAGTTCCAATGCTTTTTTAGGGGTACTTTCCGTCTTCTTAACAAAGACGTGAAGTATTACCAGAGTATTATTAGAAAGGGTACAGAAAAATCCCCTGGAAATTCCTGCATGACCTTTGGCGCGAATTTCAAAAAGTCCTTTTCCCATCGCTCTTGTAAATGGAAGACCAAGATCAGGGCCATGCTCCAATATTTTATCCAGAATAGCTTCATATTTTGCTTTGATAGATTTATGAAGTGCGCGAGCATCTTCTTTAACAGGATTTATTGTAATAAGTAATTTTCCACTTCATAAATATAACTTATCCCATCCAGCCATAATGTTAACAAATTTGTTAACAAAATTCAAGGGTTATATTAAGTATTTTGCACGATCTAATTCAGGACAATTCAATATAACAAAATATTTTTTGAAATTAATGAAGAAGTTATTAGCGGTATGCTTAATAACCAATCATATTTTCTGATATGAAATCGAAAAATTCCTATTTAGTTAAATTCAATATTTTTAGTAATCTACTTTCGTCTTACTTTTCGATAAATTCCAATTATCGATAGTTACAACATCTTAGATTTCACATGCAAGGCCCTTTTAACCAGTAATAAAGGGACACCGCACTAATCTGGCACATTCAAGATTTGATTTATAACTAAAATTGATTTGGTACGCGAATAGTAGACCTTTGATAATAATCTCATAACTAAGAAGTATGAGAAGTTCATTTGAATTCTCATTCTACTCAAGAAAGTAACGATAATTCGTACCAAAAACTTTCTCAATTCTCTTTGCAATAATCTTTCCTATCGATCTTTGGCCATTTTCCATATTAGATAAGTTAGCCTGAGTTACCTTAATTCTCTTAGCAAATGCAACTTGCGACAAACCTTCACGCAATCTTAAACCCTTTAATAAGGCTCCTGCCCTAGTGTATTGCTTATCAAGCTTCTCAAATATGGTTTGAATAGATAACGATTTTTTTGGCTTTCTTGATTTATCATCTTCCACAACATATTTATTAGCAATTTTTGTAGGGATAACGTAAGTGGTATGGTGATGCGTTATATACAACATCGAACCATGGCTATGAAAATTAGATGTTGATAAGCTAATTAACTACGCGTTGCTATTAAAAAATGCCACTACCATTGCCAAGACAGGATTTTTTTTAGAACAACGTCCTAGCCATTTTGCAGTTGACGAAAACCAATTAAAAAAGCTGGTACCTTACATTCCTAAACAACCTCACTATATGAATCGAGATCAACAAGGGAAGGGCAAGCTCTTTGAAAAATGGCAACTCATTGTACCGCTAGCAATTGTTAACCGAACATGGGAAGAACCTGATGTTCCGAATATCTGAACAAGAATTAAGACAACAAGCAAGAAGTAGGGGCTATCGGCCAAAAATGATAGAAAAAGTTTACCATTTATTGGAACTTTTAGAAGAATTTATAGCAATGAGTTATTTATCCGATAGGTTGGTATTAAAAGGTGGTACAGCATAAATTTATTTTGTACTGATCAGTTTCCCAGACTATCAGTTGATTTAGATTTTAATTACATTGGCGCAGTTGATAAAAACATAATGCAACAGGAAAAACCGGAACTTGAAACTATTTTGTTAGATATTTGTAAGAGGCTTCAATATGAATTGCATCGTAACCCTAGAGGCCATGCGGGAGGTAAAACCGTTATCGTATATAAGAGTGGGATGGGTACAAAAGGTGGGCTTGAAATCGATCTAAATTATATATATCGCATACCTCTTTGGAAAGTATCATGGCGCTCATCACCAGCTTGGCCAAAAGCAACAAAGGCAAAGATACTAGATATCCACGAACTTGCAGCTGGCAAACTAAATGCTTTACTGGAAAGAGAAGTAAGTCGCGATTTATTTGATAGCCACCAATTATTGACAAAGTGGTCTTTTAATACTGAAAAGTTACGGCTTGCTTTTACAGTATATGCTGCAATGAGGAAGCAAAATTGGCAAAATATTTCTGTAGATAATCAAGCTTCCGCAATTCTTACAGAGAAGCACAGATGTACCCTGCATTAGCTTTATAGACTGGAGTAAGTTCGGCTGGTGTTAAAAAAGATTTTCTATTATGATCCTTGGCTTCCTAATACTGGCGGTTAGATGTTAAGTTAAAAACTTGTTGAGTTTTGTGACGGGCAGATAAAAATTAATTTTACGCCAGGAATGAGTTCAATCCAAATAAGAGGTGCAGGGCCGACTGATTAATTGCTTATATTTCCCTGCTTAATAAGAAGAAGAAATCAAATTACTGTTTTTATTTATTTTAAACAGCCAGGCAGGACATCCACCGTTACACGGCCATTGCTGTTCCCTTTCTGTAATTCAGATAAATAAAGTTGAGAATTTTTTTTGACATCATAAACCATCATGCCTGCTAGTTGATTTTGAGCAGTGAATTTTCCTATCTCAAAGGCATCGGGATAACGTTTTCCAGTTTGTGCACCGATCATGAGCTTGGATGTTGACATACCCGACTGAATATAAGTTTTTAATCTACCCATCAAATCCGAGTTGGAATAGGTCATCTCCCACCCAAAGTCTAGATATTCACTTAACTTATGGCCTTGATAATTTGATTTGAAATGGCTGTAATCAGCAAATAAAGCTTTTGTTAATAATTTGCCTTTAAATCCAGGATGGGTTTTGATGGCTTGTGCCATCATGATCATAGAATAATTGTTGGTCGCGCATTTAGAATATTCATCATCGATATCAATACCATCAAGTTTATACTGATTCACAAAATTTACGACATCACTCGCAAATTTTTTCGCAGCGGATGCATTTGTCATGCAGGCCCATCCGGCGTTTTGATGATTTCCTAATAATGTGACGAGCACTTTAATGCCTTTCTCATGTAGACGTTGCACTTGGGATGAAGACAAAGTAGCTGTTACTTGAGGGTTCAAATAAATAACAGGTTTGTTTGGATCGTTGCCATTAATATTTGCCGCAAAAATCGAAGCGATTTGAAAAAACGGCTGCTTTTTGTCTGAGTCAACATAGCATCCAACATTTTCAAAACGATTGGAATTGACTTCAATATAAGCCATATTCGCCGCATGAGCGCTTGCCGTAAAAAATCCTAACAATATGGCTACCATTGTTATTTTCATATTTCAGCAACTCCAACTTGTTGGTAATTGATCTATCTAATAATAAAAGTAATAAGAGATCAAGTTATTCATTGTTATTTACATATCTTATCGGTAATATGCACCTCATTCTTCATTCATCTAACATGGAGTTTAAAAATGAAAGTTAAAACAATGGTCGCGATAGCAGTATTGAGTATGACGAGCGGTATCACCAATGCTGCTTCTACTCCTTCTTGTGCAAATGATGTTGATCAAATGCGTTTTCAAATTGAAAGATATCAATCTATTACTTCATACGATGGACATCGCTTCAACGATCTTCAGGATACATCTGATCAGTCGCGAAATGCATGCTCTGCGCAAGGTTATTATTTTGGTAAATATATATGTACCCTCAAATGGCAGTTAGACAATTGGGGCGATACATTTCATTGTGGATAAGCTTTAAAGTTAGGCTGTGCGTTTAGGCATAACATTTTCTGAAGCAATGGGGTCAAGTATTGCACTTGTCCCCATTTATTCTAAGGCTTTTAAAATTTTATTGTTGATAGGTGCGAGCTCGCAGCGCTTCCTGTTTTCAACGATACTTGGATATTTACCTCAGCGCATAATTACCAATTCTAAACAGATATTCTCGAGCTTATTACTGCACTTTATTACCTTTCCAACCCATGAACAGCATTCGTATCCATCGGCACGTCCCTACCAGTAACGGGGTGTGACCTATTTTAGCAGTCTGAACTTGATCAAAAGCCCCTGCTTAAATTTAATCAGTAAGTTAGCTGAGCCCGTTCCGTCTAGGCGGCTTTGATTTACGTCAACTATTATGAATTTATCGTGTAATTATGTGTTAATTATGAACATATCATGCTAAAATCACACGCAATAAGATCAACAATAATAGTTTATATTTAGATTTAAAGAAAAAGCTGAAGAAAAAATACGAAAACAAAGTCTTAAATTTTTTAAAGCTGCCAGCACTGATAATCTCGATGGTATTAAAAAATATTCTTGAAGAGAAACTTCGAAAAGAGTAAGCGTTTCCGCACGTACATGCTAAAACGCGCTTACGTCCGATTAAATCGCGGAGGTCGAGACTTACAAGTTTGTAACTGTTTGCGTTTAAATTATTTTTAATTAAATACATTATTTTTTATCTCATTATTAATAATATAGATTATTCGAGGTATCTATTACGATGTCAAAATCGCGAATTAACATCGCAGATATAGGAAGCGTTGAAATTGTTTGTCTTGATAATATGCAAAAAGATTTAGTTTGGTTATTACAAAAAATTATCACAAATCCATCTTCTAAATCTTTATTAAAACAGCTGATAACACAGCATCCTAATTTACTTCTGGATTTCTCAAAAAACAATTTATTTTCATTGGGATGTTGGTTACCTGAAAAAAATACGATCTTTATAAGGAATAATTTAAGTCAAGTTGAACTTTTACAAACTTTTATATTCGAATCATGTAATGCTGTAAATGAATCTTTTAAGGATAAAAAACTAAACTTAAAAAACTTCGAAACGGCGGAGCAATATGCTGAGTACGTAGAAGGAAATGAATATAACTCTTTTATAATGGCCTTTTCTATATATTATATGGGAATAAAAAATGCTAACTGGCCAGAACCTGAAAATATGGATAAATACATCCAATCCTTAGATAAAAATACTTGGATAAAAAAATCAAAGGAAAAAATAGGTGTTTATCAAGGGGGTTTTTCTCATTTTGAGGGTTACATAAATAATTTTAAAAAGGAACAAGCTAAGGGTACACAGGCGGAGAAATTCTATGAAGAGGAAAAAGAAGTAAGGGCGACAGAGAAACTAAAAACGCGACAGAGACGCTAAAAGCGATCGCACACCACTTTACTAGAAACAATTAAAATACTTTGTAGGTTTTAAAAATATTTTGTAAATAAAGAGTTAACAGACATTCTACATATACGTTCAATATTGCAAACTTCGTTTAATGGGAAATTTTTAGTGTATAATCCGTAGCTTTAAAATAGTTACATACTCGTAAAAGGATATTTATGTTAAAAAATACTGTTGCTTTACTTTTAACATTTGCTACAACCATAGTATATGGTCACCCAAATCTGCAGCCGTCTTGTCTTGATCACTTAGAAGCGCATTATGATCGATGTGGTTCGAGGGGAAGTTGTTTTAAATTATCAAATTGCAATCTTACAGATGCTGATATGCCAATTTTAATCAAAAAAATGCAAACGTTTCCCCCTCACATCGGTGCAATTGATTTATCGCATAACCAATTAACTTCACGTGGTATTGAAATATTATTTGCAAAAAGTACTGCTTACCTTAAAGAATTGGATATTAGCTACAACTTTGTTAATAATAAGGGGGCAATAGTATTAGCAAAAGCGACCTATTCATTAGAAAATCTGATTGCAAATCATAATAAAATTGGTAATGAGGGCGCTGCGGTATTATTCAATACAAATAATCTTAAAAGTTTAGATCTTGCTTACAATGCATTTGATGGCACTGGTATACCAGATTTCTCTGGGTATCACCTTAATCGTATTGATGTATCAGGAAACAATTTGACTGCGGATGACCTTTTAAAGGTAGCAAATGACCTACAAGGGGCTAATTATAAAGATGCGATCACCCTCATTGCACGTGATATGAATTTGGGAGATGGAGCGGCAAGCGCACTAGGTGATTATTATGCTACAAAGAATATCGATATACTAACGATCGATCTCTCTAATAACAATATAATGGATTATGGTGCAGCAAAACTTTCTCAAGTCAATGCAGAATATATATATTTAGTATTAAATAATAATAATATTTCTAATAAGGGTGTATATAATTTATTAAAAAATAAATATATTGTTGGACTTAATTTAGCAAATAATAAAATTGATGATCAAGCCGCAATTGCTATAGGCAAAGCGCAATTTTTCTTTCAACTAGACTTATCTAATAATAATCTCACGCTAGATGGTATGAAATCAATGTTCAAATATTTAAGTGTCAAAAAATTATTACTAAATGATATAAATTTTGGTGATGGTATTGCCAAAGTAATCTATGATTTTAAACAAAGCAACGATAATAATTTAATCGCTTTGGGATTACGCAATACTAATCTTCATGATGCAGCTGCTTATCATTTAGCAAAAGCAGATTGGGATTATTTAGATATTAGCTACAACCACATAAGTGATGAGGCGTTATCAGTATTTGGAAATCGTAGTGGAACAATCATAACTGAAGGCAACACTCCGTCCACTTAATATTTGCATTCGATGTGGCTGCTCCACGGTTGTTGAAGCAGCCACATATTTATCAAACAACACTTATTACAGGTAAAAAGTTTAGACTCTAAACCTTTTACTAATATTCTCGCCAAGTTCTCGATTTTCAAGAAACTCATTAGAATTGACATCCATTTTTTTCAAGGAGCTAAGAGCATCAGACATCTGTTCTAATTCATTTTTCGTGTTACTTAAACGATTCTTAGATTCTGTGATTTCGTACCTAGCTTTATTTTCATGTTGTTTTATTGAACTTTCCTTATTATTTATATAGGATTTACTTTGCTCGACATCGTCTTTTAATTGATTTGATTTGGATTCTAACCGTTTTATAAGAAGATTCTGCTCTTCTATGCGATGAGACTTATGCTCTTTCAAATGGTTTTTAATCAGTTCAATTTTATTATCAGGTAAATCTTGCTTGCTGTTTCTGAAAAGAAATGACAAAAGACTGCGCGACTCACATAATTTTTTTTCTAATTGTCTATTGTGGGACGCCAATTCCTCAACTTTATTAGAATAATGCTTACGTTCAGCGGCATGTTCACTTTGTATTCGGGAAAATGTTTCATCAGTAGATTCATAAATACAAGGAGAACGAGAAGGCCCTGAAGTATGAAAGGATTGTTTTGGGATGGCCCGTGCTAAATTTTTTCTCGTTAGTAATTTCATGAGTGCAGTAGTAGATGCTCTTGCTAACATAAATATTTCCTTATTATTTTTTTATTTTAAAAAGAATTAAATTGTATATAAATTTTTGTCGTAACAATTACATACAATAATCTGATTTAACATTTTTCTCAATTCAGTGCAATCATTTATCCTATCGGAGTTATCTCGAGATGCTGAGGCCTCTTAAATGACATCTTACTAATAGGGTTAAGATTTTTTTTGGGCGGACAAAATGACTTTCTATAAAAAAGCTTTGCCCAAAAAAACACTTCTACCGCCCATATAGGGCTGAGACATCCATTTATGAAAATACAGGGTTCCACGAACACTTACGAAAGATCTGCTTAATACACCCCTAGATAGGAACTAATAAAAATGATATTTTGACACACATTGATTTAATAATAGGGAGAGAAAAATGCTAAGCGGAAATATTCACAAATATATGGAACACACATATCCTGAAAATCACTGGGCTCTTGATTCAACAAAAGAGGGTACCTGCGTCGCTTTCATCAAGGCCAATGACAAATATAATTATGCTTTAAAACTTAATCCTACTGACAAAAGAGGGTATCGGGCATTAGTTACCTATGTTGGTATGGATGACGCTGACATTCAATCTACTTTCAACCGCCAATACACGCTGAGAGAACAAAAAGGTTTATCTTCGGTAACTACATTAATGGTGGAAATATATAAGAAGCTAGGATTGCCTATTGTGCAAACTGCTCAAGCTGGCAACAATGCTCACTCCTTAGATGAATTTGGCATTACGCAAATAGGTAATACAAAGGAACCGAGCATGCTTCATACACATATTTGGGGAAGAGGAAATCCTAAGCAAGAGTACATTCCAGGTATTCCGCTAGAAGGGCCCAAGCCAGGTGAAATGTTTGATATGATGGCAAAAACGCCAACAGTTCCTGGTAATGAAAGAAAAATGCCATGGGATCCTAAACAACTTGAAAAAGGTTTGGAAATATTTAAAAAAACATTGCATGAATATGCTAATTCTTCTGAATTCCGACAAGAATTTGGCAAAGCATTAAAAGTCAATATTTGGAAACCTGGGAATTTATTTGAAAAAGCTAATCAATTAAATTTTTCGCGTAAGGATAAATTTATCCTGGGATTATCGGCCAGCGTAGGGTTGTTCGCACTGACAAATAATCTTTTGAGTACAAGTACTTCAATCGCCTCTCCATTTACACCGCCAAAACCATAGCTATTACGAGGCTCAAGTGAAAATTTTTTTACTTGAGCCTCGGGCTTATTACTATTTGAGTAAGACTTTACAATTTAACTATAAAAAAATATTTTTAATAAAGTAAAGATAAACTAGTTTCCACTTGTACTCTGCATAAAAGCCAGATTACTAGTTGGCTACTAACAAGTTGCTAACCGATTACTAATTCATCTTCAAGAGATTTCACTGGACATTAGCAAAATCCAACGATGGACTTTAATGTAGCATCTTTTCATTATTATGAATTCATTTTTCGAAGCAACTTAATTCCTTTTAATTTTCTTATTTGATATTGAAACTGGTGCTTCCAGCTCATCTTCGGTCTTAATGTTGTTCATATATGGATGTTGAGCACTAGCGTTTTGTATAAAATTTACAATTTTATTATTAGTGTCATCTTCATTATATGATTGTTCATTGCGACCATTTAATGTGAATCAAATCCACTGATTGGGACAAATTCTTGTATATGCGTACTAAATGGTTAAAGCGAGTTCAAAGCAATCTACCTTTTCTTTACTGTTTGAACCGATAGAAGATTTTTTGTAGAGGAAAGGACTGCTACAATTTTGAGTTTCAATATCTTCACTTTTAGAAATATCGCTACTAATTAATGCAATTTGTTCCAAAAGTTCCAATTTAGCCTTATCAAGAAAAGCTATTTTAAGTTTTTTTAATGAATCACAATTAACGTCGAATGTTTTATTTTTAGTTAAACAATCTGTTAGATAACCCATAAACGAAGCATAAATAGCAAGGGTTAGCTTATGCGGAGAGAGCCAAAGTTTAATAGTTTCTTCTAAATTATTTACCGAAGGATAAGTAGTATTAAATGCCTGAGCAAGTAAACTAAATCCGGAATTTATTTGGATCTCGTAACATTCAATCAAACCAGGCCACTCAAATTTTACTGAATAGCAGCTACAAGTTTCAACATGATCTCTAAATTTACTTAATTGTCCTGCTTCGAAAGAAGCTGCACCTTTTAAATCAAACCAACGCAATAATTCTTCTTTATTTACTATCTGAAGCTGAACAAATTCATCGATTTCTTTTTTCCAGACATTGAGAGGAATTGTACAGATTTTATCAATTTTTTTTAGATAATCATGAGTATAAGTAGGCAAATTTTTCATCCAGTAATCCTAAATTTTACTGTATTAAATTTAAAGTAAATGTGTCGGCTATTTCTAGCTTAAAAAGTTAATATGCAGACAATCAATTTTTGCATTCCTCGGGTTTTAAGTATGTTGTCTCATTAAATTTGTTGATTGTGTCTGGAAAAAGCTGCACAACTGGACTTTGTTCCCTTGCAATAACTTTTAGAAATTTTACTACTAAATCATGCAGAAGCAAATTTGCGGAACTTGCACCATATTTTATCCTTGTGATGCGCAATCGCTAGTTTATAATCCATATTTATTAGAGCATTATTATTCATTATGAATTTGCTCGATGAAATATTGGTCATTTTTAAATCTATAGCATAGGATATTAAAAATTTATGAATAACAGAATTGCTGATTATCCATTAATTGCATTACATAAAGATTCAACAGGCAAATATCCATTTCCGAACATGCCATGCGGCGTTCTGCCTTTTTATATTGAAGATAATAAAATTATTTGGGGATGTGTTGAATCGAATCGTGTAGGGGTGATCGCTGTTGCGCCACCCGCGGGTACACAAGATATTATTGTATTCAAAGACCACCGTTCTTTTGTTTTTGAAGTAGCGAAGCCATTTCCAATGACTGAATTCGAGTGTCTGCAAGCTTTTACAGGTAAAGCATTTAGCGGACAAACATACCAAGATATCATTGAGACTTTGCAAAAAAATAATTTTGAAACTTACTTAGAAAATCCTATCGCGACTGCTATTCACGAAACCCGTGAAGAACATGGAACTGATTTAAGAAAAAATGTAGGTAAAAATGTCAATTTGACCCATGATCTTTTTGAATTTGAGCCGCAAACGATTTTAGCTAAAAGAGGTACAACTACTCAGAAAGTTATTGTGGCTTTTCTAAATAGTAAAGAGGGAATTGAGTTAAAAGAAACAAATAAAGTTGAAGAAAAAATTCCAGTTAACAAAGGTCGAATATTTTATGAGCGCGGTGCCTGGAAAACATTAGATGCAATTAAATTAAATTTTATTGCAGAAAAGGAAAAATTTTCCGATATAAATATTCAAAATGACTCGCTGAATAAAGATCAATTAGAACTCATTCGTGCTGAATTAAGAGCCTTCGAAAGTCGTATTCAACTTTTAGAAAAAATAGAAAGATCCATTGTTAATCAACTGTTGCAAACAAATCCAAATTTACTCTCTAATACTGGAGCAGAATTTTTAAGGTTTACATCTATAAATACAGCGAAAAAGAAAGAACCATCGTTTTCCAGCTTAAGACTTTTGTCCGCTATAAGTAACCCTCCCCCTATTGAGCAAACAAAAGAGGATGAGAGATTAGAAGCTATACCTATTTCACCACGATTGTAGTAACTAAGTTACGGTTGGACGGGGACTCTACAGGGTCTCCGTATGAGCCAACTGTTTGTTAATCAGCAGATTATGTATTTTAATTTGTAAGAATGAATTCAGCTTATTGCGATAAATTTCTAATCCAAATTGCTCAAAAAACATATCTGTATAGGAGAGGTTACTTTTCATATTGGTATCATTAAATTTTCCCCAATGAGAATTATAATTAGGAAAAAGTTTAATAATTTTAGAATCTTTATCTCCTTCTCCTTCAGAATTTTTAAAATGAATGGAAGGAATAGAGTATGTTAGTTTGGACGTAGCAGGAAAAGTATAATCTCGAAGTTCACTACACATATCACCATTAATTTGGTCTGTATGGTCCTTTAATTTTATTTCTTCATAATTTAAAACTTCACTATTCTGATCATTGTTATATTCACGATCACTTATAATAAAATGGTTCGATGAGTAAGATTGAAGGTCTGCTGGGGTCAAATTCGTTATGGGTATCGCTCCATATATATCAATGATATCTTTCGGCGTCATATTTTTCTTGTTTGATTGAAAATCAATAACCGTGGTGGGAGTCAAAAATCTTAAATTGTTTTTACTAAACATATTTAACACCTAAAGGTGAACTTTTTTATATTTTACACATAGAAGCTTAAATAAGTATTAAATTTGTATTTTCAAAAAAATCAAATATTTATAATTAAAAGAAAGCTTCAGGAAAAGTTGTAAATAGTTTATATTTTGTTTAAAAAATATGGCTTGATGATATCCCTTCCAATTCAACCAAGTATTGGGATTGGGTTACTATAATTTCTTTTACTGCTTAATAGTTTAAAAGCTTTCATAAATCAAAACTCCAATTTTTGATTAATATTATCTACCCATTTTCTTGACTCTCAACATTGCTATAACTCGGAATACCTATTACACAGCTGCAGTAAGGATAAAGCACTACAATTTCTATAGGAAAAAGTCCTACTCTGTTACATCCTTAATGAGCAGTCTACGATTTATTTTTTTGATAATTTGTTAAATTTTTGTTTTGCTAATTCTACATAGTATTCCATATTTTCAGGGAATTCAGTGTTATCAAAAAATGAATAGCCTGCTAAAGGTTTACGTACAACAATATCCGTTTCATCATCTGAATTTTCAAAGCCACAGCGATATAAGCGTTGCAAGGTTTTACCTTTAGTAAAACCTACAACTGAAACGCGCGAATATCCATTAGGATTAAGCATGGTATCTATTGCTATCTCTTTATTGGGCACCAACTCGGTATTGCAATGCCATGTCTTATCAAAGTTCGCAAATAATAAATCACCTTCTTCTAAATCAAACGCAATTTGATATTCAGGGAAGTAAGTATAGCCACCTTTATAATTTTTATTGCCATTTGGATAAACCACAGATAAGGCGCGTAATTCAAAACCAGGGAAATTATTTTCATCTTTATGCAGATAAGTTTGTTTATCGAAATTAACATCAATTGTGGTGTAAATATCGCAATAAGGCAATGCGATAGCTTTATGTTTTTTCATTTGTTGTTTAACGCTTCGATATTCAATGGGTGATATTGTCTCATACCATTTTTCAATTTCTGACATGAGCTGACCAGCTGGTAAAAGTGTTTCCTGGGTTTTATTTTTGTGAGTGAATTTTGTTAAGCATACGGATCTAGCATGTTTTGCGCTAGTTATACCAATAACAGCTGATTGGCTAGTATAACCCTGATGATCGGATTTAATATTCGTATTATTTTTACCTTTATCATCTGCTCGTCTAGCACCGTAAGCTTTAATTTTTTCGGCATCCATTTTGCAAACAGAAGAACGGAAACGCTCAAGATTATTTTTGCTAATCGCATTGCGCCGGTAGGCGATTATTAGCTTACCTGATTCATCATAAATATTGATTGCATCATCGCTTATTTGTGATGGGCTTTCAGAGGGACCACTTTTTACCAATAGTGCATTATCATCCAATTCAGATTTGATATCGTTTTTGTTACTATCTATTTCAATTTTTTTTATCTTTAATATTTTTATATTTGCTTGATTTAGAGCAGTCACGTGATCTTTATGAATGGATCCATCAGCTGAATCAGTCGATGGTTTGCAGCTTATTGCATTTGTGTTGAGGTATAATTCCTCTTCTTTACCTACAGAATGCATTTTAGTTAAGTTAATTGATATTGAATTATTATTATTATTCTCGTCTATATTGGGAGATAGGGATGTGCTAATAGAATCGAATAAGTAAGGATTTTGAATGCTAGCTGTAAAATTACCTCTAAGAGTGTCTAACTGTTGTCTAAAAATTACCATGGTTTTTTTTGTATCCATCATGGGTAAATCAAGTTTTAATAATTCATAATTAATAAAGTTAATTAGTTGCGATGCATTCGGTGCATCGATATGTAGGTAATGCTCTACAGTATGAGCAAAAAATGCAAGTAAGAATTGAGCTGCGTGCAAATAACCTCTATCTTTAGGTAGTGACTTTGCATTTTGCATAGCAACATAATACGTTTCTAATAACTCTTTACGCTTTGTTTTATCATTATATTCTAATGAGCGTTTAAATAAATAATCATCCCTAGAAGCAGGTTGTACAGTGAGAGGTAATGAAGAAAGCGCGCCGTACTGTCCTAATGGAATTGATTCAGGCAATACGTGCTCACGATATGTACCATATATATCACTTTGACTTGGAAATGTTGGTCCATATAAAAAATATTTACTTGTTCTCTTGATGGATTTAACTAATTTCACCGGTTTTAATATCGAAGCATCTTGTGCAATCTTCTGCAATGCTGTTAATTGGTCGAGCTTATCATCGGGTAATGATTGAGTATTAATATCATTTAAATACTCTTGGAAGTTAGCAAAACGTTTATTAATTTTGTTTATTAATTTTTCTTGATTACCATCAGGCTTAACAAATATTGGCTTAATTTTAATCGCAGTTGATTTTGCATCATGTTTATGAACAACATTATTATTATTTGGGTCATCATGGTTCGGTTCGGCTGATTCTATTTTATCGGCTTTGCGCTTTTTCTCTTGTGAATCTTGTTGATCGATGGAAGGTATTATGTCTGGTTTTGGCTTGCCTGATTCTAATATATAAAGACCGCGTTTGATATTTGTTATATTCCTGTGGTTAACAAAATGTCGGACGATACTTGATATTTTTATTATTGTTTTTTTTCTAAAATCTTTATAACTAAATGGAATATTTTCAGCTTCACTAAAGCGTTCAAAATCATACCCTAGGTTTTTTAAAATAACCTCAGCTAAACCCTTGGGGGAAAATTCTTTATCAACATAATGAGCGTACAGAAGGTCGATGACCGTATTATGATTGATATTTTTAAGGGTTGGGTTAAATTGGTTATCATTTCGTGATTGCACTGTGAATACTCTTAAAATTGAGTTATGAAAAGTATACAGCGGTAGAATTAACAGACAATTAACTTAATAAATTCAAAAAGATAGACTTTTTATGTGGGATTATACCGGATTCAATCTCTTATATTTAAATTGATATGATTAATTACTAATCGGCTGGGAACATTTCTTAAATCCTAATACAATCGTAATGCACGTCAACTCAGGTCAAGTGTATTCACCTCTAAATAATAATAATTAGTAGATTCAACCAGATATTTTTTAAAAACTAATTAATTCTTAACTATACTTTACTAAGAAGCTATTTTTATTCTAAATACAGGATTTCTATATGCAAAGTTATAGCTCACAAATACAAGAACGCGAAAATCAAAAACGTGAAACTGTCGTCGTTAATTTTCTAAAAAATAATATAGATTTTTTTATGGCCCCTTTTGCAAACTATAGGGAATTTAATATGTGGGCAAAAAACAATAACCAGATGAGGGAATTAACACATGACATGCGTAGGGTGTTAGAACCAAATTATCTTAACGAAGAAAAAGGGGTAACGCGGCCACTAACTCAATTTATTTCTGCCTTAATGGTAGAGACTCTAGAAAGCAATTCTCTGTTAGGTGGTGATGAAACTAGTATGCGGAATTTGTTATCTCAGCACCCCGGTATGGTCGAGATGTTTATCAATCACCTGCGGAATCCTGTAATTGATGAGTGGTATCGTACTCAAGCATCGCCAGAAGCTATTGAGCGCAGAAATAACTTTAAGGATGAGAAATGTGGAGAAGTGATAAAAATAGCACATAAATTTGTAAGCGACCAAGATATCCAAAATAAATTCAGCAAATTTTTGCAAAATTTAATCGATGCCAGAAACTTAAATGCTAATCTTAAATATCTCTCTGACCCAACTAACCATAATTTTACTTATATTACGCTAAAATTTAGACAAGGTAGCGATCAAGCAGTTGCGAATTTGGTTGCGTCATTAAAAAATAATTATTCTATTCCTGCCAGCTTTGATTCAGATCCAAATGATAATTCCGCTGCACCTATGCTGATAATTCAATATAAATATGCTGTCGCTTTTGCGTTAACGCAAATAGGCATTCATGCGGGTAAACAAAAAAAATATGATAAGTCTGCTGAATATTTTCAATTGGGCAGTCAATTAAGCTATGTTAGAGCCAAAACTTATTTAGCTAAGATGCATATTAATAATCGTTTAGGTGAGGCGAGTGATAAACGAATTGGACTTCGATTATTACAACATGCTGCGAAAAGTGGGCATGCAAAAGCACAACTTACTATGGCAAAAATGCTTAAAAATGGGACCTCGCCTTTTAGAGAGCCTAATATCATTCAAGCCCGAGAATGGTATAAACAAGCAGAGAAAAATGGTATCCCTACAGCACAAATATACATACAAGAGTTGGATAAAAAACTTGTCGCTTATGATCAATTAAAAAAACGTTACGGTAATTCAATTAAAGAGGCTTGGGTCAAAGATGACAAATTAATAATAACCTGGGCTTCAGATAGTGCTACTATTGCAAAAGAGTTAATAAAATTTCAATTTCCAGGCACGAGGGTTAAGTCAGGTACTATTACCCTACAAATATCACCGAGCCTAATTTCAATGTTAGAAGAACGGCAAGAAGTGAAACATCATAGTCGAAGTTCTGCAACTTTCAGCGATAAACTCGGAAAAATTGGTCAAGAATTACTTTCATCTGATGAAAAAAAGGATACTCCGCTTAAACCAACCCAAAAACCTTAATCCATTATTGCTATAGACATAGTTTATTTTTAATTTATCGTACTGAATACTCAGATAAATAAGCAAGATAAGTTATCTTACGATGACTCGCGTTCTAAGTTCAGCCCTTAAACTTAAGTGATAGAATAACAGGCTCGATCACTGTACAAGGGGAGCCTCTATTTTTTCATTTTTTAGGATTCATCGAGATTTTTGTAATCAAAAAGTCCAAGTTTTTAAATTTTACTAAAAACTGGCGGTCCTAATTTCTCACTTAACCATTTTTCACAATCATTCTTAGTTTCCCTATACCTTAACCAATTAGATATATTAGGAAGTATATTTGCTGTCGCAAGTGATAATGGTGCTAGAAACACAGCCATCATAAATTGATCTTGCAGTGCTTTTACTTCTAGCGATCTCACTTTGTAATCTAAATTTTTTTCATATAAATAAGTTAATATAAAAAACAAACTCGCGCTTCCCCAAAGGGTAAGCTCAAATAGTGTAACGCTTTTGCCTCTTTGATTTTATAAATTTAGGTATCTACATCTCCAATTTTAATTTGCTGTATATTATCCACAGTTTGATTGCTTATTGTCGCAGCTTTTACTTCACAAAGCA
Organism: Gammaproteobacteria bacterium; assembly: GCA_013816845.1. Classification (NCBI taxonomy): domain Bacteria; kingdom Pseudomonadati; phylum Pseudomonadota; class Gammaproteobacteria; species Gammaproteobacteria bacterium. The sequence continues at coordinate 37,038 of JACDDU010000006.1, forward strand.
TTGAACGTAGGATTAACGATTTCGTCGGTTCAACTTTATTAATACCGCAGATATTATTATCTAAATTTTTTAAAAAGTTCGTGTAGTGTTCATGAGCTGACCTCCTTTCTATTTCATACTGATCTCATTTGGATTTATAAAAGTCATTCAAATGATATTGCTTTATGTGAAATTAATTATTATTTTCGCTACCTACCCATATCGGATTGCAAAACATACGCAAGCGTTATGGTTTAGATTATTGGTTATCTGACAAAAAACATATGAGAATTTAAAGTAAGATTCGGGATGATTAAATAAATCTATGGACGCCCGGGGGATGCCCGCAAAAATTTTAAGTCCAGCGCGTACTTTGAATTGTATTAAGGTTAATTCTGAATTAAATTAGGGCATAAAAATAATAACGATATGTGTAATATTTCACCCAAATAACTAAAAAAGAGGTTCATATATGCGCAGTCAATATGCCGATCAGGATTATTACCAAACTTTTGCCGTAGGTCGAAATGCGAGTATTTCTGAGATCAAATCATCTTATAAAAAACTGGCGTTTTTGCATCATCCGGATAAAAACCCGGATAATCGCGAACAGGCTACAGAAGATTTCCAATTCATTAGCAATGCATATGAAACGCTTTCTCATCCCGAACAAAGACAGCTGTATGATCTTACCTTGCCAAAATATCCCACGTACGCAACAAAACCATCCCCCTCAACAAATTATTCAATGCCTTATGTCAATGAGATGCCCCCTCATATTGAACCATTTGCAAAGTATGTTGGCCTAGATCCAGTGTATGTCAATAAGTGCTTTCAAGATGAATCGAACGACAAATCTCTTTTTGAGGGCCTTTATACCCGTATTTTTAGTATGCGCGAATACCTACACAACTATACGGTTGGTAAAAAGCCAGCTTTTAATTTAACGGAAGTTTTAGCGCTTGAGCATCAAGAATGGTTAAATTTAACTTCTTTTTATGATTTAGTTAAAAAAGAACAAATGTCCATTTCCCAAGCAAAACAAGTTCCTGAAGGGCAACGCCGAGGGGCAGTAAATATATGGAATTTAAACTTTGAGAATCCTAATCGAAATAAAATGATTTTAGAATATTTAGGCTTTGCTCCAAAACGATCACAAGAACAATCACATCCTAACCCAGGATATTCGTATTTTTTTGCTACTTTCTTTGGCGCTACCAAGTCTTCGCCAATGAATGAATCCAATCACACACAAAACAATAAATACACATCACGACCCAGAATTTAATTAAGTTCAAAAATTTCTTCCCGATAAACCATAACCGGGCGTTATTTTAGTAATTAACTTTGTGAGTAAACTTACGCACAATGCTTTGGTTTCAAAATAATTTTGGTGTGGTTTCGGCGAATATTTTTAGCATGTATTTTAGTTTAATTAATGTAAATAGAAGTGACATAATCAATGGCATTTTCATAAAGCAATTTTATCTTAAAGTGTATGATTGCCGGATATTGATCCACGATAGAAGAATCACGATATGCAATGCTCAGATAGACGTTCCTCGCGCGCGAAGCCGACGCTTTTTATGAAAAAAAAAATGATAACCCATTTAAAATATTTTCTAAAAATTTATTTTAAAGTCATTGATTTTGCAATAGGATCGTTTTCCATTTCTTTAATTTTAAGTAAACTTTGATGGGTTGGTTTAATTTGATTGCTCGATTTCTGAAAAAACAAGTTATTTACTTTATTTCTTTTAATGTCTTGCTTAACTTGACGTGAAAAATGAAATTGAGTGCTTGAAGTTTTAAATGCATGAAGAATGCGATTTTGTTGATGGAATTCAGTCGGAGTCATTTCTTTTTGTAAATATTCTGGATGGAATTGAATTCCAAAACAATTTAAATTTCCTGGGTATTTTTCTTCAACCGCTTCTATGACATCATCTGTTGCTAAAGCACTACTAATTAAACAATTTGCTAAATTGCTATTAACTGCATGATGCCAACTATTTACTTTCATGGGAAAGTCACGACTATCCTCGTTATTTTTTCCCTGAAGAATATCATGTAAATGGGTACCTTTTTTTATCATTACTTCATGTGCAAGCTGACCTTTGCGGGGATCGATATCATGATTAACATTTCCGTTAACAGGGAGATATTGTTCTAACTTTCTTCCAAGTACGATGTTGATAACATTCGATCCTGCGCAAATTCCAAGGATCGGCATTCCCAATTTTTCAGCTGCGATAAAGATTGCTTTTTGGTAATTAAATAGCCGGTCATCAGGTGCAATTTTTAAATCATGCGAAATAATTTTTTCATTATAAAATTTTGGATCAATATCATATGGATTTCCAGGAAGTAACAGCCCATCCATTATGGTCATATTTTCCTTTATTAGTGAAGCCAGATGTTCATCATCATAATAACGACAATCTAGCAATAAGGTATTAAATTGACACTCTTGTAGTCTTCCAATGCTTTGAAAGAAAGCAGCATTGGTATAGGCAGGATGAAAGGGTATCCCAATAGTTGGTCTATAAGGCACTTAACAGTCCTTATGTTTTTTATAAGTGAATAAAGTTAACAACGAACCCACCTTTCTAATTATTATAAATTAGACAGCAATTTTTGCTGTCTAAGATTCTTAACTAAATGGTATTTAAACAATTTTGATCTATAGGATATCTAAACATTTATTGTTACGATCTATTTTTATTTAACTTGAAGGTATTGTACTCATCTCAATATAAAAATCAAAACTTTAAAGTTTTTGTCTTCCATATTTATCAACGACAACGCTTTCAATCATTCATGCAACTTAAGATCTGAATTTATGCACGAGATGACTTATGATTGTCGAAATGTAGACGTTATCTTATGAAGTACTGATCCCGCCGAAAGACATTCTGGCTTTTTAACTGGATGAGGAGAAGGGAATTAATTGGCGTTCCTTAAATACTTTGTTATGTTGGGCCAAAAACATTTACCCTGCAGGACTATAATCGGTTCTTCTTTTGAAAATTGGCTTTTAACTCGAAGAAAAGGAGGGGTTATCGACAGTTTAAAATCGCTTAGTTAACAAAGCCAAAGATTACAAGATAATAACAAACCGACCCAAGATTCCAAAAAATAATCTTATATCCAAAAGTAAATTTTTATTTAAGTTTATATTTTGATACTGGCGCTGAGAAAATAATTTAAGAAGTTTTTTAAAAGATAAAATAAGATTCAATTTCTATGCTTAATCAGATGTCTTAGGTTTTAACATTAAAAGGAGATATCAAAACGCAAATATTCGTTTAGTTTTGACAAATATTTGAACAGTTAGTCACCAATATATTGTAATTAGTTACTTTTTTGTCTATTAAATCTTAATAATATGTAAAATAATACCTGAATGTGATCGGGATGAATTCGGGAGCTAATATTCTTATAAGTTTAATTCAGCCAGACATATTTATTTGATATTTAACTCACATATATTTTTTTCCATAATTATTTTTTGGGCGAGGACTTAATCGAATGCATGCTAGAAATTATACGCTTGATCAGCTACACGCTGAAGTCAATGAACTTGCTCAATTGCTTTTAAAAAAAAGAATCAGCAGTAAGTCGGCACGGCAATCGAATTTTGATGAGGTCTATGGTAAAAATCTTAAGAAGCCCGCTTTTAACTTTTATTCTGATACAAATCCACTAGAAACTATCAAGGAAATCGATAAGTGTTTTGCGCGATCCAAAGGTCATCGTAAAATTACCGAAGCAATCATGAACATCGCTTATAATACTTATTTCTACATCGATGAAAATCGCGCTCAGACCCTGTTAACGATGGCTATTCACAGTCCAATAGCTCGAGAAAAGTACGACCATATACCGCATGGCCATAAACATCATGGTTTTTATCATCAAGATATGCTGCGTATTGCGACGTGTAAAGAAAAATTTAAAGCATTAAAAATTAATTTTGATTCATTTAAAAAGCATGAACTAGCGGCAGAAGAAGATGAACCATCCAATCTCTGTTGGTACCTCGTCAGGCCTTGATCGACATTAAGCCGGGACTGAGGATAATCTGCCGATAACCAGATTATTGTGTAGTCGCTTGCAGCCATGTCTTGCTTTTTATCGGTTAATTGACTAGACTAAGCTTAGTCCATTGGAGATTAAGTATGACTACCGTTAATATACATCAAGCTAAAACTAACTTCTCTAAACTCGTGGATGCCGTCATGCAGGGGGAAGAGATTATTATTGCAAAAGCTGGGAAACCAGCTGCAAAACTGGTTCCCATTAATATTATTAAGCCAGCACGCAAGCCAGGAGCGCTAAAAAACAAAATCAAAATTGCCGCAGATTTTGATTCGCCCCTATCAGATGAATTTTTAAATTCCTTCGAGGGTAAGCAATGAATTTGTTGCTGGATACTCATATTTTCATTTGGTGGCTTAAAGATGATAAACGCTTATCTAAAAAAGCACGCTCTCTTATTAAAGCAGCCCAAAGCATATACATAAGTAGCGCATCGATTTGGGAAGCTGGCATAAAAATCAAAATTGGTAAGCTTGATGCTGACATTGACGAAGTAGCGGCTGCTATTGAAAAGGAAGGCTTTCTTGAACTACCCATCACAGCAATGCATGCTGCATTCGTGAATCAACTACCCCACTATCACCGCGATCCGTTTGATAGAATGCTCATCGCGCAAGCAATATCTGAACCACTTCGTCTCTTAACAGTAGATGAGCAATTAGAGCCATATTCAGAACTAGTTGAATTAGTATAATAAAAAATTACACTCAACAATTTAATGTATGATTTGGACTTTACCAAACCTTATGTAAGCTTTTTGATTCTTCTAAACCTTTGGATAATATATTAATAATATTTTTAATTTTCCAAAATTAAATCCTCGCGCCCTTTTTACGCTAATGAATTATGCCTAGATCTGCATAGATGTTATTTGAATTTTGTAATGCCTAACTTCGAGTGATCACTTTTTCTTTTATAATTCTTTCAATATGTTATAGGCGTTTATTTAAAGCATAGCTGTATGTGAATGGGCAACCTAAAATAATTTCAAAGAGTTATCCTGAGTCGTAACTTTTTCAGCCAAACCTACCTCATGATTTTATTAATTTTTTGGGTACTTCATTTGAACAAATTGCAGAGGAATGGAGACTTTCTTTTAAATCAATTAGAGAAAATCTTGAGTTGCTGTTAAAATACTGCTCTTACTCAGCCTTGGGCTAAATAGTACTCATGCATAATAAAAAACAAGCTTTAGAAGATATCGAACTAGGGTTCATTACCTTGGGATTAGGCGCGATTTGTGGTGGGTTAGGTTTTTTAACATTACCTCTTTTTCCTGCAGCAGGTTCAATGCTTCTCATTTTTGGCGGGGTTGCAGGGATTTCCTCCTTGGGTTTAATGGGAATGGGATTGTATCAATTAGGTGCGCTGGGTATAGAGAAAATTGTACGCAAAAAAAAGGACAGTGGTGTGCTTTCGGATAATGAAGAGTCCGCAACTCAGCACATTAGCTCCAATGCAAACCTTTTAGTTCTATCCAATCCACCGAGTAACAAGCCTAATAAAAAACCCACTAGCGTGGGCAATCAATCGGCTTCTTGTGGCTGGGTTAAACATATTTCTCATGCCTGGCAGAAGGTACACTTTTCTCATTTTTGGAAGGATAATGGAATTAGTAATCCTGCTGCACTAGATCAAGCTCAAAGTAATCAGAAAAGTAATTTGGGTAGAAAGACTCCATAGAGCCGTTTTGACGATTCTGGTGAAAAATTATGCCGGAGTGTAATCGACTAGCTGGGTGCTATTTTATTATTTAACCCCTAAGAAACATTTCATCCCTGATGTGATGATTACAAATCTTTTTAAAACTTAGCTTCTACTTATATTTTCTTTCACTTTTGGGTTCACATCTTCAGTAAGATTATTTCCTGGCTTGGTCGGGGTCTTAAAGAGACCTAAGTTCTCATACCCTTGAACATTGTTTAAAAGTGTCGTATTCCTTTCTAGGTAATGAATAAATATCATGCCAACTTCAAAATCTTCCGGATTTTTGTAAAAAATCTTCATCATGCATTCTACCGCTTCTTTAATCAAAGCAACTCCTTCACGGGCGGATCCATCTGATATTTTTTCTGTCCCATAGTGACTACAACATGCAGCAAGGTTGCGTAAGATGTCATCTTTAAGCTTATTGATATTGGGGTACAGGCTTGCATCGATTTCTTCCAAAAAGTTAATTGCATGTTTGTGATAAGCAATAGCTACACCACTATGATTTTGCTGATACAATTGACGTGCAAATTTCGAGTAAACGATAGCTAAAGCAAATTTAAATGCGGATATTTGACTCTTATCGTTAATCATAAAATTGGGATCCATAAGCACTTCTAAACCTAAATCTCCAATTTTAATGGCTTGCTCACAATCAATCATGCTTTTGAATTGTATTTGCTTGCTACAAATTAGTAGAAATTTATCAAAGAACAAACTTTTTTCCGCACTGCCTTCTTGGCCGTTAAACGGATGATCGATTAAGAATTGATAGCATTCACAACCTAGCTCATAAGCTTTATCATATTCCTTTGCACTCAGTAATTTATCTAACTCAAAAGTGTAAGCTTTGATGAAGTTAGAAGTATAAATTGGATTTGCAATCACTAGCTCTTTAGCAAAACTAAATTTAGTTGCAAATTCTTTGAATTTTTCGGCTAAACTAAGCATCCGAGCGTAATTTTGCGCTTTCTCGGCACTGGTAAGACACTTATTATTAAGATCAAAAAACAAACCTATGATGAGCAATTTTTCGCGTTTTGCAAGATTTTCTATAGAACAAGACGTGTCCATCCAGAGCATACATTCAACCATGTTCACGTAAGCGTGATGAAATTCTCTCTTTTGCATCAATCCTTTTATTTTTTCATAATATGAATTAAGTAAATCAATACTCATAACCTCTAAAAAGTTATGATTATTTTTTTTCTGATCTACATCTTCAGTTAGCGCATTTTGATTGCTTAAGATTTGATAAGCTTGTTTCAAATATTTGATCGCTTCATCAAAATTAGCTTGAACGAATAAATCGCTACCCAAATATGACATAGAACATGCTAAGATTTTTTGGTAAAAATAAGAGGAATAATTATTGTTTTGAAATGCGTTATAAATCTTTTCAAAGTAAATTTTAGTTTCGCTTAAAGGGTTGCCCGCTAAAAGTAAAACATTAGCATATTCATAATACGCATTAATGAGGTATAATTTTGTTTCCACACATTTTGGACCACTATCTTTGATTTTCTCAAAATGCTCTACCGCTTGTTCAAATGAAACTATAGCCGCATGAAAATTATTGTTTCGATACTCACGTATACCTTGCTGATAAAAACTTTCCGCAGAAATTACAGACCGCTGATGTGGGCTAACATCCACAATAGAAGTATCAGTTAATTGCTTGGATAACGAATTAATTTCAGAAAATATTGAAATACGTGACCCAGCACGCAATACTTGCGGAGAATGATTGGGTGACTTAACACTATCACGAACATCTGACAAACGTGTGATTAAGTCTTGGATACTTTCTTCGGACTTAATAGTGATATCTTTTAAAACCCTGCCATCATTGTTAACATCTTGGATAATTGCATTCATAATCTCTGGATTCACCAAATTCAATTTGGCAAACATGGAAAGCCGAGTCGTTAAAATACTTTTCGCGCGGCACTTAACTCCTCTTTTAATTGCATTAAGATAATCGATATAATCAGTAGGTAGGCTTTTAAGATAAGATTCCGACGTCGACTTGATTTTTTCGTCATTTAAGGTCTTATAAAACATTACAATCATGTCTGTCGTTAAGTCGACAGGCGTATTAGCATTAACATTTGAAGTTCTTGGTTGCATGATCGTCGTGTCCTATTGTAACTACAACGATTATACCCAGCCATTTTTAAATAAGATTAACCAGACCTTAAATCTAATATGATTCATTTTTGCTTAACGTTAGCCTAAGTAATCATGATCTCCTCTATACCAAACACTGATACAAAAAAATTATTACCTGGGGCATTTTAGGGGATAAGTACGCGCTATTGACTGAAAGATAGATACCTATAAAGTTTGCTAAGCCCATAGCATAAATTTTGGAATAATGAAATCTTAACGATTAATTAAAGGCTATACATCTTATTCCCAGTGGTAAAAATGATTCAGTTAATTAATTCTTAATAAATCGAAAGAAAATGGATTTTTGAATATAGTATTTATTTATGATTTATAGCATGATGAACACACTTACTTGAGATATTTAAACTAAGCGGATCCACGAATAAGATGACTTTTAAGTCTTTTACCGCTTACTCATACCAAAACCCCTTTAAAACGACAGGCTTAAAATGAAAACAATATCGAAAAAATTTCTTACGTTAGTACTTATTGTCACAAATTTAATATTCACCTCAGCCCTCGCATCATCTGAACAATCATCCGCAGTTTACAATTTCAATACCATGCCTGCTTATCAATTAATTGATACTATCAATATGCGTTTTGTTACAAGTGACTCATTTACAATCATTCAATGGAATATGAAGGCAGGTGCAAAGCTGATGCCACAGCATAAGCATCCCAATGAGCAAGTGATCAGAGTGCTTGAAGGTATGCTGCAGGTTCACTCAGGTTTGTCAATCACGACGCTACGTAAAGGTGACGTCATGATATTTGCATCGAATGTCCCGCATGGTTTTATAGCTGTTACGGATACCGTGATGTATGAACAGCAAACGCCGTTTCGCAAGGATTTTCTGGAAGAAGGTTTTATACAAAAATTGAGCGCGATCTTAAAGCAGAACCAGTGAAAAAAGAGTAAGACTTATAAGTGAGAATGAGAAATGCCGATCAGTTCAGCTTTAGTTTTTCATTCTTTATAAAGCGATTTAGTAATTTGGTTAAGCATACATTCTCACTTTATGATCTTTACTTGATTTGCCAATGACATCGAAATTTATAAAGATAAATGGAAAAAATACTTAATTCTTTAAATTATATACGGCAAGCCAAACGATTAATTTCGATACACGACTCTACAAGTTAAGCAAACACATCATTGTTAGGATTATTATTCCAGATATATTCTGTATTTTTTATAACTTCATTACTTATTTTTTCACCATACAATTTTTTAATCACGTATAAAGACATATCCATGCCTGCAGCCACGCCGGATGAGGTAATAATTTTACCGTCTTCTACCCACCGTGCTTTCCTTATCCATTGAACATTCGGGCCTTGCAATTTAACCCAATCAAAAGCAAGTTTGTTTGAAGTCGCATGATGATAATCAAGGATATGAGCCTTTGCTAATAACGCCGATCCTGTACAAACAGATAAGATTAATTTTGTTTTATTGCTCGTGGCATTAATCCATTTTAATAGATTTTTATTCCGAACTTCCTTGCGTGTACCGATTCCGCCTGGGATTAGAAGTATATCTAAGCGTGGAGTGTTTTTGAATGCAAAGTCCGCTTTAACTAAAACATTCTGTGCTGATTTAACTAACCCTTTTTTTTCTGCAATAAAGATTATCTTGAAACGTTCAGGCAAACTACCAAACATTTCAACGGGACCAAAAACATCAAGCGATTCAAAATTTGAAAAAAGTAAGACACCCATTATAAAAGCTTTCATCTTTCAACCATTATTTCTGATATGTGTCATGTTTACTGATGTAAGTTTTTAATATTACTACCGATGAATCAAAGAATATCATCTCTATCCAGATTGCTTTTTCTTTTAAATATAAAATTAGCAACGCGGTATTAGAGACTTGGCTTTTTTCGCCCTTATGGATGAATCAATTCGATCAAACATCGACAAAGATAAATGCCTCCTATTAAGATCGGGATGTTATGGACATGATATGTAGGCCTGTTTCTAATGGGTGAATCGAGACATGGTCATGTCCTCCCATACCGTTAACTTAATCTGTGACGCTGCGTAAAATATTACGCATGCAATGTTAACAATTTAATGAAAAGTTTAACAGTTTAAATCAGTAAATTTCTCAAATTTAAAAGATGAGCACATCATGCCTCTAATTTTATTATTGTTGATATACTTTTATTTAAATGATTATACTTCCGAAATTTGTAGGTAAAATTTGCTTTCCGTCATTTAATATTTAGGACAGATTTACTCATGCGCGTACTTATCATTGGTGGTAATAAATTTATCGGTCCTTACGTGGTCCAAACTTTACACAAAACAGGTCATGAAATTATTTTATTTAATCGTGGACAAACAAAACACACATTCCCATTTCCAGTTGCTTCAATTCAAGGTGATCGAAACGATCTTACTTTATTTCAAAATCAACTTTTAGCGTTTCATCCTGATATTGTCATTGATATGATTCCCTATACAGAGCGCAATGCCGAGCAAGTCGGTAATATTTTTCATGGAAAAGTAAAACGCGTTGTAATTATCAGTAGTTGTGATGTTTATCAAGCTTACGATCGATTGTGGAATGTAACTACCGATCAATTGATATCGACACCTTTAAAAGAACAGTCGGCATTAAGAGACAATTTTTATCCCTACAGAAAAATTTTGAGCGCTAAATCTGGCGACTGGGGTTACGATTATGAAAAAATTTTGGTTGAAAATACGATTCGCTCCTATGTAGATCTAAATAGCACTATATTACGTTTACCGATGGTGTATGGTCCAGGCGATCATTCCCGTATTTATCCCTATTTAAAAAGAATAGATGATGCAAGACCCATCTTGCTGGATGAAAACAAAGCCAATTGGCGCAGCTCCAGGGGATATGTCGAAGACATGGCCAATGCTGTCGTGCTTGCTGCCTTAGACACACGTACAGGTAATCGCATATATAATGTTGCAGAAAAAGAAATGTATAGTGAATTAGAATGGATTAATCGCATTGCTGAAATTACTGGAAAACGTTATGAAATAAAAGAACTTCCACATGAAAAATTACCTGAACATTTACAAGAACCACTAGCATGGGAACAAGATTTAACTTTAGACACGCAGAGCATACGAGACGAATTAAATTATAAAGAATTATATTCGTCAGAAATTGCCTTGCAAAAATCCATTGATTGGTTACGGACTCAAAAACCCGACAATATAGATGATCGCTCATTTAATTATGATGCGGAAGATATAGCTTTAGCCGAAGCCTGCACAAGAACGCTACGCCTATGATTGACTGCTATATGAAGAGCGTTGCATCGAAGCGATTCTAAAAATATTTCCAAAATCATAATATTTTTCTTTGCAAGATAAGCTCAAATGGATATCAGATAAAAAGCGATAAAACAAAATAAGAATTCGCACTGAAATTTTTTAGAAAATATCCAATTTAGCTGACGAGCAATACACAAAGCTATATATAATTTGATTCAAAAAAGTTATAAAACTAGGTACCGTATTGCTCTTTAGCCATAAACAGACTGATTCATTAAATCTTTAAATTGTGAGGGTAGTAGGCAAAAAAAAAAGATCACGGTATAGTGGAGATTATTCCACCTAAGATATAACCCTAACCACTTTGATCTATCCATTAATCTATCAATTAATTTAACATTCTCTTAAGTATATTCCGATAGAATAAGGAAAAAGAGACTATCAAACTCATGCAATCCCATTCAAATTTTTTAAGTGATATCGCTAATCTCAATTTCGACGAAGTGGATTGGCCTGTTATCTATGGTGATAAATATATCTTTCAATCTGTCCGGTCAACACAAGCTGATGATAATTATTCTTTGCGAATCTATGTCACCCGTCCTAAGGAACAATCAGCTCGACTTAGTCAATATTTAGCAAATTGTTTGAAACTAGATATAGGCCGTACACCTTTTGTATTACTTTGGTGCTTAGTTGACTTGAAATTAACTAACAATGAATTGGTTATGGCTTGCCATAAAAATAACCAACTTTCAGCCGAATTATTTTATAAGTTAATGATCAATTTAAGTCAGTATAAACTTAGGACAAGCAACACTAACACTGTGCAGAAACGTGAAATAGCCAAAAAATCACTAGATTGGAATCAAATTACCTATAAATTAAGCCAACAAAATTGTCCGACTGGGTATGGTGCAATGCTTATATTTGAAGTTCCTCATTATTTTACGAATGAAACAAGACTCTCACTCATTAAAAAAATCCGGGAAAAGATCAGATTTAAAACTCAACATATAAAAATACCTAAAAGGACTGCAGCAGAGATTACTCGCGCAGGTCAGGTTGTACTTTTGATTTCTAACCAACTTCATATTAATTATATAAACTTACTGGTTACGGAATTTTTGGAAAAAAACCGCTCTAGTGGAAATACCAGATTAACAAATCCAATGCAACTGCCTATCACTTCTCATACGACAACATCAATTTCATCTTCCCCAAATCACTCTACTCCCGGTTCAGACTCATGTTTAGTGACTAATAATACAAATACATTGTCGCTATCGCCTACGGAGCATAAGGATCTGCGAGAGGATAAGATCCTGTCATCTAAAGATCCTTTTGATATATCTTTGTTCCCAATTAACTTCATGGATCAGAGTGCGCCTGATTATGATTTATCAATAACCCAAGAAACCACCCCGGAATTATTAAATCAAAATTTAGAGGTTGATGGTGATCCCTTCGCCCTTCAAACTTACTCTGATCAGGGAACGCATGCCGCGCCTGTTACAAATCAATCAACTATACAATTAGATTCTGGTTACCACTTATTTGGTACATTTAAAGTAATAGTAAAAAATCAACAAGCTAAAAAAGATAATGAACCTGAACTTTCTGTTGAAATTATTCAAAAATTTAATAGCAATTCTAATAGTCAACAGTGTTAACACTATTAATAACTTTAATTAACAGGTATGAAATTTGAAACGTTATAAGTCACGGTTTTAATATAACGCAGAAAATTTTTTGTGCAGCTGGAATAGAAATCATCGTCACCGAGCAATTTCTTAGGAATCTAGCCCTTTTCTGAAAAGCAATCTAAACGAGTGCATATCACGTAAAACTGTTATTAGATGATTTACATCGGTACTTAACAAAGAGCTTCACTCAAATTCCACCTCAAAATTTGCTATGACTAGCGATAAACTGTCCTCTGAATCAATACCCCGAATAATAGCCGTTCAAATAAGAACTTAACTATAATCTAAATGAACTACCTTCAATTAGACGACCCTTCCCTGCCCATCATTGCTTATGCTAGTATGCCCGGCAATATAATACATCATAGTTTGTCATTATTTTATAATAAAAACGAGAAAGCAATGAACAGCCATCACTATATTTGTAACACACTCTCCACTGAACCCAAATTAACTTTTGATCAAAAAAAAGCATTGCATAGTTTGACTCAACTTCAACCCTATGGGTATACCGCTTTGCAACTAAGCGCTTGGCAAGGAATGTTTTATGAAGAACATGAGGAGGCACTCATATATTTGAGTAAAAAAGGTCTTTCTTCTGAGCAGGCTATTGAGATAGTTAGTAATTTAAGTATTGACGAAGCTCAGGGAATTGCTGAGGGACTTGCCCGAAATGATGTTTTACAACTAAACGCTAATCAAATAAAGTCATTGAGCGCGCTTCAAGATTATGGCTTAACAGTAGAACACCTACGAAACTGCCAACTGCCAAAAGGCTTGCAATTTGGCCCGGCTCATCAACAAGCTTTATGTTTTTTGATCAAAGAAAAACAAATGAATCCTGAAGTTGCAATTGCAGAAATAAATCAACTGGGCTCTGATGGAGCTTATGCAATCGCAACCGGTTTATGTCGCAGTCAAGTGCTGGGACTTAATCGGTATCAACATAAAACTCTACTAAAGTTACAACAATACGGACTTACTGCAGAACATTTGCGAAGTTGGCAGCTTCCTTCGGACGAAAAGGAATTTTATAATGGTCATAAGGATGCGCTAATTTATCTTCTTCAAGTACGAAATCTTAGTCCTGAAAATGCCATTAAAGAAATAAATGCAGTCACTTCAGGTCAGGCAGCAGGAATCGCCAAAGGTCTGATGCGCACTGAGGTCATAGGATTACAGGAAGAACAAGTTAATTCACTGATTGATTTACGTGAAAAAGGCTTCTCTGAATTCCCTGCTGAACATCTTAAACAGTGGCAAGGAGCCTATTTTTCAACTTCTCATAAAAACGCTCTGATCAATTTAGTTGAAAAACGTCATTACAAATCAGCTGCTGCTGTCGCTGAAATTAATAATCTTAATGAATTTGAGGCGAGATCAATTGCAGAAAATAATCTTACTAGGGATGAAGTACTTGGATTTAATGGATGGCAAATAAGGTTATTAGCACGACTAAAAAATAAGGGATTTACTTATTCCCATATGCGTAGTTGGCAAGCACCCAATGAAAGCGAACATTTTCTAGCTGGCTTAAATGATGCTGTAATTTATTTAATTAAAAAAGGCATGAAGGCAGAAGACGTTATTTCAGAGATAAATGGATTAACTAATAACCAGGCAGCAAGACTTGTTAAAGGGGAAACTCGTGAACAGATATTAAATTGCGCATCATCTCTTAGACCTTAGGTGAACTACAATTAGATGGATTTATTAAAAATACCGATAAGAAGACATTCAAGATATTTTTAACAAGAAAATAAAAATGGGATTCACAGAGAATCTATACTGAATTAATTGACGACGCACTTAAACAGCAGAAATGAAACGTGAGATCGTACGGGTCAAATTATTGCTATTAAAAATAAATAAAAGAAATATTTTTAGCGCGACGCTCGGTGATTATTTTTAACGAATTAATTTGATTTGTTATTTCAATGATCATTTTTGCTGTTTTCTGTCTTATTAAAGAATAATCGAACTGGCTTTGGAGATAAGCATCATCCTTACTTTTTTTTAGCTAGTAAACCGACAGCAGCAATGCGCTCAACGTTTCTGTAATCTGGTTGGGTTAGTTCTTCTCCAAAAATATCGCAATCGATTTCTTCGTATTCATAATGTGTAACATCCTTATCAAGTAGGGACTTTATTTGTTGAAAGAAAATATCTTTTCCTTGAACAATACAAGTTCCTGTATATAAAGCCAGAACTCCACCAGGCTCAAGGTAAGTGAGCGCTGACTGAACCATATGCACCGACAATTGCGATCCATATTGCGCTCCACCATGTCGGTAGCTCCGTTGATTTGGATCGATTATAAAGGGGGGATTAGCCACAATAAGATCGGCTCCTTTAGGAATATCATCAAGCAAATGACTTAATATTACTTCTACATGATCTAGTTGATTGAGGGCGGTATTAATCAAAGCATAATTTAAAGCTGTTGGATTAATGTCCCCCAAGTATAGCTTCTTTACTTGATTCTGAATATTTTGATTAAGTAAATTAGTTAAAACTATTCCACCGGTACCAGGTCCACAGCCTAAATCAACAATGATCTTTGCCGCATTAATTTTGTTTTTTAAAAATCTTATGAAGCGGTAAGTATCCGGCCCAAAAAAGACAGCATCACTTTCAGATGTCGGATAGGAAGAATGTAGAAATAAATTATCATCGACAGTTGAAAATCGTATCTTACTTTGGAGATAAAGACCCATTTCGATTGCAACTTTTGCTTTTGAAATAAGTGATAGAAGAGAGAGAGGAATATTTTCTTTGAGTACAGGTAAATTCCACCCAAAAAAGTCTTTTAAAATTTGATCGGTAGAATTACTACCCTTTTCGTTGTGATTACTTTTTCGCGCCAGCACGATGCGATGTGATTCAGGGGTTATTGTCGTAAATTGATAATGAATACCTTTAAGATAATGACCTATTTCTAATAGCGCATTTTGGACTGCAACGTTTTTTTCGTCACGACATGGGTTATATGTTTTATTTTCTTTTTCGATTGAATCATGTTCCATCACATTTCCTATCTTAATAAAGTGGAGATAACAGTCTTTCCATAACCTTTGTTTACCGATTCTGAAATGAAGCGTTTCTACTTGCCCATCAATTTATAATAAAAATTAAGTTACTTGCCTTTAGTAAGATTAATTATTAAAGGACGACTGAACATTCAACCATACCGCCTTCAGCTAACCTTATAATAATCGTTGTTATCTTAAAATTAAATTTAGATGATCTTTTCTGAATGAAAAGCATCTTTTCCTACTTGTGATTCTAAAATACCAATTTCTTCAGCTAAAGAAATAATTTGGGTATAATCTCGGGCTGGCTCCAGCATTGATTTCGCGTCAAAAATCAGTTTCTTAAAATCTTTACATTTAATTTGTAGCAAAGCACTTTCCCAAGCTTCCATTTCCCTATCAAAAAACCATTTTAATGGAAGAGGAAATATTTTGGAGAAATAATTTTTTTGTTTTAAATTTAATTTATTAAATATGTTTTTGGCAATCTCTTTAAAAATCTTTCTGTGCGCCAATTCATCCTTTCGATGAAGCATCGTGACCATTTGATTAAAAGGTTGTATCTGGTTTGAATGACTAAGTACATCCAAATAGTCGCCGATATAAACTTCTGACACAATGGCGAACACTAAATTAATAAGAATTTTTTGCCATGATTCAGTAGCGTTATTTTGTAATTTGTTTTTTTCTAAAATAAGATTAAAAAGAGGGGGATTAATTTTAAAACCTCTTTTTTGTTCAGTAAATTGATTAGCTTTTATTATTAAATAAATATGATAGGCTTCATCCGTCAATGTTTCTGTCGCAAGAAGTAAAATCGCTTCATTATCCGTAACCGATGACCCCTCTTTAATAATATCTAAACAACTTCCCATTACTATTTTAGATTCTATTTGGATGGTTTTAAAATTATAAAGCAACCACCCACACGTTAATATTTTTGATTTTACAGAAGGCGATAAAGCTTGATAATGGGCGCTATGCGAAAAAGGTAATAGTGCACTGATAAAATCTTCATGCTTTTCTTCCCAAAAAGGAAGAAGCTCTTCTTTTTTAACTTGTGCGCGTTTCGACCATGACGCTGTTAATTTCTTTAATAAAAGTGAATGATTGGAATCCATATAAAACTCTCAGCTTATCCTTTCTTGACTGGAAATATTGTAACATATATTTTAAGCATTTTATGACGCCTGATATTAATTAGAGTGTAGTTGAACACGGCGACACGTTAACCATTGGGCAACTTATTAATCCAATCATTACTCCTACCTCATTTTCCTTATCATGGCTTTAATGAAAATGCATAATCAAATATTTGAGTTTAAATTCGCGCGCAATAATGTTTATAGAAACGATAGGATGATTTTTATTTTACCGATTGATAGAATTATTACGCAGAGTCTTTCTCAAAAAATTTAAATTTCACGCCATCACCACAAGCCTGTTTAAAGCACGCATGTTTTTGGATTTTAAATAATGGTTCCTTCGTCTTATCGGTAAAAATGCTCCTCGCGTTAAATCTTTGAATGAAATTAATTTTTGTCAAATCAGGCATCATTTGAGTGCTTAACTACGGCAAAACTTGGCATATTTTTTAATTCTCCTCGCTAGTTTTGCGTGGCCCCAGCTACGCAGTTCGTTATAATAAAATGAATAGCTAAGGAGAGCGCGAAACATGCCTCACCCAGTGATTATTGTGGATCCTGTTTCCTCAGGATCTGACCTAGCCCCGGCGTTTGCTGCTAGGGGCGTTCCTGTTATAGCAATCCGTTCATCTAAATATGTGGACTCAGGCGATGTGGGATACGCGGAAGGTATTCGGGCTGCAAACTTTTTGGCGATTTATGATGATGGACCAGAATTAGTAGATGATCTACGTGCACTTGAGCCATGCGCGGTTATTGCCGGTTCTGAGGCGGGAGTTGAGCTTGCAGATAAACTGAGCTTTGCACTTACGCCGAAGTTTGCCAATGTACCCTCCTTCGCGCGCGCCAGACGACATAAGGGTGAAATGCAAAGAGCACTTCAAAAGGCTGGTCTTCCTGTCATTCGCACGCTTAACACAGCAAGCATGGCGGAGGTTTCTGATTGGTTAATTAAAGAGAATTTAACCCATGCTGCGCTCGTGCTCAAACCGCCTGCCTCTGCAGGCTCTGATAAAGTATTTCATATCCGGGCGGGTGAAGATTGGAAGCGACCTTTTGATCATATTCTATCTACGCCCACTTCGCTTTTAGGGAAAATAAGTGAAACGGTCATTATTCAAGAACAAATAACTGGAATTGAATATGCTGTAGATACCGTAAGTGCATCTGGAAAACATGTGCTCACAGACTTAATTCGCTATAAGAAAACTTCCGCACAAGAACGAATGACAGTCTATGATTATACGGAATTCGTGAATTTCGATCCCTCTCAGCATACTGAATTATTAAACTATGCAAAGCAGGCATTAGATGCGCTAGGCATCCGGTGGGGAGCAGCCCATAGTGAAATTATGCTGACCCAAGCTGGCCCCCGGCTAATTGAAACAGGGGCGCGTATGTGTGGAGGACCGGTTTTAGAATTAGCCCGTGCCGCCACGGGTAGTAACCAACTTGAAAGAGTTGTTGAAGCCTACTTAGATGGCGAAATACGCACACAACGTTTCACGTTTAGGCAAACCGTTCTTAATGTATTTTTAATCTCGCCCCTATCAGGCACGCTTCGAAATACTGAAGTATTAGATACGCTCCATAAACTACCTACACATTTGTCGACTCTGATGTGGCTAAGGAATGGTGATCATGTTGAGCGCACCGTTGATTTTGACACGACACTCGGTATTGTCTCACTTGCAGGGAATCGCGATGCAGTTTTTACGGATTATCCTAAGGTTCGGGAAGTTGAGAAAAAACTTATTATTGAACCAGCATAACCATGATGAACCCTACGATCATCATTGCCAGAAATTTTCTCCTTACTGTTGTCTACTTAAGATGAAAGATGATGATGAAAAAATTACCAAGTTATTTAACCTTTAATAAGAAAATTTATCCGTGGAAATCAACAATCGATTATCGGATACATCCACACGCTTATCGGGTCGGTAAAGGTGAGCAAGGGGTTTTGTTATGTGAACCCTATAAAAGTGAAATAGGTCCCCACTGGCGATTTAAAACCCCTGAAATTGCTTTAAAAAGTAGTAAAAAAATTTTAGCCTTATTTAGAGCTTACCTTAAGAAAAAAGAATTTGTGGGGGCGGACATGGCCAGAAAATATTTACAAATGGGTTATACGCGGGCTCGCCGATATGCAAATTATGCAGGAGGCGTAAAGTATAACAAAAAAAAGAATTATAAATTATTAAAAAAAGGAACGGGGGATCCGCTTAAAATTGAATCTGCGCAAATATTTTATACAGCTTGGCAAGTAGCTGAGCAAACCGCTCTGTATAAAAAAATGAAGCGTGAATGGCGCCATCAATTTGGCTAAAAATTAAGCTCATGTCGTGCGGCGTATTTTTTTTGCGTTTCGGTTCTCTCCCCCTCTGAAGTTTTAATTTATATTCTTTCAACCGTGTCTGTCGCTAAGATTAATTTTAAGTTGGCATAACAATAGGAGAAAATCCGTAAGCTTAAAATGTAATCAATTTACCAGCATAAATAATAGCCATCCAATTTTCATTAGATAAAATGCTTAATTTTTTTGCGAGTCATGAAAGTTTTCGAAACCTATTACATCAAATAAAAAATTGTCTCCAAAGGTTTCCATGAAATGTAGGATTTGTTTTTTACTTTTTATATAAAATAAATCCAAATAAAATTATAATGCTGAAAATTGTGTATTAGAAACTTCCAAATAATAAAAATAACTGAGTGAGTTGCAATGAGAGCCGATCTTCAGAAAAAACTAGTAGCGCTTGGATTAATAAGTGATGAAAAAACAAATACCGTCGATGTCTATTCTTGGCAAAATACCCATGCTAGCCGCTTAGATGTACCACGCTTTATCCATCAACAACCCCATTGGCGCACGACCCAACCAAGTGGGGCCACAAATTACAAAAAAATCATACTCAATTCATATTATTTCTTGCCGCCTATGCACCAAGGAGATTGGAACTTACTCAGCTTTTTATATAACGAAGGATTTGAAGTGTATGTGCGACTTGCACCTGGTGAATTTGCGCAAATTAAAAAAGAGGATGCAAAAGCAGTAAATTTCAAACCTTGTCTTAATTATGATTTGCAAAATGAATTACTAAGCCAAGGTGAAGATATTAAGCAATATGTGATCATAGATGAATTAAAACGCCAAAATTTATGGAATGAATTAAAGCATTTTATTATTTTGATTAGCTACAATGGATCGAGTGCGCCTGATCAATTAACCCTCCAAAGAGAAGGATATGGATGTGAACTTAATTTGAGTGATGAAAATATTAACACAATTTTACAAATTTCTGAAAAATTCAATACTATTTTGTGTAGAACAGCACGCTATCATTTCACATGGGTTAATCATTTTTCAGAGGAGGATTTAAAAGAATTATTAGAAACTGTACGCGATAAAAAAGATAACGCAGGCTTACTTGCAGAAAAATTTGCAACAAACTTAAAATCATTACGGGTCAATGATTATTACCCTACAGTTGTAGACGTTTCATTATTCAAGAATTTGGAACAACTTAGCCTAGACATGCCAAAGCTTAAAGAAATCATCGGGCTTGATGTTTTGCAAAACCTAAATGAGTTGGTGATTGACTGTGACAGCTTAAAGAATCTGGATCTAAGTCAGCTAAAGAATTTAACCAAATTAACTATAAACGGATGTGCAAATGAAGAACTCGACAATATTTTTCAAGCCTGTACGCAATTAAAATCTTTAAGTATTCGTTCCTGCAATTTTTTAAAAGAACTTAATTTATCGAAATTTAATCATTTAAAAGATTTGACATTAGAGCACTGCCATTCCCTAAGTAAAATTACTGGTTTTGAAAATTTATCACAATTAGAAAATTTAAAAATTGTGGGTGATACCAGTCAAATTAATTTTACCCCTTTGAAAAGCTTAAAAAATGCCTATATTGATTGGGATTGTGGGTTAGCAAAAGAGCACGTGACAAAAGGAATCGACAATTGCATTAATTTAGAAGAATTAACATTTAGCAAAAGCGGGCTCACCGGAATTTCAATATCAACAACGGTTACTTTTATTGCTAAAAATTTAACTAAATTAAAAAAACTTAAATGTAAAAATATAAACATGACGGTCATGGATCTCAACGATTGCACAGATCTACAATCACTTACAATTGATTCTGCACCACTTCTACCACATTTAAAATTGGAAAAAAATTGTCAACTTCAAGAATTAATAGTAAAAGATTGTGAGAAGTTAACAGCAATTGAAGGATTGCAAAATTGCTCAGAATTACAAAACGTACAATTAGAGAACTGTGGAAATTTGCAAAAGTCTGAGGGATTAAATTCGTCCCATTTGGCATCAGATGCATCTTCTGATTATGATTCTACTTCTCTTTGGAATGAATTGTCCTATTACCATTTCAATTATACGCATCCTACGCACTCGGATCTGGAACTTCCGATAACCATTTGTGAGCCTGAGACGATGGAGGATAACATTGGTGAGTCATCCAATTCTTCCTCCATGCCCTTATCTGGCTCTTCAGTCCATAACAATGTAAAAAAGATCAATATACCGAGTAAAAATCTTGGTCTCGATGCGGATACTTATACTTCACCCACGAAAGAAAATCGTACGCTACAAATCTTCGAAAACTTATCTCACCCGGGCGTTGACCCTTCTACAGCTGCCTATCGTGCGAGAATTTACGACCAATTTGAAGTAAGCGATGATGATGTCATTAGTTTAAAACCTGGGGATGCTTTTAAAGACTTAAGACCCGTGGATTTGCCCAAGGACAAAAAGCCAATGGGTGATATTTATCATGGTATAACTACAACACGTTTAAAACCAAATGAATCCCTGGTATTGAATGGGCTGTCTTCTCAAGATCAATTAATCGATATTTCTGAAAGTGAAAAGCTAAATCTCTCTTATTGTGACAACACGGACCAATTTGTTATTAGCATCAAACCAGGCCAGCACTTAGCATCTATTTATTTACATTATCTCATAACAAAAGATAAGGAATATGAGCAATCTAAGATTTTACACGCAGTTGATGATGATCATTGTCCAAAACTACCTCCCAAGTTACATCAAGCTATATTAAAATTTATAAATCGAAATCTGTATTTACCTATAGTACAGAAGTTAATAAAAGCAAAAACTAAAGAAGATAGATTAAATATCATTATCAATTATTGTCGCAATGAATTTGCTAATAAAGAACTTGACGATAACAAAAATAATAAAATTTCGGGGTTAATTGAAGTCATCAAAGAAGGCCGTGGCTCTTGTCGACACCGTAGCGCAGCTGCCATGGCGCTTTGCCATTATTTTAAAATACCGGCCCGCATCAATAAAAATTCATGTCATGAATTTATTGAAGTACCCATCATAAATAATAATAAAACCGTATGGCATGGCATTGATGTTGGTGGTAGTGCCACAAAACTAAAAGTAGAGAAAAACAATTTTCTTAATAAAGCGTTAATACCAGGCAATTTGGCTATCCCGAAAAAAGCGACCGACCTTCCAAAAGAAAAAGGTAATGGTGAACATTTAAAATTCAATGAAAAGGTCTGGTTGGGTGATCATAATAGTTCTAGCAAGGAACCGAATAAACCTACGATTGAAGAAGCCATGCCATTACATGATTACCATGCATATTTCTGGGATAATAATGCTTGGGTTAATGGAGTGCATAATTTTGATGAATTCAGTGACAAAATAATCAATCATGAAAAACCAACTTTGCTTAGAACAAAACAAAAAAATGATGCATGGCATTGGCACACTGCATTTTATGATTATTTACGAAAAAATCATCAGCAAAGTACCTACATTGATAATCCAGATGAACTCAAATCATTATTTGAAACGATTAAAATTGAAAACGGTGAAGAAACCACCATCGATGGTCCCTTAAAGAAAATGATCACGCAAGGATCTGGAACCAATATTGTTAATTGGACCAAATTCGATCCAACGCAAAGAGTGATTTATAAAAGTATGATGGATCAACCGCCCACCCTCCATGGACAATCTATTGCCTCGAATATTCATTTAGTCGGGTTACTGCCTGAATCGATTGAAGCGAATGATGTGTTTGTTTCGCGTAGTGATGAAGTTAACATTCCCAATCAGATCACAACCCCAAACGCATCCTCTTTTCCAAAACGTGAATGGTTAAGTGAAGAATCATTTTTAGATAAGAATATAAAACCTGTTAATTTATATCATAGTTCAGATTGGGCAAAGTTTTTAGTTGAAGATCTCAGTATTGATGGTGATCAACTTATCTCAAAGTCCGGTCCCCTAGTCGCAGCGATGAAAGAAGGCAAACCCATCATTATTCAAAATGCGCCTTTTAATGATGAATCTTTTTGCCGCTTTTGGCATCAGCTTACGACAGAAGATAAAATTTTAGTTAATGGTGAAGAAATTACTTATCAGCCGGGTTTTAAAGTGTATTTGGAAAATAACTCCTTCCAACCACAGCCCGCAACTGTAGTAATGGATACGGAAATCAATGCTACGGGTAAGCGCTATTATATTAGTCCAGAAACATTTAATTATCTTTTTGAAATACAATATGTTGATCAAGATAAACGTATTCGTAGTAATCAAAAAACATGGCTGCAAGAGTACGAAAACGGTGACCAATTTATTTTAACAAGTGATTTGTCTCAAGATCAATGGCAACGCATTTACGACACCTTAACCGAACTCGATATTAAAAAGGCTACTCGCTTTCACTTCTATCAATCTCCACAAAATAATATAGAAAATACAGAAATAATTGAATCCCTGAATCAGTGGATTAAGCAAGCTAATCTAAAAAAAGAAAACGCACTTGTAGAAACGAATGACATTCATTTCACTACAAAAATTTTGCAAACCGAATTACAACTCGCAAATGAAAACATTTTTTACATTTCTGATGAAAATTTATGGGCTAATTTTATTGAAAATATCACCCTATTCCGTCTTAACAAAAAAATCCGTGCCGAAGACACATGTCTTCCCCTCTTAAACAAATTAATCAAGGGAGAGACTGTTATTTTATGTGGAGAATTAACTAAAAATGAATTTAGTGCGATACAAACATTATTTTATACTCCACCTTTTCTTTTTATCAATGGTGAGCGTCGATTAATTACGGGTAAGCTTATTGTCGTCAGTCCTCCAAACTTACTTATCAATGATGTAAGAAAATACAAGTTCAATGCCCAATTGGCTGATTACACACAGCAATTGAAAACTGAAGTGAAGGACATTAATACTGCTTTGCTAGATAAAGTTGAAACGTTTTTAGCAATGAGTTCAACGCTTGAGACTAAAAATGCCAAATATCCCGATCCGAATACCTATGGCTATGAAAAAATTAAATCAATTTATGATTATTGCTTAACGCCTACAGAATCTGAAAATCCGATCAAGTCAATTTTAACTTATCATTATCGTCATGATAGCGAGCACTATGCTTTTTTAAATGTCTTAGCAAAATTAATTTTTTCAAAATCAAATGAGACATTCGTACGTGTAGAAAAACTTAAAACACTTCTTGCGCAAGTTAAAAGTGAGCAAGATTTTGATCGGTATTTTTGGCGAATTGTAAATTGTCTTAGTCCAACGATTCTGCTTAGCTGTTTTAGTTCAAGTGCTGATCTAAATGGAAAAACATCAGACGGTGTTCCCAAAGTAACTGAAGCTGTCAAAAAGAAAATTAGCGCTATCGTTCAATTTAGCCCCGATGCTAGTCCAGCTTTATTTAAACCACACCATCATAATCGTTACGACAAGCAATTAAATAGATTAATGAAAGCATTGGAAAATAGAAATAACAAAATAATACTTTTATTGGGTGATTCAGGCACGGGCAAAACATATACTGCAAAACTCGTTGCAAAGCAATTAGGCATTCCTTTATGCGTTGGAGAAGATTCGATTAAGCGCTGGTTATCCCATCCTGAGGAAGGAAATTTATTATTATTAGATGAAGTAAATTTTGCTAAATTAGGTAAATGGGAATTTTTACGCGGGCTTGAGAAGGGTTTGGTGTATTATGACCATGAATACTATCCCATAACGACGCAGCAAGTCATTGGCACTGGAAATAGTCTGCATTACTCATTGCGGAATTTCCATCCTGTTCTATGGGATAAAGCCCATGTCATTTGGTTTGCTCCCTTTCAATGTGAATTTATCCAAACGCAAATAAAAAAATATTTGCAAGCTGCGAATCCTTTGGCTTTGCCTAACGAAGCGAATGAAATGGATTTAATCTATAAATTAATTATTCAAAGTTATCTCTATCTACAAAGTAGTAAACAACATGCAGCAGAAATCACATTGCGTGACATTGAAAATATTTGTACGCGCATCACCCTGCTGCAAAAATATACCATGGGATTGTCGTGGCGAGATCATACATTACAAGCTATATATGATGAAATGTCTGGAATCTTCTTAAATGTGGCTGCGCAAAAAGAATTTAAAAATTATTTAGTTTCTCTTGGGGGTTCTTGGCAAGAACCCATACCCCATCAGTTGCCACAAGATAAAAATGTGATTATCCCACCGGCTAAATACCATATTTGGCGATTGATAGAGAATGATTTGCAATTGCGCCAGTTACGGATAAATAAAAAAACAAATTTTTTAGGAAAGTTGGGTCCCTTGATTGAAGGTCCATCTGGTATTGGCAAATCAACTTTGTACATGACTGCATTAGAACAAGCAGGATTACGTCGTGATGCGACCGACACACAAATGAAGTATATTCAAATTACTGCCGGCAGTTTAAATGATGAGAAAGAATTACTTGAAGCTTTCCATGGTGGAAGTGCAGTGATATTGGATGAATTAAATGCGAATCCAAAATTGGAAACATTGCTAAATCAGCTGCTGACGGGCGTTGATTTAAAAAATCAACCCGCAACAAAACCTGGTTTTACCGTCTTTGCTTCACAGAATCCACCGCAATATGATGGTTGTAAAGTTTCATCACGTGCCATCGTTAATCGCTTACACAAGATAACCATGGATAATTACACTTTCAACGACTTTGAATATATTGCTAAAGCGGCTGGCCATCCAGAACCAACGCAATTCACCAAAGATTATTTTGATGAACACAAGAAACACCCTAGCCTCAATGCACGTAACTTTTTCTATGGCCTTAAACGCTGTTTGAAGGACCTCCAAAATGATTTGCTTTCTCATGATGCGATGGAAATTGAAACAATGGTCATGCAGCGCTCGGAGATGAGCGCGTCGCTATTGCAAGATAATAGAGAGGCAAAGCAGTTAAAAATCTAAATTAACTTGTGATTTAACGGATCCACTTACATTTCATGGATGATCAAATAATAAATGATGTATGAGTATCGGCTACCGGTACTCTTGAATCAGGAAAAAAGATGCTTCGCGATAAAGCTACAAAATACGTGATTCAATAAGATGAATAATATGTAATAAATGGAGATTGAGTTAAATTAATAAAGCACAAGAAGAATTAGCGTTAGAAAAAAACTAAACGCAATTTTGATTTTGTAGACAGGGTTGAGCCAGCACTGATCATAAATCACCTACCTACCTATTTGATCTAGAGAGCATAAAATGTATGTTTTCAAATAAGGCTATCTACTTAATTATGGTTGCGTTTATAGTCATAACCTACCCGTCCTTATAATGGGACATTTATACATTAACTATTATCAAATTACAAAATTGCCTTGAGGCATCTACACTTTACTTAAGTAATATGAGACATCATCATTAATTCTTTCAACAATAGCTTTACTAAAATCATCCGAACCCCCAATTCAATAATTAATAAAAACCATGATTTCTTATAGCACGTTTGAATTCATTGATTTTTCCGTATCGATTTCCATGTTGTCAAAATCTATAGCATTTTTTTCTTTTGCACCTGCAGATCCATTATTCTTTGCCAACGCTGGGAACAAGCTAAAGAAAGTTAAGTTCTTATTTTTATCTAGAAACTGTTTTTTTAAGAATTCTCTGGTATCAAAGATAAACCCTTTTAAATTTTGGGTGACGTTTTTATCAAAGATATTCGTTAAATGCGCAATAATAGTTTTTCTGTCAGAATGCTGGGATAGATTAATTAAAATTTGACGCTGTTTTAGGGCAAACGTACGATTATGTGTGCTCGAACATTTCTGTTCGAGGTGTGCATGCACTAATTCATGGGCGATAGCGTCTAAAAATTTATTATAATAATTAAGATTTATGCCACGATGTTGTTCAAAATCACGCATGATGCAGTTCGTAATACTCTGACTATCATTTAGCGCATAAACGTTCCAATAGATAGTACCAGTATCAGTATTAGTATGGAGCAGATCACCGGATCTTGCCGTTGAAAATCCAAATTTCATGTTTTTAAAACCCATACATTCGGCCATATAAACAGACATTTCAAGCAATGCTTGCCACACGGGCGCTTCCACTAAATACGCTGGCAGCCAATCAATTGCGGGAAAATTATCGAGAGTCAATGCAAAATTGCTTTGATATTTTTTGGCGACCAACGAATTTTCATATCGATGGGCAAATTCTTGCAAACAAAATGGCATTGTTTCTAATTCTGGGAATTTAAGATGAATGATATAATATTGCGCTAGGTCATTTAAAGAATAAGCATCTTGTTTATTCTCCATACTAGTCAAAAATTGATTCTCTTTTTTCGCTTTAAAGAGCGGTAGATAAGTCATTAATTCATGTAAGTTAGCGATAGATTGATATTTATCGTAATGTTGGAGAGGTTTATTATTTTTAATATTTTCCGCATCTTGTTTTAAATCAGGATTTAGCATTTCCATATTTTTTATATAAAGTTCAAAATATTCAAAAAAGTCATAAGGTAATTCTGTTAATGCGATATGCTCTTGCATAAACAATTGAACATAACCATCAATATAGGCTCTTATAAGAAACGGTTTAAGAAACTCATAAACATGGTCAGCATCAATGACTTCTGTTCTTTCACGGTTTAATGGAATTTTTTTCGGCAAATCAATAATCAATCCTTTAAGACGTACGATATTTCGTATTTCTTCAGGTATAAATTGATCTAAATCATTGATAGGACGAACTGATAATCCCCCCACCGTAATCATATCTTCAACGGACTGACATAATGTTAGTTTCCCGATCTCGGGGATATCAATGGCTGCAATTATTTTCAAGTCATGGTTGATTGGCTTATCGTTTAAGGTAATGGTTGCTACAGCGGCATTAACAGTTCTTGCATGCATCTTAAAAGTACGATGGTGACGTGAAGCTTCTAACGTAGGCTTAGTGCTTCGATCAATACGCTCAATCGTTACACCCTCAAAATGACCAGGCATTATATCCCAAGTTATGTCAATATCAACAATCTTATTATCTTGATAGATTGGCCGAAATTCAAAACAATAGATTTCACCATTGCCTTTACCGCTTTTAAGTCTTATCAATTCAGCTTGATGATAAACGGTAAAAGCTCCTACTCCATGACCACCAATGAATCGTTGATGTTTATCGCTACGTTTCGAAGACGTACCAACCAGTCCAAAATAATAGAAAATGTCTTGCAGACTCATCCCCATGCCTTTATTTTCCATCCGAAAGACGCAATGATTATTTTCTCGATATAAATGCACGGGGATGTTTGCATCATCTCCCTTCAATGAATGAGCAGCATAAGCATCTAAAGCGTTTTGTAATAACTCACGTTCATACAAGTGTTTATTAGGATCGGACTGATGATATATCGCATGCTGTAACAAGCGTAATGGATACGATTTATCCGCATAATTACCCCATTTATTCACTTCCTTGATAAACTCAGCCGGATCTTTTAACAATTCTAAAATACGGTCATTAAATTGAAACGCCGTCATAAAATTGAGTAATGAAACTTGAGATTGCTTGATCAAAGGTTCAAAACAAGGTGATTGCAGAGCAGATAATAATTGATTTTCTGGATACATCAGATAATAGCATAATTGGCCAGATACACTGGGCATTTCATCAATCAGCGTTTTCCGAATCATAAAGTCTTTTGTGAATTCAAGTTCATACTGGTCGTTGCTTAGTCTAGTATAAAATTCTGCAAGTGTATTGACACCGTAACATTCGACGATATCAATAAGTTTTTGCGCAATAGGTTCGACTAATTGCTCGTGAGTTATTTTTAAAACTAAATCAAAGGTTTTTAAAACCAAATTGCGGTCGGCAGACGATAATGTTTCACAAAAATTAATAATCGTTTCATATTCACGGCCCCATTCCAGATTCAATGTAGGCGTATATAAAAAACAATCTATATATGGAGCAATTTTTTTGAAATATTCTTGTGGCCAATCAATAAATCGTAAGCACTGACTGTATTGATAAGTCTCTAAATTAAGTTGGTTTAAAAATCGAAGATTATCAAAAGTACTTTTCTTACTTAGTTGCTCTTTAGAAAGCGGCATCAGGATGGGTCGAAATTGCATGTTTTCCGGTTTATTTAATAGCACCATGTGGTTTCGAAGTAACTCATTATATTCAGGCACTGTCTCATTAAAAAAAGAATAACCGGCTCGAGTGAGTAAACCATTCGTTTTTCCCCAACCTTGGGTAATTAAATCATTAGCTTTTCCCGAATAAGTAGAATTACATCTCTGCAACACGCCCCTTTCTATCTGACCATACGGTGTATATAACCTACTTGTCTCGGGATCTCTGCTATTAAAAGAATAAAATCCATCTTCTTTCTGACTATCAATAAAAGATAATTTTTTATCAGCATGAACTTCGTTACCCTTCAAATCATAGATTTTATAATAAGTATCTTCTTCTTTTAAGGAAACGCTAATTAATTGCTCTGTTGCGGTTGTCAAAATACTGGCATACCTAACTGGCGGGCAATCAATTTTACAACCATTTGGAAGAAAAACTTCACCCTCTCCATAAAAGCCATAACCTTCTGATGTTTTATAAATATGAACATCCTTACCGGTGATAATATGTTTGCCTGTTACGTCAAAAATAGAAGTTTTGGTTTTTTTATTTCCTCCAATGCCCCATGAACTTTCTGAGTCAGCGAGGAGAGCGTCTTTATCAGGATATTCAAAATAATAATGATTGTCATATTTATAAATGGAGGTGAGTTTAGGATCAAAATTGATCGGTAAAGGGATAATTGATAGACTTTCCGGATCAAGAATCGCAACTTGATTGTTATATAAAATCAAAATCGGCTGTGGGTTATATAATCTTTGTAAACTGACTTTATTATATTCATCCGATGAGTAATAACTATTTTTTGATTTATTAATATATGGCGTTATAAATTTAAAATGCGCGTTATCTACCAAACCATTTTCTTTTTCGTTTAAAAAAGTCAGCGTACTATTATTATCATTTGTATTGATGATCGCAGATACTGGATACCCGATTGTTTGTTGTGAATCGTAAAGATGACAGCTTATCGTATTGGCCGAACAGTTAATTTGAATGAAATTCACTTCGCCTGATTTATCTATAATTGATACATTGTAATGATTTTCGTCTACTGTTTGGCAATCAAAATACATCACTTCATCACGAAGATGAGAGTTAATTTCAGCAATAACTTTGCCAGACAATGTTGTTAGTATTAAGGGCGTGACAGATTTGTCACCTGCAAAGAAAAAATCATGCTCCCGTTTTTTTTGCCCCAATAGAAAACCATGCTGAGATAAAATTTTCCCATAGTCTTTTAGAACAAATTTATTTGTATTAATATCAATTAAATTGATTATTTCACCACAGCTCTTTCTTGCTAGAAGAGAACTATCAGGGATGACTTCCCATGATGCATTTTTGTTAGATAATTTAGTTATGAGTCCATTAACTTTGTGATATAAATAGTGCTTAATCCTGAAACCATCAGACTTCATGATGTCGTAATAGTTGCCATCGATTGGCTTTACAACCATATAATTGCAGCTCATTGATGCATCAACGATTTCCCCTTTACCATTTATAAGATCATAGGTTCCTAATTGATTTTCTAGAGCAAATAATTCATTGTCATTAATCGTCAGATCCAAATCCAGGCTGTAAGCTTCTTCGTGCTCTTCGTAATCATTAAAAAGTTGAAGTAATTTCGACTTAACTATTTTCCATTTTGAATCTCTTAAAATCTGAAAATGTTCATCATAAATCATATGTTTACTATTAACTTGCGTATCATAATAATAGCGTTTTTCTTTGTAACGAAAGGCTAGCAAAGGACCTGTGATATTGTTAAAAAAGGTAGATTTACTGTGAGTAATATATTTTGGCATAGGATAAATGCTAATTAATGATTTTGCTTTGGCTAAAATAGCCTCAGCATCAGTATGCGCATTTAATATTAGTTGGGTCGCTTCTTCTCCATATAACCATAACAAACCATGTTGTTGATAAAGATTATGAAATGGATGGTTTATTAAATCCTTGTTATAGACAATTTCATTACATTGCTTATCAGATTGCTCAATACTTCTGACACAAAGTTCAGCGTTAATTTCGTTAGGGGGATATTTAAAAATTAATGCTAAGAGTTCTAAGTTATGTTCTTTTTTTAATTTTTGATAATACTTTTTATCAACAACCACCCAATTCTCTTTTTTATCAAAAATAAATGGTGTTTCTTCATTATAGTTAATGAGATCTGCGACATAAATTTTCGTTTTATCATGATTGAACTCTGACGCGAGATAGGCTACACGTTTTATCCAGTCGACTGGCAATAAACTTGGATGCAAAGGAATGATATTTCCAGTGACTAAAGGCTTATAAAATGGTGTGTCTGGGACACTAAGATTCGAGGCTAATTTTTCATTGACAATATGTAGAAGATAATCAAATACATTATCTTTTGATTGTAAGGAATTATTTGTGGTTTGAATTTCTGCAACCAAAGGCGCAATCGTATTTGCATACAAAACCCATGCCGGATATTCCATGTTTCGCAATTCTGCGATTTTTTGGCGTATTGTTTCCCGTGTTGCATCATGATCTAAAATAATCTTATCACGTGATTCAGAAATCGTTGTACCATGTAATAAATCCCAAATAACTTTTGTCGTAAAACTATCATTGGATTGGTTGATACGCTGTATACGAATGTTATTAATGCAGATAGCAGCTTGGTGATGATTATCTTCCGGAACAAATATTTGGCCATTAATTGAAAGAGGAATTTTTAAATCATCGCCAATATTTTCTTTGAGAATTGCTTCATAATCTTTCGCTGTAATCTCAGTGGAGTTGACTTTTGTAACAGTTCCACACGATTGGATGGAATCATCTGCTTCAACTGCAATTTGTAAGGTGCCTTCTACTAATCGATATTCCAAGCGACAACCTATTTGTCCCGGAGCGCGTGTTTCAACGATGACCGATGCATTCGGATCATTTAAATGAGCAAGCTTGGTAAAACTGCCAATTCCAAATCGACCAATTTGTTTTTCAGAATTATTTTTAGTTGTCGCTTTCGGTGGTAAATATTTAGTGCAGACTATTTCTGGTGACATGCCTTGCCCATTAACTTCCCTGACTTCGTAGTAACCATTCCGAATAATGCAATGAATAGCATCAGGATGCGCATCAATCGAATTGCTAACCTCTTCAACAATTGAACGATTACGTTTTTGATTTTGGCTATAAATATCACCCTCCAGCGATTGATCATTTGCTGGATGAAATTGCTTTAACCACTGATCTATTTCATTCTCGAAATCATCGGAGCGAAGAAGTTTCTCAAAATCTTTAGGCGTAAATCTATTTTCTTTGGGTTGTAAAATATCTAGTGTGACAAATGTAATCATTTTACTTAAAGGAATGAATTTTTTAGAGGTTTGATTTGGCATGGATTTTTTCTTTTTTGTAGAATTATTATATTTATTTTTTTAACTTGCCAAAATTAACACATTCTTCAGGTTAGATCGAATATTTTTGGTTTAAATTGAAACTACTGGTTAACTTATAAACAATATAAGTAGTAAAAAATGTGTTTCGGAAAGTTAGTCTTCGCGCCTATATTTCATAACCATAAATTTAGCAGAATAATTTACAACTCCCTGGAAAACTATCTCTTCGAAATTGTTAAATTTCAAATACTTAATAAAAAGGTCAGCATCATTTAAGCGGACTTGCGATAATATTATAAGCTCTATGTTCTTTTTCTTTCGTAAAATTTAGTCATATTTGTCTGTGATAGGAGACTAGCAATGGATGCTATAAAATATTTGCGACAAGAACATGCCCAGTTTCGCCGAGTCCTGAAGGAAATTAGCAAATTATCTGACAAAGAAAAACAGAAAACAAAATTTAATAAATTTTGTAGCGACCTCATACGTCATGAAACGGTCGAAGAAAAAGTTTTTTATCCGGTTTTACGTAAACATAAAGAGTTGCGAGATATCATAAAGCATCTCGTTTCAGAGGAAAAAAGTGCGGCCAAAGCCATTCGACAATTTAAAAAAGTATATTTCGAATTCATGTGGAAATTAAGATTTGCCAAACTCAAACATGATGTTGATCATCACGCGAAAGAAGAAGAGCAAGAATTATTCCCTAAAGTTCGCAAACTTTATAGCAAAGCTGAGTTAAATAAATTGGGTGTTTTAATGAGGAAATATAAATCAAAATTAAAGTAGAGCTGTTGAATTTAACCGCGGGTAGTAAACGTTGACTTCAATGATTATCAACGTTTTCAAATCGTTGATTGCAGTTTTTTCTTAACCTACAACCTTTTGCCGAATTAGGATTTTTTCTCGAACAGTTTAAAGATCAATTTCAAGTAGACAAGCAAATATTAAATATCTTAGAAAAATGAAACCTAATAGCGTTCATTACTTAGAACGCAGTAAACGTGAATCCGGAAAGCTAGTTAAACGATGGAATCTTGTTATACCAAAAGCCATTATTAACCGTGCCTGGGAAGAACCTATTAATGAACATGTCTAAAGAAACATTACAACATGAATCAAAATCAACAGGCTTTAAAATTGAGCATCTTGAAAAAGTTTATATTTTAATGGATTTATTATCTGATTTTCGACTTTTCCTCAATTAAAAAATAGAATTGTTTTAAAAGGAGAAACTAGAGTGTACTTACGAACTTTTACGTCCATTTTTCCGCATCTACAATTCGATGCACAATACTATTTATGAACGCCCAATAATGAGTTTGCTGTTTCTTATGTTTAGGAAGCAATTTTGCATCCTCGGACATATTAGTCATAATAATAAGCCCATTACCGGCTTTCATGCTCCCAATCAATTTATTTCGATAACCTTCATTTTGACCATCATGCATAAAGTACGTACCACGAGCTGCAGGATTACCGTATTTGTCACTGATAAAAAAACCAAGTGCCATTGTTTCATCGATACTTGGCTCAATCATTAATTTGGCTGCATCGATCGAAAGAATACTATTTTTATTCCCTCGAAGTGATTCTTGCAAACCAATCGTAAACTTTGCTAAATCAGTTGACGTTGTCCATAATCCAGCTGCTGCTAATTCAATATAAGTATGTGGCCCACCTTTAACTATTTGTCCATTAGGTCTATAAGGCATTGCTACTTTTTCGATGAATGAGTTTGGTAGTGGTTGTACAAATGTACTATTACTCATCCCGAGAGGGATGAGCACTAGTTCGTTCATAACTTCAGGGAATGGTTTTTTGTAAACATCGATAAGGGCTTGTTGAATAATACTATATCCCCCTCCTGAGTATTTAAAATGCTTCCCTGGGGTGGTGAGAACGCGAACAGGTTCTGAGTTTACTTTAGTTCCTCCTTGCAACACTTCTAACAAGGTGGGAGCTTCGGCTCCTTTTTGATAACCATAAAACCCAGGCACATTGATGCCAGCACTATGGTTTAATAACCTTCGTAAGGTTACTTTGTTTGTTCTTGTCCATTTATTTTCAGACACTTTCCAAGCAACCAAATAGTCATTTATGTTTTCATCTAATCTAATTTTATGTTGCTCAACAGCTTTCAAACCAGCTAATGCCGTTACCGGCTTACTAATCGATGCAGCTTGGAATAAAGTAGAAGCATTAACTGCTTTTTTTGTTTGCTTATTTGTTATACCAAAGCCTTCCGTCCATACGATTTTATAGTCTCTAACTAGAGCAATGCTAATTCCTGGAACATTAAATTTTTTTTTCTCTTTTTCAAGCCATATCTTGAAATTTGCATCAGGAAAAATATCAGCCAGGCAAATCAATGGAATATTTATATGAGTCATAAAAACGATCGCACCCACTAATTTTAAATATTTCAATTTATCCACCTCCAGTTATATCGATGGCGGGCTATTGACTACCCAATCGATCTCATTATCTCAGCAGTCATGAATTGGTACACTAATTATGTTTAGGAGCCTAAGAGTCAAATTGCGCCTTGGTCCAACTCTAGCCTGATAGAATTCTTCTATAAACATCACTATTTCAATTTCATTCTTTAATTTTACATCCACTTCAGCCTGCTATAACAAGTTGGATCAAGGCGCAATTTGACCCCAAAGACCCTAAAGACACATTTCAAAACTTGAATTTCTGGCATTATTAACCCAGCCAGGAGAAATAGAAATGAAAAAATCACGATTTACTGAACACCCAATTATTGCTATTTTAAAAGAAGCTTTCAGGCCTAAAAGTACAAGATATTTTGTCGTAATCATGGAATAAGCAGTGCAACGTATTATCAATGGAAGTCTCAATTCGGTGGGATGGAAGCATTCGATATTAAAAAACTGCGAGATTTAGGGATAGATTAAAGAAGAACTTGCCACGTTATCGCTAAGCGATAGACGTTTACAAAAACGAGCATAAAATGGTAACTCAGTTAAGTCATAATCCAACAGATAGCATTCCTGTAGCATGCAATGGAGCTGCAGAAACTAAAGCAGCTTATAGATTCTTTGGGCACTTAATGGCGACATTAACTCTCCTATTCGCTTTATCTGGATCAGATGTATATGCAAAACAATTACACGTTCGAATGACAACTCAAGCTGATTCTAAGTGGCAGCATATCCTTGTTTTTGTATCCAACGACGTGCATTCCTCTGTCGGTATGCCTTCAAATAAAACGCAAGCCAGTACAATTACCGAGATCCTAACCAAGCTTAAGGATCCTAAGGCATTTACTCGGGTGATGTCATCCATTTTGCTAAGCAAACATAGCACCGCGAAAATGATGTTAAATAAAAGTGAGAGAGCCACTTTATTAGCGCTATGTTGTTATGAATACAGTCGACAAAAAAAGTTAGAATTTCCACTAACCTGGAAAACAGTAAAAGAAGAAGTTGGTGAAACGGATTATATGAATATTTTTTTGGATCCTATTGCATATTTCTCAGAATTTCCTGCATATCAAATTTATTCAAATAAATCAGATAAGTTTTGGTTTGTTCAGACGGTGGGCCGTGGCGCCCATAACGCTGATTATCTCGTTTGGTCCATTGAAAAGATAAACCCAAAATCATTCGCTATACAGCTCTTAACTATTAATAAAATAAAATCTTTAACGTCCCTACAAATTTATAAATAAATTCCGCATCGATATTTTCTAAAGCACGTAAATACTCGAATGAAGCATAGTGCTTGGAAGAAAGCTCGAAAAAAGCCTTCTGGGAAAATGAATTCTGTGGTTAAGATTTAATAAGTAGGAAGGTTAACTATTACCGGGTTTATTAAAAATCTAATAATATAATTTGCTGCAACGTTTCAGAAAATTTTTGGAGGGTTTAGGAAATAAGTTAGTTATCAATTAGTTACTAATTTATGCTGACCTTAGCTTGAAATGAAATATTTCGGTTGAGGGCATTCAAGATAAGTTGATTAAACTGGGTGGGTAAGATCATAAATGACTAGGATAATGTGGCAGTATTCGACGCCTATATTTTATTTCAACTCTTACGGTTAAAGTCTGGGTTCTTATCAGAAGTACTCCAAGGCTTCAAATTGACAAAGCCTTGGAGAATCATTATTCCTAGGGTTCGATTATTGCCCCAAAACGTACTATTGACGTGTTTAATAAGTAGGATAGTTACTAGACTTAATAGACTGATTCAGGTCCGGAAAGCCTAACTTCAGCCTATAGCGTTAATTACTATTTTGAAATTCATTCAACTCTTGTTGCAGCCGATTAATTTTATCAGTTCGACAACTTTTGGCGATATCAGCATCAACCTTCACATCTTTCACTGATTGCCCTAAAATGACTGGCTTCATACAATCTTTCCAAAATTTTTTATTTGTTTCAGAATGCCGCCCAAAGCCTGCTTGCTTGCAAGCTTTTGCAATCATTGCACAAGGCTTACTATCTGATGACATATCTTGAGGATCTGCATAGATTGCTGGCGCTGAAAGCATCATTGCTGCTACAAAGACAAAATAAAACTTAGACATATAACCTCCGTTGTTTAGCCTACAAAGTTTGTTTATTC
Organism: Gammaproteobacteria bacterium; assembly: GCA_013816845.1. NCBI lineage: Bacteria > Pseudomonadati > Pseudomonadota > Gammaproteobacteria > Gammaproteobacteria bacterium. The sequence goes on from JACDDU010000006.1 coordinate 74,633, forward strand.
AATTCTGAATTTTGTTGTTAGATCATACCATATCGTTCATTTCATTGAATCTACCGAGAAGCCTTATACAGTGCTATTAATGCATCTAATCTGTAATCACTATTGACTCATGTACAAATCGCCCTCCTCGTTCACATGTACTGAGTTATGAATCTATGTGAATAAAATTTAATTTATTTAAATTAAGAAGAAATACATTTATACAATAAAAGCATCAAGATTAAGTTATGATTTACTTATTTTGGTTGACGCGTAGAAGTTCTTCTTGATTGAAATTAAATAATTCCAAGTCATAATTAGGAGGTAATACGACAATTAATTTTCTTCGAAAGTCACTTAAGTCCGTTAATGGAATGATATCAATTTTTACGCCCTCAGTTAGTGGCATAGGCGTTGCACTAAGCTCCCAATCCTCTCCTTTTTTCTTTGAAAGGTAGCTTTCGGGGAATTTGACTTCTATTTCATAAAAAGATTTGAATAGCTCAGTCGCCTTAGTATCGAAATATTCTCCATATTGGGCAAGTAAAATCCCTTCTGTTTCAGGCGTTGCTCCCAAGCCAATAATCGTTGCCCAATGAGCCCCTTCGCCTTTTGGAGATTGAGACTCTGGTTTTCCTGCTTGACCCAGACCTGATTGTGATGCAAAGGGAATAATAACGGGTAAATTTTGTTCTATAGCTTTCTTAATGACCTGCATGAATTGAATATAATCATTTATTTCACAGATGAGGCTTTTGCATTCCGCTTTTTCGATCACCTTTGCAAGCTCTTTAGCTGAAAACACCGCTCCTTGTCCTGAAATCCCAAGGCTTTTCCGCATTTGACGAAGTGATGAAGAAGGCTTAGGGTGGTTCACATCAAGTTTTCTTGCGTAAATAACAGGTTGTTTAAACAACTGAGGATGCCACTGACGATTATAATTGGCAGCACAAGCAACAGCATAAAATCCGCAAGTGATACCTTTTTGTTGAGCAATGTCTGGAGGAGATTTTAGTACCTGTCCATGCTGCTTATAAAGTCGAAAATGATGCAAAGAATCGTATTTTTGTTGGGGGTCAAGTGTCCAGAATGTTTCCCCTTTATAATTTTTGAGATCTGGATTTGCTCCATGTTTAAGTAGAAATTGGGATTTCTTTAAGTTTCCCGTATCCGCAGCTTCATGTAAGGCAGTATTGCCCTTATTATTAAAATGATTAATATTAGGAGATAATTTTAAAGCTTGTTCGTAATATTGCTCATCGTTACATACATGTAAAAAACTATTTCCATTTTGGTCGTAATCATGCAGCGGCGTTCCCCCCATCAATTTTAATATCAACTCGAAACCTTCAACATATTTTGATTTCATCGCAAGATGAAGAAAATAATAAGTACTATCGGATTTTCTAAAAGCACTGAGAAAAGGTTCATCTTTAATTTCTGGAAATGACTTCAATGAATGAGAAACAATTAATGTAGTAAGTAAGGCGTTAAACGTATCATCAATCACTTTTTGATCGTTCGTTAAATTGGAAAGATATTTAAAAATTTCGACAAAATGGTCGAAGACAAATTTTGTTTTCTCACCTTTTTCTAGATGAAAAATCAGCATTTCACTCTTTAAATTTTCACACCATTTATCTATCTCAACAGATACACCCTTTTCAAATAATGCTGATAAAATTCCAATACTAAGTGTTGAGTTAACAAGCGGATGATACATCATAAAAAACAATTTCATTTGGTAGTGATCTAAGGATACGCACTCCTTATTAAAATTAAATTGATCAATTTCGTATGGTTGCAAATGACGTAACTTAAGGACGTTTGGTGTAGCTAAGCGAAGTTTTAATTCAAAGGTGCGTTGATCTTGTAAAAAATAAGTAAATAAACTTTTAATAATAGGAATATCATCATCGGTTAGTTTAGCAGGATTTATTTTTACAAGAACTGCAGGCGGTGTTCCTCCCTTAAAATCAAAATCAAAAGCACCACTTTCAGCGCTGATAAGATTATTTATCAAGTCTTTAAGCAGCATAGGCTCAATTACATCTCAATTTTTGGAGGATTAATTTTTCAAGAAGATAATTATCCCATAAAATACTTAACGTTTTATTTTGTAAAAAAGGCATGGTTATTTAACGAGTTAGATTAGAATCGGCAGCGATGATGAATGTCAATTTTTCTTATAAACAGCAGTCTTATGCTACAAACTTAGTTGTTGCGACCTGTCAATTCTGCATCGCCCATGGAAAGCTTGTCGTTAGATTAGAATATCCCACAAGAACACGTTAACTGTATGTGGCAAGTCCATGGGACATATTTTGATATTACTCCCTCGCCACATTAAATGGATGAGTGCCGAGGGTCATTAACTTTAACGTTGAAACAGTTCAGCTTTTTAGTCAATTCAATGTAATTTTTTGGCAGCGGTTATAAGTCCAGAAAATCATTGAATTTACGTTTAAATGCCTCTCCTACTCGGAAGAATTAGGACCATCATGACATTTTTATAAAATTCGACAGTAATCGATCCAAATAGTGTCATAACTTCTCAATGAATTTGATTGATGCATAAAACTCGCTTAAGAGAAACGTGATTGACGGTTGTGTCTGTCAAGACTAGACTAACCCACGCATTATCTTTATAAAATCAACTACATTACCGTTTGGAGATCAATCCATGAATAAAAAAACTATAGCTATGCTATTAGTAGTTAGTAGTAGCTTTGTAAGTTCTGCTTTTGCTAACAACATCATCAACAAGTTAATCACAAAAAACAGTTCAGCTACGTCTTCGATTACCACAACCCACAAAATGACAAAGCAAAATCATTCCTCTTACACTGATTTTTCAGGTACATGGATGGTTAATTGTGGAAATGGTCCAAGCATCTCTACCGTTATCAAGAATAGTGCGGACTACATCACTTTAGATGGTGATGAGTATCGAATAGGTTTGGGATTACAAGGCAAGTATGAATCCAATGAAGAAGACACTCGGTATGGGCACATCTCATTTGAGTGGGATGCAGGCAAAACCGCTTTAATTGGAAAAAGTATTGATGTTGTTAAACAAAGTGTAGATAGCTCTGCTATTGAGACAGATATATCTGCATTTACTCTTAGCATGAAAAATGGTCAGATTAACCTAGATGGTAAATGGACGGGATTCAAAGATGTAACACAAACCACAAAGCCTATAGCTGTGCATTGTGTATTTACTAAAAAAAATTAATCAACAGTTAATGTTTAAAGTAAGAGGCCTATTGGGGCCTTCTTACTACAGGCTTTGTTTCATATCTTTAGATAGCCAAGATAAATCCATTCATAAAATATAAAGCAGGACTAAATAGCCATTATGCAGCAGGTATTTTTACTCGCGCATTCTATAGCTTGGCGGTAGCCTCAGAATGGAATACCAAAAAGGCATTTGATGTTATGGTGCGGGCAAATCATTATTATTGGACCGATAAAATGTCTTTTCAAGAAGGTGCTTGTGCAGTGCTAAAAGCTGGCCAAGATTTAAAATACCCTCTTTCCCCCATACGAGATGCTTTTGCAAGCGTTGGTATCAATACGGACATCTGCTCGTTATCCGAACGCTAAGTTTTTTGCTCGATTTTGGCCATTTTAGAAATTTAAAATTGGCCAAAATCGAGCGATGATTGGATCATTATTTGGGGTGGAATGTTATCTATTCTGATTATAATTGTACTTAACGTGATGCCTCACTTTTAACAATTTAATAGCTCGTTAAGTTGGTAGCGGAGCACCCCTATCGAAGGATTGAGAAAATTTCACCACTTTTCCATTTTTATTAAAGATAATGACCACCGTGTTAATTGTATCTTGATGCATATTATTTTTATCAATAAAAGTCACACGATATTTCGCGGCTGCCTTTTTACCCTCAATATGGATATCTCTAACAGGAAAATGAATATAAGCGGATTTATAATAATTTTGTGCAATCTTATAACGCTGATGTAAACTCGCAGCGTTAGTCGCTCCTAATTTTCCGTTGGTATAATATTCGAATTGATTAGCAAAATGAGCAGAAATATCTTGCGGAGCCATTTTTTCAAAACGACCCACCGTATTTTGCCATTGAATAAATTCTGAGACATGCGCTCTTGAAATCTGTTTGGCTTCACTCTTTATTTTTTGTTCTGCATAACTCGTTAAAGTAAAAGAAAATAGTATAAAAGCTATAACTGACGCTCCTAGTCCAAATGGTCTCATAACTTCTCCATGAGTTGATTGATCCTAAAACTTTTAATCAATTATTAAAACAGTTGACCTCCTTTGTCTATGGCTAATTTTGACCGTTCGTTTCGGAGCACATTGGGTGATGGAGAATGGACCGAAATCACATTGAAAGGAAAATATAGCGGTTTATACCGCTCGTGAAGTTTACGATAACGAGTGACGGTAAAGTTTTTTAGGAGAGCTGCTGCCACGAAGGCTTCTTAAATGGCAAATTCTTGAAGGCTAAGACATGGCTATTATTGAGACCTTTCTGACCCTATGTTCTATGTGAAACACGTAAGTTCTGCAGGATACCCATAATCCACCGATTTTTTTACCCGTAAACCTACACTTTAAGTTTAGGCTAAAAAGGGGGGTACCAGGCTAATTATCATTAATAATCAATGGATTATGGAATTTTTTTCCCTGGGAAAAATTACTTTAGCATAATGTGATAAATAACCGCAGCCCGAATGATGGCGCTTTGTACCCCTTCAAACAAAGGATATTTTACCCTAATACTAAAAAAAGCATTCTTAACATTCTGAATTGTTTCTTGATCTAAATAGAATGCTTCTATTTCGGATAACTCAGCTAAATTAATATCAATACCCTGCTCAACATAATCAACAAAATCAGGTTGGAGCAAAAATGTTGAAATGGCATCTTTCAGCCATCGGCTTTTACCTCGCAAACCATAACCGGATTTGATGAGAGAAGCCTGCATCTCAATTTTAAGACGTTTTGGAAAACGAACCGTAACTTTTTTATTTTTTTTCTTATTTTCCATTAAGCAATCTCTGTAACGTTATATTCTTTTTCAATTGTTTTGATGAGCTCTTTAAAAGCTTTGCTAATTGACTTTGAAGAGGTCCAATCAATATTTCTAAAACCGGAACGATATTTATCTAATCTTGAATCAGCCAATACGATCTCGAGTAATTGTTTTGCAGTATTTGAGTTATTAATTTTTCCTAGATTGATTGATTGTCCATTCGTATGTTTAGTTACAACTGCATTTTTGCCAGCCACGTTGCGATAATTGCTAAGGGAGGTGACCTCATTTTTGGAGGAAAGAATCCAAGCCAAAATTTGATTGCGAGCTCCTTTATTCTTCATCGAAACTAATTCTTGCACGAGTTTAAGATTATTTAACTTTCCTAATTGAACCAGTTGAATAATTTTCTCGTCAGCTTTTAATAAGTTAAAATATCGATAAGCTTGAATGCTTGAAACACCCAGAAGGTTTTGCAGAATTTTTTCGTTAAACTCAGCCAAATTAGTCTTTCGATAAGCTTCTGCTATAGAAATTAAATTATTAAATTTTTCCCATAGAGATAAATCCTGTCGATTTATATTTTCAACCCATTGGGTATATCTCAAATTAAACTCATTAGGCTTTTGATTAATGCGAACAGGCACTGATTTTTGACCCAGTAACATTGCTGCTAAATATCGTCTTTCCCCCGAAACAATCCGATACTTTGCCCCCTCCTTATAAACTTCAATCGCATTCCTGATGCCAATTCGTTTGATGGATTCGGCAAGTTCATTAAGCGCTTCTAATTCCTTTAACTTAGTTGGATAATGCGGATCAGTTTGAGCGAGACCATTTAATAGATCTTCTAAAGTAATAGAGAGTTTCCGGGGGTTCTCTGGATCAGGTTCTATCGTATCAAGGGACATCATATCGTAATGCAGCTGGCCGTTATTCGTGGAAGCAGATTGGATTGTACTTCGAAGACCACTTGCCAAATCCGGAGCAATCGTAAAGCGCTTTTTAGTTGACATTATTACTCATCCTTTTTTCAATTTCCTGACATGCCAATAATACTTCCTGTTTAGCTATATTCTTATCTGGGTACATGAAAATAGAAGGAGGAGCAGCACCATCAGCATCAGCTTCTGCATAGATTAATCGTCGGCCTATTTTTGATTCCAATACATACTCCGGCATTTCTTGTTTTAAACTTTCGAAATGATCTTTATGAATGATGCCCCGTCGATCAAATGAATTGGGTAAAACTCCTATCAAATTCAAAGGATTATTTTCCGGACGACGAAGAGTTTCAGATTTCCAAAGATGAATCATTCCATAAATTCCCTCAATAGGTTGAGGCTCCATAATTGAAGGGATAAGTAAATCAGTAGCGGCTCTTACCACACTAATTGTTACGGGTCCTTTTGAGGGCGGCGTATCAATAATTATCTTATCGTAACTATTTTTTACATCTTCTAAAGCTAAAAATTTTGACAATTGATCATAAACTTTCTGTACCACTTCTTCACGGGTAACAGCTTCTGCTAGGAGTAACTTAGAACTATGCGAAGGCGCAATTTCTAAAGTTTCAATATAAGTTGCATAGGGAAAAACCATCTCACCAAAAAAAATTCCCGAGATACTACTTCGCCCATCCCAGTCTTTGTCTTCCAGAGAAGCGGGGTTGTAGCTTGGGTGTAAGGGTGGAATTCGACCTTCTTGTTGATAGGGATCAATTTCCATATTAAGGTATCGATTACTAAAGTTCGCTTGAGGATCCATATCAAGTGCTAAAATTCTTTCTTTTTTAACAATTGAAAAATATTCCGCAAGAATTCTGCTGGTTGTCGTTTTTCCTACGCCGCCCTTGTTATTAACAATCGCAATAATTCTCATTGCATTTCTCCTTTTTATCGCCTACAGTATACTCAGTAATATCGTAAGGCACAACTGGTAATGATAATAAAAAGAGGCACACCTCTTAACTGAGTGTTTATTTTATTTAGTTAATTTAATTAGTTTAAGTTATGTTACTTATTGAATAATAAGAGTTAATTTGGAGATAGGTGTAGTCCTACAGGAGTAAAGGTGTAGTATTACAGGATGTAAGGTGTAGCTTTGCAGGGCTTAAAGTGTAGAGTTGCAGGATATTAGAGGTAGGTTTACAGGATGATTTATTAATGGATGCCACAAGAAAACGAGCAAAAAAAAATTTAGAAATTAAAAAGGATTCTGACTTATATTTAAGAAAGCATGTCGGACTAATTCATTGTGAAAACAAGCTGACATTGATGCAAAGAAAAATCTGCAACATTTTATTGTTTAATGCCCTCGACAAGATTGATAAGCAAGATATTTATGAGATTTCTTTACGACAACTATGTAGCTTAGTTGGCTATAACAGCAATGATATACAGCTCATAAAACAATCGATTAAAAGTTTAATTTCTGTCGTCATGGAATGGAATTTGCTTGAAGATAATAAGTTCTTAAATGAGGATGATTATTCAGCGGATGCTATATCTTGGAATGCAAGCGCATTACTTGCAGGCGCATCAATCAAAAGTGGGGTAATACGTTATTCATACAGTCCCCAAATGAAATCGGTCTTATCTTCTCTCGATATTTATGGCCGTATTAATTTATTTGTCCAATCTAAATTTAATTCGATGTATAGCCTCGTTTTGTATGAAAACTGTGTCAGGTTCAAAAATATTAAACAAACGGCATGGTTTCCCATGGACTTATTTCGTTCCTTAATGGGCGTATCCGAAGGTAAATATCGATCATTTAAAGAGTTTAAAAGAAATGTTATCACGGTTGCTGTTAATGAAATTAACCGAAAAGCAGATATCACTATTGAAGCTCAATATAAAAAATCCGGCAGATACATTGCATCCATTCAATTTTTACTTTCTGAAAATGAAAATTATAAACCTACATTCAAAAGAATAGCTCGAGAAAGTAATATTACATCCCTAACTTCACCTCAATCATCAATTGCTGAGCTACTCATATCAGAATTTAATCTCTCTGCAAAGCAGTCAAAAGAGATTACCAGTGAATATAGTTCTGAATATTTATTAGAAAAGATAAACCTAGTTAGAGCAAAACATAACATTGATCATTCTGGAGCTTATCTTATTTCTGCACTTAAGAAAGACTATAAGATAAAACAAGATGTAGAGAAAACGGGTGGTACAAAAAATATTGTGAATCTATATCAACGCGAGGCTAAGGAAGCGTATGAAATAACGTCATTAAAAAATAAATACATGACTTATAAATTAAATAATTATATTAATTTTATTGACCACCAAGCTCTGGATATTCAGGTAACCATTCGAGAAAAATTTGAATTGTATTTAAAACCCAAAATCGAGATTTTTACCCTTTATAGAAAAAAGGGGTTATTTTCGCCTTTCGTAATGATAGATTTCATGGAATTTGTGGAAAAAAACTTCCCTAATGTAATTGGTGAATTCATGAGTTTTGATGACTATATTACTTCAGATGAAGTGATGGGATAGTCAGGGAATTATAATTCAATTTACATTCGCATTAACAAATTGATTAGATAAAATTACCTCAACTAAAATCGTCAGCCAAAGACAACATTAACTAGTTACTACGGGTCATTTTATCTTGTTTAATTCTGCTGCTCCAAGGCGCCAAAAGCATTGCTTACTTCTCCTGAGCCACTAATAGTTTGTTCAACTTTCGGTTGATGGTTATAGTATAAAACTTTGCCGTCGCCATTAATTTTTACCTTCAAGTTATTAGAAATATCGACGCCAACGAGACCGGAACCGTTGATTTCAATCTCAGCATCTCTTACTTGTAAACCTTGGGCATTAACGTTAGCGTTTCCATTAATCACAATTTTTAAATTCGTAATTATTCCTTTTAACATTACGATATGGGTTCCTTTAAAAGTACAATTCAGCTGTTTGTCGTTTAAGTCATACATTTCAAATTGAGAGTTGCCCTTCAAATTTAAGGTATGAAGTTGATCGGTAGTGAACCAAATATTTTGTTGAACAGAAGGTAGTAACTTAACGGAGTCGTCAACATGAATGGTTAAGATTTTGTTATCGACGGATGATTTAATATAGGGAATAAGGTTGGGATTGCTGCTAATAACCAATTCTTCAGGCGTGCCTATTGTTCCCTTAATATGATATTCACCATCAGCTTCAATAGTCGAAAAATTAGTTATTTTTCGACTTTCTTGCGTTGCAGTGCCTTCACCCTTGATATATTTTCGCTCACATCCTGTCAATAATGGAACTAAAAAAACAATTAAAACAAGGGGTACTGCTTTCGTATAAATAAGCACGGTAATTTTCCCAAATTATACTTAAATAAATTATACCTGATAGTTTACAATAAGACCCAGCAGGGATTTGTTTCAGTACTGAAAAGTTAAGTCTAATTTTTATCAATGTTATTAATTCAAACGCAATTAAATTTTTGTTTGTTCATTAATAGTCTCGTTAATACGGTGTATTAATAACTTATTAAATATCTTAAAAAAAAAATTTTAAATAGTTTATAGTATTGGGCCATTAACTAAGAATAGAGTAAGGTAATGCATAGAAAATCTTATATTTTATTTTTTACTGGCGCTTCGGGTGCTGGTAAAACTTCATTATTATGGGCTCTTAAGAAAAAAATAAAAAAGCCTAATGTTTCTTTTATACATTTTGATTCAATTGATATTCCAAATACAGAAGATATGGTTAGAGAATTCGGTTCTCCTTCTGCATGGCAGGAAGCTAAGACACACGAATGGGTGGACCATTTGATTTTAAACTTTAAAGAAAAAGATATGATCTTCTTTGAAGGGCAAGTAAATATAGATTATATTGAGGCAGCATTTAAACAAAAAAATTGGCATGCATATGATGTTATTTTAGTTCATTGTCAAAATGAAGAGCGCCATAATCGCCTAGCATTGTCAAGAGATCAACCTGACCTGGTTAATTCTGAAATGGATAATTGGTCTTCTTATTTAGAAGCACAAGCAAAACAAAAGAAAGTATTAATTTTGGATACGACTAAGATGACTGATAAAGAATCCTGCGCTTGGGTTGAGGAACATTTAGCCAATATACATTGTAATTACAAGATTAAATAATACAAGCGTAACAACAACCTTGGTAAATTTAATTGATTTCCATCGTTCGCAAATTTTAGTTAGTTTTTCGAATAAATTTTTTAAGATTATTTAAAGAATAAGTATTTATAATATCAGAAGCTTCAAGCCCAGCTCTCCGTGCTTGCGTCAGACCTAATGCCATAAATTTAAATCCCCTTAAGCTATGAGCGTCGCTCGAAAGAGATATTTTAACTCCAAGTGATTTAGCTAAATTGCAATATTCTGCTTTTAAATCCAATCGATAAGGTTGAGAATTAAGTTCGACCGCACACCCATGATCTCGCGCGGCAGAGAGAATTTTTTCTACATCAACTTCATAGGGTAAGCGATTATTTATTAATCGCCCTGTAGGGTGGCCTAAAATGGTGCAATACGGATTTTCTATGGCGCGTATAATTCGTGTAGTTTGTTGGGATTTGGTTAAGCGGAAGAGCGAATGAACGGAACAAACAACTAAATCGAGCTCTTTTAAAACATCAGAAGGAAAATCCAAACGCCCATCTTCTAAAATATCACATTCACTTGATTTCAAAATTCTAAAATTGTTGAATTTACTATTCAATCGATCAATTAACTTAATTTGGTTAAATAAACGTTTTTTATCCAAACCATTGGTTATTTTTAAGCGCTGAGAGTGATCTGTTATAGCAAGATATTCGTAGCCTTGATAAATCGCATATTCTACAACGCGCTCTAAATCTAAAACACCATCTGTTTCATTAGTATGGCAATGTAAGTCACCCTTGATATCTTTGAGTTGAACTAATTTAGGTAATGTATTACTCAAAGCTAAAGAAATTTCATCACGACCCATTCTTAGTTCAGGCTCAATATAAGGAAGATCAATGGAGTTATAAATCTCCTTTTCTGTCATATCTGGAAAATTAAACGTTTGTAGTGGAAGAATCTGTTTTAATTTTTTTAAGTGTAACGTTGAGCCTGTCGACTTTAATAACGTTTCGCCTACATTTTTGTTATGAGTACCATATAAATTAATGTTTACAACATTTAAAATTGTTACTTCTGCATGATCGTCATTCATAATTACGTTGGTGATCAAGGGGGAGCCGACAAGATCTTGCCAATGGAAGTTGTTTTTAGTAACAAGAACGAATTCTAAATGATCGATCAGTTCGTTGTGTCGTCTTAATGCTCCAGTGATATGTACTTTTATAATGTTATCGAATTTTTCCAATATATGTATAACTAATTCAGCAAGTTTCTTGGCATTATGTAGACGTAAGGGAGATTTTTGTATTACATTAGAAGCGTAATTGTGGTGTAGAATAAACTCAATTACATTAAATTCATTTGATAAAATTTTATTAATAACACCATTAATTCCTTTGCCAATGTAAGGTAATTCCTGAAGATCAAAATTATTAGATTTTAACGTTGTGACTTGCGATGTTAAGTTACTAATAATATTTGCTGCTTTGCGATAAGCGCGCGCTCGAAATTTATTTTGGATTGCTTCAAGATAATCTGCTATTTCATACAAGTAACTTGCGAGTTGATAATTATCCATAAATTTATTTTCGTGATCCTGTCATTATTAATGGAAATGTTTTGTAGACTCCGCAAATTCAATATAACCAAAAATTAATGGAAATTTTGGCAGGTATTTTTTGGATTAATATCATATTTGCTTATAAATTCGTACGCCTTTTTAATATCCGGTGTTAATTCACGGTCCTTCTGCAAAAACGGGACTATAGTACGAAATCTAAAATACAACGCAGTTGTGGCTTTGCCCAAAATCAATCCCGGTATTTGCAATTTCCTAAGCTCAATGGCTTGGCTTGCATGTATTAATTCAAATCCCATAATTTGATAAAGTTCATTAACGATTTTATTTAAATGCTCGACAACCAAAAGTGAATTCGTTGCAGTGTCTTCAATCTCGCCCGCAACTGGGTAAGAAATCGTTGATACCGGGATGGTTTGTTGTTGTATATCAGTATTCAAATACAGAATGGGTTTTTGGATTGCGGCAAAGGCAATGGTGGCTTGGTCAGGTGAAAGAAAACGTGAGAGTTGGTTCACACAAAAAGAACCTAATTTTATGATACGTTGGGTAGCGCTAGCCGACATATGACCTAATGCGATATTTAAGCGTTCAATATTGAGGACCCAAGAAATGGGTTCAAAATTAGCAGTAGGAATCACCGCTCCTGATAGTGTTCCATTACTAATGTAAAATGCTTTTTCTTGAGAAGAAGCATTGCTATCAGGAATGATATCAATCACCACAGCAGGATTATCATCTGAAGAATTTAATTGGAGGGTAAGGTCCTGCTTTAAATCTTTTAGCACATCACGGGTTGCACCACTGACTTGACTTGCGGTACGAAAGCTAAGTGGATCCTGAAGTGCTCTTTTAGGCGATCTATCTAAAAGGTAACTTCGTTGAAGATAATCAATAATATTTTTTGCCGAAATGCCTTGGCCAGGGTAGGGGCGTATTACATGCACAACCTCAAGAAGCGGAGCAATATTTCCATTGATGCCCTCCAAACTTAAGGCTACTAACAAATCATATTTGTCGATCAGTTTTTCCACTTCATCAATTGTTAAGGTGGCCATACCTGCTGTATAAGCATTAGAACTAAAAATGGAGAGCGCATCTTTAGCATAAAGATGCAAGGGTTGCAGGCCAGCTTGCTTTAAAGCTTTAATTGCCGACATGCGTTTTCCTTTATATAAGACATCACCTTTACCTGTCATCGCAAGACCAATATGCGCAAGAATCGTGATATCAGCTTCACCAATGGAGCCGCCAGAAGGAAAAATAGGGGTAATATCATTATTTAAAAAAGCAGCAAACATTTCAACAACAGTAGGCTGTACCCCTGCGTTCCCAAGCAAAAGCGTATTGAGTCTAGCAAGCATAGCTGCACGTACCACTTCCCTTGGAGCATCAGGACCTATTGCTGCGCTCGTCGCATAAAGGTCGTTCATATTAAATGTTTCAGATTCTTGTCGGGCAAGGGATGTTATAACGTTTCCTTTAAAAATAATTTTATCTTTATTTAAACCAACGCCTCGATTTAACCCATATATTGGTAACTCTTTTTCTGCAGCTAATAATAACAATTGATGAGAGCGTTTTACTTTATCAAGTGCTTCCGCTTCAATCTGTATTAATGCATTTTGCTTCGCAACTTGCACAACTTTCTCTATAGTTAAATTTTTTCCATTGAGAATAAAGGGCTGGATAGGTGCCGGGTTATAAGAATAGGCAAGATGGGTAGTGCATAGAAAAAAAGAGATAAAAAGTATTTTACTCGCTGCTGAAATAGAATATTTCATTTAAAACACTCATTGTTATTATTGTATTTATAGTCTACTAAAGCGATTGTTATCAGGATTCCGCTGCATTAATTGCAAATTACATAAAGTCTTCACTAGAAGCAGAAATTATGCTTTAAGTTGATCAATATTACCTTGTAAACGCTCCCGATTATTAAAATGTCATCATTTTGTTTTAAAGCATATTAATCGTACTATTTGCTGGAAGGGGGAAAATGATAAAGCATTCAATGTAATGCACATTTAGTAATATTTGCTCATTTTTGCTAAAGTATATCCAAAAGATTAACCCGTAAAGATTAACATAAATTAGTGAGTGAATGAATGATGATTATTTTACTAAATGGGGCAACGAGCAGTGGAAAAACAAATATCGCTAAAGCGATCCAACATCTTGATACTAAGCCGTGGCTCACCTTAGGAATTGATACCCTGATTAATATGATGCCAACAAAATATTGGGCGGGTGGTGAAAAAGCAGACGAAGGCTATAATTTTATTGCAGGCACTGATGAAGACGGTTTGATTATGTCTTTAAAAATAGGTCCCTATGGTCAAAAAATAGATAAGGCCATTGTGAAAGTGGCTGAATTGTTATCGAGTCAAGAATTCAATATCATTATCGATGAAGTATTAATGGGCGATGAATCATTAAAAAATTATGTACAGACGTTATCACAATATCCCGTATATTTTATTGGCGTTCATTGTGGCAAAACAATATTAGAAGAACGTGAAATTTTAAGGGGTGATCGTTTCGTGGGTTCTGCGCGGGATCAAATGAAGCGATGTCATGGTCCCACACGATGTTACGATGTGGAAGTTGACACAACGCACCATTCATCCTTTGAATGTGCAAAACAAATTTTGGATTTTGTGAGCGCTAATCCATCACCGCGAGGGTTTGAAACACTAAGAATGCAATTTATTTAAAAATTCAAATCATTAATCTATTGAATGAGACAATACTCCTTTAATCTTAAAGTGCAGTGCTAAAATACCGCTATCTTATATTGAGGACTTGCGACGGTAATGCGATGGGGATATTAGCGTCATTAATGTTTTTTAATAATTTAGCAAATTTTTCAAAAGTGATGGCATCATCATCCTTTGAATGATCAATCCGATGGAAAACGAGGATGAGCCAACCTTTTTGTAACGACGCGCTCTCTAATAAATTTTTTATTTCCAAGTCTGTCGTTTGATTGGTGATGGCGAATGAGTAAAGATTATAAGCATCACTGACAGGAATAGGATTAATTTGCTCTGCTGCCCGCCGGTAAGATTTGTATACTTTTTTACTGTATTCCCACGCTAAGGGAACTAATACTGGTTTTAAATCACAAGGCATTACAAAATGATCTGCGCGCAAGCCTTTTTTGACTAAAGTGTCTTGTGAACCTTTTATCTCGGAGATCACCACAGTGATATCGTTATATCGATAAGGTTTACAATAATGGTTGGTACCGTGGGAGACCACCTCCCAACCTTTTTGCTGTAAACGTATTAATTGATTCCAACTTAGATAACCTGGTTTGCAAATGAATGTTGTAGGAACTGAAATGGCACCGACGATTTGATATTCATCCATCAATTGAAGAACTTCATGTGAGCCTTGCGAAGCATATGCATCATCAAACCATAAAGTAATCAAAGCGGTTTGTTTCCACGGGAAATTTTTTATCTTCGGTATAGTGGTTGTTATGAAGGGCTGAAATTCACAAATGTTTTTATTAAATATAGAAAAAAAATAAGTTTTGAATAAAATAATAATTAGCAATGCGATCAATAAACTCAAAATTAATTGTAGAATTTTAATTTTACTAAGCTTATTTCTCGTCATGTTCTAAAGGACTTAAAGCAGAATATCTAAAGAAACATTTGCATACTGGTATTTATAATCTGCGGAATTTCTAAAAGATGAAGCTTGTAAGAGATTTTCATAATCTGCACTAAATACAAAATGTTTTGAGATTGGTCCACGTATGCCTAATCCCCATTGTCGGGTGGGACTTGATGCGGTTGGATCGCCCGGATTTTGGGTTATATATTGTCTTCCGATGGCGATATTAAGAAAGTATTTCCAAGTGACCCATAAATTACGGGCGAGGGTCAAACCTGCTTTACGTTCTACATATTGATTTGGACTAAAATACTCTGGGGCTTGAAATTTGTCGGTGAAACCACGTTGCGTTGCAAAGCCTGCAAGTCCTAAATCATTAAAGATTTGTACAATACCAGAAATATAATATCCATTTCTAAAGTTGTTATCACTAAAATTTAGACGCGTTACTGAACTATCAATCGCAAAATAAGGAATAGGATTTAACCTTAATCCTAAGGAAAATTGGTTATCACTGATTCGTTGATAAAAGGCAGGGAACGTTTCTACAATTTCTCTTAAAGCTATGGCTTTTACGTTGATATAATCATTAGGGGTAAAATTTAAATTTGCTTCCCAGAGAAGAGGATGCCAATGACTGTATGCTATAGGTTCAAGGTTTACGCTTGCGGCGAAATTGCGGGTAGGATTCCAATCCTGTTGGATATAAAATCCTTTTGCAATTAATTTATTACTTTGCGTGTAAACAATATAGTCCGTTCCTAAATGCGTTTGAAAGGTATAATTCCAATAATGTCGATAATCAAGCGTCGCATGGCGGATAATAAATGATTCTGAATCACTGGAATAGTAAAATGAAGGTGTTAAATTATTTGGATTGGTGGCAAGCCGCGTCTGCCATAAAACATTTTGTAAATCTCTATCGATCGCTGAATTCGGTTTTATTTTTTGGATGATCGCTGCATTATTAGTTAAAACATTTTGAGTTATATCATACCAACCAGCGTCCAGAGATGCTTGTGCCGAGGCCACCACTAAGTCTTGAGAATGATATTCGATGCCACATGGAATAGTGCGATAAGCGATTCTGGGTTGCTCTAAATAATCTAAAGACTTGACTAATCCAGCCAAAGCCAGTTGATAATCTTCTTGGCTTAAGGGTTCTTGCAGAATGATTAAGTACGTATTTTTAGCTCTTACGTAATTACTGAGCGCCATATGAGATTTTGCAATACCAAAATGAGCAACGCGTTTTTCTTCACTATTCTTGGCTGATTTTAAAGCGAGTTGATAATATTTTAGCGCCATTTCTGTTTGATCAAGGCCTGCATAGCTTTGTGCCACTAATATTTCGGTATCGGCAGAATTTGTAGTTTTGGCTACAGGAAGGAGAATGGCAAGCGCCTCCTTACTTTTATCGTTATTTAGATATTCTTTTGCGGTTTTAATTTCTTTCGAATAAGCAGTAATGGAGAGGGGCTTCGAATGAACATTGGAAAGAAGCGTTGATAAAATACTTGTAACAATTAGATGACGAAATGTAATCATACGAACCATCTTTACTTCCCTGTTTGACTTAATTCCTAAAGTCTAAGATTGATCGACTCTACCCTTTGTCTCACCTTACTCCATTCTATTTCTTTTACTGGTAGATACATTAGCTTATCCCAGAAAGTTTATCACTAAACAAATTAAGGGCTTTAACCGATTTTCAAAGCTAAAGGGGATTTCCGCTTCTGAATAAGCAAGAATGATAATAGGAGTGTAAGCAATCATGTTTCGTTAATTAACACTATTTATTTTTAATCAGCCCTAAAAAATTCAACGACTTAATTGAAAATATCAAAGTGTTATAAGGAATTAAAGCCCTCAGGTCCTTGAAAGGCTTCACGAATACTTAAATCATATTTATAAAAAAGTCAAATACTTAAAAGCCACCATTATGCTAAACCGCCTCTATACTTAAAGATATGACCAAATTATGATCATACGGTTATGGTAGGAGCAAGTTCATCTATGTATGTCCCCATAAAAATTAAATTTATAGCATCTTTAGCTTTAGGAACTGGATGGTTTTTCCTTTCGACCTGGCTTGCGCTGCCTTGGATTCAAGATTTTTCCGAATTAGTCGGGCCCGTGATAGCAGTCGTTGTTATTTTCTTCCTCGCCTTACTCCCAGGCTTTTTGAATTTTTTTATTCTCGCTGCCTACTTATTAGATCGTCGCCCAAAGCCGAAAGCGGTAAAAGCCTGGCCTGATATCTCACTTTTAATCGCTGCATTAAATGAAGAAAATTTGATTGAAGACACCATCGATTCAATTATGAAACAAGATTATCAAGGTAATATGGAAATCATTGTGATTGATAACGGATCTTCAGATAAAACCTGGGAAATATTAAATCATTTAAAGAATGAAAAACTTGTTTTACTTCAAGAAACCAAACGCGGAAAATCCTACGCTTTAAACAAGGGCATAGCATTCGCAAAATCAGATTATATCGTTACTGTGGATGCTGATACTTATTTACAGAGAGATGCCCTTACTCAATTGGTACAACGTCAATTAAATGCGCCTAGTCACACCGCAGCAGTTGCAGGTAGTGTTTATGTTAAAAATTCACGAGAAAGTTTTATGACGCGTTTGCAAGAATGGGATTATTTCCATGCCATTGCAACTATCAAACGCATACAAAGTCTTTTTCAAGGTACTCTAGTCGCGCAAGGCGCTTTTTCAATTTACAAAAAAAATCTTATTCAAGAAGTAGGAGGCTGGCCCCATATTATTGGTGAAGATATTGTCTTGACGTGGGCCCTTCTTGAAAAGGGATACCGAATTGATTTTGCGGAAGATGCCATTTCCTTTACGACAGTCCCTACAACTTATAAAGGTTTTTTTCAACAGAGAAGTCGCTGGGCGCGTGGCATGTTGGAAGCGTTTCGGTATCATCCCAAAGTTTTAATTACACCTAAGCTCCCCATTTTTTTTATTTATTGGGATTTATTTTTTCCAGGACTTGATTTAATTTATTTTGTTGCATTCATTCCTGGCGCAATCCTTGCCTGTTTTGGTTATTATTTCATAGCAGGACCGATGACTTTAGCAGTTTTGCCGATTACTTTACTTCTTCATACCATTTTTTATATCAGACAAAAAAAATTATTCAAGAAAAATAATTTGAAAGTACGAAGAAATAAATTTGGCTTTATTATGTTTATTCTTTTTTATTACGCCATGATGGTGCCAGCTTGTTTACATGGTTATTCTTCGGAATTGTTAAGGATAACAGGAAAATGGGGTACGAAATAATGCTGACTCACAAAAAATATTTCGGTACGGATGGGATACGGGGACCAGTGGGTGAGCATCCCATTACAGTCGATTTCATCTTGAAGCTTGGTTGGGCAATTGGTAAGAAAATTATAAATGCTAATGGAACCAAAGTTGTTATTGGCAAAGATACCCGTATCTCCGGCTATATGATTGAATCTGCCCTGCAAGCTGGACTTTCCTCTGCAGGCGTTGACGTTTTACTTTTAGGTCCGATGCCAGCACCAGGTTTAGCTTATCTAACTAAAGCATTTCGTGCAGACGCTGGTATTTTAATAAGCGCTTCTCACAACCCCTATTATGATAATGGCATTAAAATTTTCCAGCGGAATGGTTTTAAAGTTAACAAAGCTTTTGAAAGTTCAATTGAACAAATGATCGAACTTCCGATTGAAACAGTTTCTTTAAGTAAGTTGGGTAAAGCATTTCGTATTGAAGATGCTGCCGGACGTTATATTGAATTTTGTAAAAGTTCGGTCATGCATCATTTATCTTTACAAAATCTCAAGATCGTTGTCGATTGTGCCCATGGTGCTACTTACCATATCGCACCGCTTGTGTTTCAAGAATTGGGAGCGAATGTTATTCCTATCAACATTACGCCGGATGGCGTGAATATCAATGAAAAGTGTGGCCCATTAAATCCTGAAGCCATTCAGAAAGCAGTTATTCATCACCAAGCAGATCTCGGTATATCATTTGATGGTGATGGTGATCGAGTCTTATTAATTGATCATAAAGGCGAGATTATTGATGGTGATCAAATCCTTTATGTTATTGCACAAGGTTTAAAATTAGAAAACAGGCTGATAGGTGGAGTAGTTGGCACACATATGTCTAACTTAGGCTTGGAGCATGGTCTCTTAAATCTTGATATACCGTTTAAACGTGCTGGGGTGGGCGATCAAAATCTTATTGAAGCGTTACATCACAATCAATGGTTGCTAGGCGGAGAGCCTTCTGGGCATATCGTCTACCTTCCTGTCGCAACAACTTCGGATGGCATCATTGCTGCCTTGCAAGCTATACAGACACTCATCTTTTCAGGTAATGAGTTACATGATATTAAAAATAAAATGACAAAATTCCCTCAGAAATTGACGGCTATTAATCATCATGGGAACAAAATTGATTTAGAACATTCGGTTATAAAAAAATTGATTAAACAACAACAATTAAAATTAGCAGGACGGGGGCGTATTTTAATTCGGCCTTCAGGAACGGAGCCTCTTATTCGTGTTATGGTGGAAGGAGAAGATGTAACACTTGTTAAGGAAATTGCAAATGATATTACCGATGCTATTCAAAAAATCGTTAATCGCTTAGAAAAACGCAGCGCATAATTGTTGGAGTGAGGTGAAACGTGTGTGGGATATTTGGTGCTATTGCTAAAACAAATGTTGTTACCATTATTACAGCAGGTTTGGAGAAGTTATCTTATCGAGGTTATGATTCGGCAGGTATTGCGGTTATAGATGATCATCAGCAGTTAAAAAGACGAAGACTTTCAGGTAAGATTGAAAATTTAATTGAATGTTTAAAGGCTGACCCTCTTTCCGGAGACCTCGCAATTGGGCACACGCGTTGGGCAACCCATGGTGAACCCATCGAGAAAAATGCGCATCCCCATTTTTCTGAAAATGAAATTGCTATTGTTCATAATGGCATTATCGAAAATTATTTAGTTTTAAAAAATGAATTGTTACAACAAGGATTTATTTTTACCTCTGATACAGATTCAGAATTGATAGCTCATTTCCTTCAAGCTCAATTTAAGTTACATGGCGACATGATTTTATCAATTCGTCGATTGATGGGTAGAATGAAGGGAAGCTATGCAATCTTAGCTATTCATAAAAAACTTCCGCATCAACTTTATGCTTTTAAAAAGGGAAGTCCTCTCATCATTGGCCACGGTACTAATGAAAATTTTATTTCTTCAGATATCTTATCCCTCTGCGCCTATACAGACCAGTTTAGTTATCTTAATGATGGTGATATCGCTGAAATAAAAATTAATAAAATCGGAATTTATGATACTTATGGGAATGAAACTGAGCCTGATAAAGTCAAAGTCGATTGCCAACCGAGCCATTCCACTAAAAATGAGTTTCCTCATTTCATGTTAAAGGAAATTTATGAGCAGCCTGAAGCTTGTAAAGCAACGATAGATGACTGTAGGATTGCTATTAAACTATTGTCGGATTTAAAAACTAAAAATAATCTCAGTTTATTAAAGAGTATCAAACGAATTTGCATCGTGGGATGTGGCACGAGTTATCATGCAGGACTCGTCGCAAAATCTTGGATTGAAAAAATTGTGATGATCCCCTGTACAGTAGAAGTAGCGAGCGAATTCCGCTATCAACCTACGATTGTTGAGCCACAAACATTATTCATTTCTATATCTCAATCCGGTGAAACAGCAGATACCATGGGCGCCTTACGTAAAGCAAAAAAATTAGGTTATTTTCTAACCTTAGCCATTGGTAATGTATTGCAAAGCACAATTATGCGTGAATCTGATTATCACCTTTTAACCGCGGCTGGACCTGAGATTAGTGTCGCCTCGACCAAAGCATTTACGACGCAATTAATGGTCTTATTATCACTAACTTTAGAATTAGCAAAAGCACATCGTCGCATTGATTTATCAGCGCAATTCCACAAAGAATTAGCAAATATTTCTCTCTCCATCAAACAAGTTTTATCCACTGAGAATGATTTAATCAAGATTGCTCAATATTTATCACAAAAAAACCAAGTCATGTTACTAGGCCGCGGCCAACTTGTGGCCATTGCTTTGGAAGGCGCTTTAAAGATGAAAGAAATTTCATATATTCACACCCAGGCTTATCCAGCAGGCGAGCTAAAACACGGATCTATGGCATTGATCGATAAGAATCTACCGGTACTCGTTCTCGCACCGCGTGATGCAATGGTTGATAAAATGAAATCGAATATCAGTGAAATAACTGCGCGCGGTGGCAATGTTATTGTTATAACTAATAAAAATGATTTGTTCCAGGAAAGTGAACAAATCAAAGTTATTGTTTTACCGGCATCACATTTTTTATTAACCCCTATTCTATTTACTATCGCTCTCCAATTAATTGCATACCATGTCGCCTTTTTAAAGGGGACCGATATTGATCAACCTAGAAATCTAGCTAAATCCGTTACTGTGGAATGATATAAAGTAAAACGATGAAAATAGTAATCAAGATGGTTTTAAAAAAAAGTTATTTTATTATTTTAATTTGTTGTGATGCTCCCTCTTAATAAGAAAATGCCTTGAATAATCCCCAGGTTTATATCATTTAGCACAGGATATTTACTATCACATCTTCTGTTTTTCTCAAAATAATCATGTTCATTACGACGTTGTAGATAAGGGGAATTTTTACGAAGATAAATTTCGTTTATTCTAGTTGGAATGATAGCTCATCATTAATCATTACTTAAAAAATAAGTATAAGTGGAAGGATATCTTCTTTTTCCTTCCACCCTATCGTTGAACCACAGTTTCTCAACGTTTAGCGGATGAGGCTTTGCATCGTCAAATAAGCTAAATTCAATTGCTAATCCCTATCTATGGGCTAGGCGATGCATTTATGGTTGGCGTATCATTACCCAATTTTAATTCTTTCATCGTCCTATTAAGCAAAGCTTGTGGATCCCAATCGTCAATTTTCAATGATTGATCCATAATATGATCGATTAATTGATTTTTACAATCACTTAACTTCTCTGGGGTAAATTTTAAATTTAAGTCATAAAATATTTTGATTAAGCACAAGGTCATTACTTCTTGGCGATCGTGCAAGAATCCGTCAGCTTTTTGCACAAAAGATTTCTTAATATTATCTTCAGCACCAACCGTTCCAAACAAAGTGGGTGATGCTGTTTTCATTCGATTTATTGCTGCACATATGGCTTGCTTAAAATGCTTATCAACAATCTCTTTTGCTGATGCTTCAAATTCTTTTTTCATTAAGGAAAAAGGAGCATTTGAAACATAATTTTGTGCCAAGAGGGTGTCACTTACTACGCAATTGGCTGCAGAGCTATTTGATGTACTTTGATAATTTGCATAAAAGCCAATGCCCGATGCTAACGACATATTGCAAAGAAATGCTAAATAAGCAACAGTGAGAATTTCGATTTCATGGGTAGTTAATTTCTCTTGATGATTTGCATAAAAATCTAACTTTTTATCAGAAATTAAAGCAGCAATGCGGTTTGCATAACGTGCAGTATTTTTATTATTTAATAAAATTAATTCATTTTCTTCTTTAAAAGTTTTATTTTCTTTGTTTTCTAATGTCGATTTTCGATTAAGTAAGGATAATGCTTCATCCTCAGAGCCACCCTCAGCCAAAGACGATAAAACTAAATTATTATTCGTTGCGTATTTTGAGTTTGGTATACCCATGTGTACTTCCTAGTGAGTTGTGTTTATAAATTGATCATAATAAAATATTTCCTGCAAAATTCAACCTATTATACTTTTATAAGAGCGTCAAGTTGCTTAATTAAAAAAGTGATTGAATGACCTTTACTGGGTAAATTTAAAGCTCAATGACAACTTTTTTAATTTTATTGAGTAGGGGGACACTTTCAGCTATTTTCCGAGAGCAATTTACTTGGGGTTTGGATACTTCCTGTCGTCCATTTTTTCTTTTACAAAAAGCTCATGTAATTTAGCAATAACTTGTTTAAATGAAATATTATTTTCAAAAGTTAATTTAATTTTATCTTCATTTATTTCCACCTTATTTCTTTTAAACAAAGATAAAAGGGGATGAGCTGTATTCAAATGATCTTTGAGTAATTGAAAAATAGATTGGAAAAATTCTTTACTTTCATTTCTTCGATTAATGATTAATCTTAGCGTGGATGAATCATTTGAATAACTTAATTCTTTGCTGTCGGAGTTTTGCGTAATAGGGCGTCCGATTTCTAATGATAAACTAAGTTTTGTTTGTGCTTGAATATCAGTAAGTTGTTGTATCGTACTCGCATCTACGTTTAAATCATTTGGATATATAAAAGGTTCTTTATGATCTGACTCATCGTCAATATTCTGAAAAGGGGAGATGCAGCTTTCAATATAGGTAACATGTGCTCTAAGGTTAGGAAGAGCAGTGTGAGTTATTAAAAAATCATGCTCAACATTTATATAGCCTAACTTATATCGGTTATCATGATCGCGTCCCATTTTCATGCTAGTATGAAATAACATTGGAATATCCAATAATTCAGCTAAATGATGATGGTTCAAGCCAGTCACAACCAGATATTTTTCGTCATTTCCTAACCGTTGATTAAGATATTTAATGCATGTAGCCATGTACTCATTACGTTGTTCTGTTAAATTCAAATCGTTTTGATCACAAGAGGGATCATCCACACAATAAGCCGTTAAATTTCGTTTAGCTATTGATTTAAAAAGGAGCCCAAGTAAATAACCTTGTTTATTTTGACTATCCGTGGCATTGGATTTTTCATTTGAGCAAAATGTTATTACTTTAGAAATAACATCATTCGTTGTATTGATCGCTAGTTTATCAAATGGGGCACTCGGATCCGGTAATTCAATATAAATATGTTTCAAATTGGGCAAGTCTAAAATAACTTGTGCAACTTACTCGAAGAAAGCGACATCTGCATGGTTGTGTAAGAGGCATATACCCTGATTTGTATTAAGTAAAGTGGCATATTCACTATTAATTTTATTTCTTATTTGCATGTATCACCTCGTGTTTCATAACGCGTAACGTGATATTGGGTTAGAAATGATTGCCACATATCACCTGTAAATCTTTACGTGAAAATTTAAGATCCCGCATTAAATAATTATGAGAAAAATTTGCATAACAAGTGATCAATTTAATTTTAAGTCAATATTTGCTAATAGTTGAATGACCTGGACTGAAAAGCCTTATCGGGCTAATGATTTTCGGCATCATGCCGAAGAAGAATATGAGATGTCATCTTTTACTTATAAAAAAAGATAAGATGTATAAAGTTTAATCAAATGTTCATTTAAGTGTGCAATAAAATTGCTAAACATGATTTGTTAGATTATAATCTGCACACATTTTCGGTCCACTTATTATTAAAATAAAGAGGCTTGTATGTTTAAAAATATTTTGCTTAATACAAACGCTACGCAATGTGTGGAAGGAATCGAGAAAAATCAAAAGCGCTTGTCCGATACCAAAACAGTGATTAACCATAAGGATCAGTCCAGGCTCCTACCGAATTCCCAAGCTTATAACCCGACACTTTCCTTTTTTCCTCCACTTTTAGAATCATCTGAATCTTTCAATAATTCTGAAGGATTTACACCTGATAAAAACACTGAAGATTACACGCAGCATCTCATGACTAAATACGGTCAACAATCTTGCATTTAAAGCTCTGCGACTTCACGGATAACGCAGGTATTGAAAGAAAATTTTAAAAGCTTTCACTAAAAACCTACTCTGAAGGGAGGACTCGCATCCTCCCTGATTGGTATCAGTAGGGATGTTTGATTATGCAGTGCATCAATATATCATCGGTTATTGAAACGGAATATAATGCAAATACAATACCTACTTATTTATCCATCAGTGAGATTAACTTTTGCGCACATCATTAACTGCTAATCGGTAACCCTTAATGTATTCATGATATTTCATCATAACGTAAACATAACTCGAACTGACTTTATTAAAAATATAATATTCACCAAAAAAATATTAAAACAAAAAAATACTAAAACGAGAAAATAATATGTCAAACACACGATTGGATCTAAAAGCTGCGCGAACTATTTTTAATATTGATGCCCATGCTTCAATGGATGAGATTAAAAAGAAATATAAAGAATTAGCAAAAACATTTCACCCAGATAGAAATCATGCAAGTAATGCCACAGAAAAATTTCAATCGATACAAAATGCATATGATTTATTGTTAGCAACCAAAAATAAAGATCCGCATTTCAGTTCAAGTAATAATTCGGATCAACAAAATGATGTAATTAACAAGCAAAACCAAAAGGAAAAATTATCCAAAAACATCAATCAAAAACTGAAAATTGCGGTTGAGAGGAATGCACTAGGCGATGTGCGAAAGTTGTTACAAGCAGGGGCTAATCCTAATAGCGGGTGGGGATTTTATTCAAGCCCTTTACAGCATGCCATTACGCATGGGTTTTTCGATGTCGCTACACTTTTACTGCAAAAGGGCGCGAATCCTGATTCCTTGGCATATCGCGACGTAAGTTACCGGTTCACATCGGAATACACAATATTACATTGGATCTGTATTCATGGAATAGAAAATAATATACTAGATACAGACATGGTCAAACTTTTATTACAATTCGGTGCTAATCCAAACGCTCAGAATGGTAGTTCTTCTATATTGAAAGATATAGCAAGTACGCATCAGTGGGCTTCGTTAGATAATCGTCGAAAGCAACTGGAAATTATCCACCTTTTATTGCAATTTGGTGCAGATCTTAATGCTAAAAACAAGAGTGGCATGACGCCTTTAGAGTGTGGTATTTATAATCCTGATCCACTCACTGCACAATTATTTCGGTCGCTTTCTATCAAACAAGCCGCGACCTCCTGGCTAGCCTTATTACAAGCTGTGAGACTTTTAGGCGTCGCTAACTCTATTTCTAGCCATCTATTGCAGCACATTAATTCTTTTCTTCCCGTTCCTTTTTCAAAAGAACAACAAGCTAAAGAAAAAACTTTTTTTAATAATATAGTCGATAAGAATAATCAAATATTATTAGCACGAAAAAATGGTTTTTTCTCACCTCAATCTAATCAACCAAATAACAACAATAAGAATAATTATTCAGTGAACTCAAAACTAAAGATGAAAAGATAGGAAATGAAGGGTGGAAGTTACCGAAAGTCGCGCGGATAAAATTTAGTACTGCAGCTGCATGCTAAATAATATCATACTCTTCTCTTTTTAATAGCGTTGGTATATTGCCTTAGTGACTACAGTAGTCACTAAGGCTTACCCTATTTTGATTGCCACTCACTCACCATTTTTGCTAAAGTGCGTCAACACAAAAAAAGTGCTTCAATCATGTTAAAAACACCGCATTATACGAGACCCATATCGAATGACGTGTCAATCTCCATGACTTGCTCTAATTCTTCAAGTAACATCCGCCACCCCTTTTAATTTTTTTCGCTTAGAGTGTCTGCGTGGGAATACTTCCTAAGTTAATGAGGCTACCAAAAAGGGAATCAATTTTATCGAGCGGGGCGGACCATTCAATGTAGGAATCAGGTCTGACTAAAATGGCATGGTTTATATATTGTGGGTTACTTGTCCAATACTTTTTTCGATGTTGATTTGAATAAATTTGAATAACTTTTACAAACCTTGGTAAGTTTAACTCTATTTCATCATCACCAAAAATGAGTAGGATGAACTTAGTATAATCGAGAAGCGAATAAAGTCGTGTTTTGCCGGCTCCGTTGAAAACTTCTAAGTCAAATAGTCGAGAACCGCGAAGTCCTTGTTCGCCATAATGAATTCCCATTCCTGTTATATTCCCCGCACGTTTTTCTACGATCTTCACATAGTCTTGCGCATGCGTTTCATTCGGAGAGTACCGTGTTGATCGAACGAGTTCACCTGAAGTCTCAATGACACTGTGCGCAACTGGCCGGCGTTCGTCTTCATAACGCTGTAAAAGTTTTGTAGGGAAACCGAAATTGATAACCATATTTAATTTCCATAGAAGATTGAATGCATCTGCAAGACCTGTATTAAGTCCTTGTCCGCCATTAACGGAATGGATATGACATGCATCCCCCACAAGAAAAATACGATCATCGACAAAAAAATTTTCGGCTACTGACTCTTTGACTGAAAACTGTGAAAACCAGACAATTTCTTTGAACTTTAAAGCATGAGGCTGTATAGCGCGATTAATTCTGTCAATTGCTTCTTCGAGACTAAAATTTTTCGTATCCATTCTCACGTAAAATCTATCAATTTTTCCTTCTCTCGGAATCCAAGCGACATCCGATGTTTCAGCCTGAAAAACGATTATTTCAGGAACCTTGGGAAAATCTGTATCGACAATGCCATCGATTACGGCCCATATAATTTTCGGGCGTATAATGTGAAAGGGTATTTTAAAGTGATTGCGAACGAAGGAGCGAGAACCATCCGCGCCAATGAGATAGCTTGATTGAATTCTTTCACCATTTGAAAGCGTAGTGAGACATCCGTCCTTATTAAGCTCAATATTGATAATCTTTGTTGAGCGCTGCACTGCAGCGCCAATCTGATTAAGTTTTTCATCCAATTGTTTTTCTAGGTAAGCCTGTCCAAGCATGAGGAAATGCTTATGTAAGCAACCTTCAAGTTCATCCCACCAGGAAGATTGACGGGAAATAAATTTGCCATTCGCCCATACGGAACTGGTGTTGCATGTCTTACCCAAAGGATAGAGTTCTTTAAATAAATCAATGATCTCAAAAAGTTGTAAAGTCCGAGCATTGAGTGCATCTGCACGCCCTACCGCCAAAGGGCCGTCAGATGAATCGACGATAACGGTTTGCAAACCACAAAGTTGTCCGAGGTAGGCGCACATAAGTCCTACGGGTCCCGCCCCAACTATCATAATGTTAGTAACTCGTGTCCTCATTTGAGGGCTCCAAGCCAGGGTTATTAAAAGGCGGATCACTCAAGATATGAACGCGTTGAAGATGACGTGGAGACTTAGAAATAAATTCTTCTCTACCATGCAGAAGTGAAAAATTATCAGCAATGACGACATCGCCTGTTTGCCATTCATGCGCATAAAAATTGCAGGAGGCATAAAGAGCTTGTTTTAAACTGTAATGGAAGTCTGCTAACTCTTTAAGATTAATACCCATGAATTTAAGTTCTGGGGGATTTACGAAATGCCTTTGGTCTTCAGAGGGTGGTTCATTATAACGAATGACAGAAAAATCTTTGTAAGGATGTTTATTAATAATGGGCGATACGGTCTTACTATTATAAAATTCCATTTTTCTTTGATAAGTACCTGTTACTTGATTCCAAATTTTTTTAGCTTCAGGAGAAGCATATTTTAAAGCTAATATTGTATTTGAGAACGTTGTTCGTCCGCCTTGTCCAGATTGTGGAGCTTCCACACAATGAAAAATTTGAAGCTCAGGGATTTGTGGACGGTACATACCATCCCAATGAAGTGGGACATAACGATGATCAAAAATATGGTCTGGTGGATTATCTTGCTCAATCAATTCAAGTACTTTTCCAAAAGGCCACATACTTATTTCGCCCCAGCGCTCACAATAGTTGGCAAACGATTCAGCATTTTGGAAAGTGCGAAACCCTCTCAATACAAGAAGATGTTTTTGGTGAATGAGTTCACGCAAGAAAGTTATATTAAGATCACTTAAATTAACAAGCGATTTTTTAGGTTCTAAAAGTAAACCAAAAGGTTGAATGGACGTAGTTTTATGCTCCATACAAAATCCCCTGTAGTTTGGAAAATTTTTGTTTATCGTTTAATTCATAATGACTAGGCCTATTTGCACGGTAAATTAACCGTGCCCCAAGATTTTCAGCTTGTGCGCGTTTAAGGAGCACAAAACTTCCATTGACCTCCATCGCAACGCCATGCCATGACGTCATCCAGCTTTCTGCTTCCATCAGGCGGATGCCAAGTTTCGCGGTGCCACATGTTTGAGGATGAATCGAAAGACGAACAGCATGTGGAAAATGTTTAGCAATCAAGGTACTCCAAGCTCTGCTGCGTTGTATGACGACATAAGCACGATGCCGACAAGCTTTTTGAATTGCATTGCGGCTAAGTGACTGTTCTGGACGAGTCGCATCTTCTACTAAAAAACGTGTAATGCCACAGTACTGTCGATGAACCTCTTCATCTTCAATGCTGCATGGCGTTTTATTTCCTTTACCTACTGCTTCTTTAAGAACTTCCAGTGGCTCACCATATTGCGCCATCAATTGACGGCGCATTTCAGTAAAAGTAAGACTTGCATATAGATCATCAAGATTGAATATGGAGATGGAAGTAAACGACATAGATTTAATTAATAATGATAAAGCTTGCTGGTAATTACTCACGTCAATGTCGCGTATACCGACCGCATCATTAAAAACACGACCATCGGAGCATAGAATGACTCGTGCGCCTGGAGAATAAAGTTTCTGAATCTGTTTGCAAAGTGAATTAAGAAATTCGAGTGAAAGTTGTTCTGCCATGTCTGGAAGGGTGCCAAGGACTTTCGTCGGATTAGGAGATTTTGCAGGAAATGCAGGTAACACAAAAGTTATAGGTTGCCGTTTATCAATCGCTAAAATAACTTGGTGGAGATGAGGTGCGAGGCATGCTTCACAGGTCGATGTGGCACAGGATGTTTTGGGGCCAGCTATCCTGCGAAAGCGCATTACATTTAGCATAATGATGCGAGCTAAGTGAGATGCGTTTTCATACAACGCGGGAATCTCGCACATAACTTGTGTTGCGGTCTTAGTGCATTCCATCTCTTTGGATTGATACAAAAAATTTGTTAACGACATCGCAGGCTACTCCTCTAATACACAACACAGTTTAGCAACAGCTTATTTATTAATAAAATTGATTATTGTTATTGATACCATAAGCTAAACCTATATTTTTAATCAGGAGATAATTGATAATTTATTTATTATTAAGTATCTTCAAAGAGATGATAGATTATAAGGATCAAGAGGGCGTAATCAAAATGAGAGAATTTACCTTTGTATAAGGGGGAGGAATTCAGTACAAAAACGCCGCAAAAAAAATTTACAAACGCGGCCAATAGTTAAGTATTATTCAAACTACAGTATTTAGTGCTCACAGTATTTTTTGTAAGGTAGAGTTGGCAAGAAAATTTAAAAGGCAGGAGCTTGCTTTTGAAATTGTCAAAAAATGAATGGAAAGCTAAAAAAGAGTTGAAGAGAATGAAGCAACGTCTTACTAATCTCACGCGCGTGAAGGAAATGCGTAGTGCACGTTTAAAAGATAAAACAACTTATTCCTTAGAAGAAAAAGATTTAAAAAAGGTTATGATTGGATGTTCGGGTTGGTTTTATTGGCATTGGCGAAATCAGTTTTATCCATCAACACTATCTACTAATAAATGGTTTGGGTATTATAGAAAATACTTTGATACAGTTGAACTCAATGCCCCTTTTTATAATTGGCCTTCCGTAAGTATTGTTAAATCATGGTTACGCCAGGTTGGAAAAAAAAGATTTTGCTATACCATTAAAGTTTCCGAATTAATAACCCATCTCAAACGTTTCAAATCAACTAAAAGAATGATTACCGATTTTAATTATATTGGTGATTTACTCGGTGATTATATGGGATGTTTTTTATATCAATTACCTCCATCATATCAATATACAAAGACGCGTTTAAATAATATCATCGCGCAACTCGAGCCAGGAAGAAGAAATGTTGTAGAGTTTCGTCACAAAAGCTGGTGGAATAAGACCGTATATAATGCATTCAAAAAAAATAACATTATCTTTTGTTCCGTAAGTTCACCCAATATGCCAGACGAATTAATACAAACAACTGACGAGGTCTATATTCGGTTTCATGGCACATCGAAACTTTATTTGCATGATTATACTAAAGAAGAAATGAATAATTGGGTAGAGCGAATAAAAATTGCAGCGCCTAAAAGAGTTTGGGCATATTTCAATAACGATAGAGAAGCGAATGCAATCAAGAATGCCAAATGGTTTAAGAAGCAAATAAATAAATTATTCAAAATTTAGATTTATATTGCTGATAAGGATGCTATGTAACATAGCAGTTTAAATGTTCCATCTAATCACAGAAAATTATAAGTGCAAAGTTCATTCTGAAGAGTGAAGTAAGAATTAAGAAATTTAAATTTAGTATAGGTAGCCGGATGCGTAAATCATTTTTAGCGCAACCCCTATCAACAGTCCTACATAAAGTCTGTTTAGGGTGGTTTGCGAAAATAAACCCGCTAACTTAACGCCGATCGGAACAAATAAACAACTAACGATTAAAACGGGTAAGAATAAAGGCCAAACAATATAACCGGTTGTATAAGCAGGTAAACCCTTTTCTGACCAACCCAGAATAATAAATAATATCACAACAACTATAGCCATGATTGTGCCAATAACTACTGTTGTTGCAATTGCTTCTAATATTTCATAATTCATTTTTTTTAATAGAGGGACGCAAAATGGATTCGCGCCTAACACACTACCTAAAAAACCAATAATAAAGCTTCCTATTATGAGGCTATATTTTTTTAAGTTCGACGAAACTAGGAGGGTTGTATTTTTTTTATTGGAAGAACGCCAAATTTGTAGCGCGAGTAAAAAAGTAACGATGGCAAAAGTAAGCATAAGAATATTGCTAGGCAAATATTTTGCAACCATAGCTCCTATTGCTGAACCGAGGATGAGACCCCATGACATTCGTTTAACGATAGACCAATTAACTTTACTGGTACTATGATGTTGATAAGAAGCGAGCATACCAACAACAAAAGTTATAGCAACTGTAGTACCGACTGCTAGATGCATTATTAAATGCGGGGGCACGTTAGCTACATTCAATAACCAGATTATAAGGGGTACTAACACCAATCCTATACCGCCACCTAATAAGCCTAGGGTAAGACCTGCGAAAGCAGAACCAAGAAAGGCTACAACAATAACGGTAAGATTCACCTTAAAATTTACTCCATCCAAAAAATGTAATGTTGTTAACCGATCAGTAGGAAGTCTTTTACCACAGAAGAATTAATAACAAAACTAATTAAGCACAAACTTTAATTTGCATAATCACCTAGTAATTCATCAAATTTAAATTTTTTGCTTTTTTCAATGATCGCATCAAAATTGATTGTTTCATTTTTACTTTTTAGGCTTTGTGCTAAGTTCCAATAACTATTTAACCAATCATCAAAGAGTAAAAAGATTTGATCAATTACATTTTTTGCAGCTAGACGCTCTTCATTGTTCAATTCAATTCTTTTAGACGAAAATTCATCACCTTTAATCCAATGCGTTGATTCCAGCTTATAATGTTTTTTTCCAAAGAATTGTAATTCCTTTCCATGCTTATCTTTTAAGTTTTGGGCATGCTTAAACCAAGTAATGGAAGTGGCTTCCAGTGCCTCAACAATAGCAAATCGAGTATGTTGTTCCGGAGAGGCTGCGTATAATGACAGAATGGCGTAAATCAATTTTCTAGAAGCAGAATATTCATCACTCCAAATAAGTCTGACGGTATCAGTGAACGATCTTGCTTTATTCATTCCTAGCTGTTCGATATCGGCTAACATCCATTGCCAATGAAAATCCTCTTCCTCACTGTGCGTATTTAAGTCTGCTTGAATTGAATTATTGACATGATCACAAGTAGTAAAAATAAAACGATTAATATCGCAGTAGCACATGGTGAAAAAGACTTTCATGGTAATCCATGCAAGTTTTTCTTCTGTTGTATAATGAGTGGTATCAAAATATGCTGTGAAAAAGGGTGACTTTTCAAAGGATTCTCTCTTTTGCTCTATATATTCTATAATGGATTTCACTATTTTTTCCCCGATATTATATTAAAATAAATTTTCTAAACGGTGTGGCATTGTTTTTTTAACTCCACAGCACCATACTACGATCTTGCTTTACACCAATAAAACATTGTTGTGATACTCGGTTTCCAGCTGAAAAAGCCCGTATTGCATGTGGCCGTCTAGTGTTGATTAAAATTAATTCGCCTTTAGTAGGTTTTATTAATATTGAATCTGAATGTTTTGCGCGCCAATCATAATCACTTTGCATTGTTGATGCTTCATGGATGGGTATGGGAGGGATATCCCAAAGTTCAAGCTCTCCTCCTAATGCTGGCAAGGATAGATATACATTCGCGGAATACTGCGCAATAATTTCAAAAACATTCGGTGGTAATAAATCAATATGGGGTAGAAGTTCTGACATGTGGGATTTCTCAGGGCGATTCATCACACGACCAATACCTAACGTCATATTTTTTTTATTAAAAGATGCAATATTTGCACCATGCGCCCAATTTTCATCAAGCTCTAAACGAAGCTTATCAATGGGAGAAGGTCGGCCTTGGCATGCCTTGCGAATTTCTTGAATAGTTGTTAGAGCAGTAGCGTAATACCGCTTATGTTCTGCGGAATTTTCAGTTTTTCCAAAAGTAACATTATAAGAAACACCTAAACGATCAACGCCGCAGTCAATATAATTTATATGGTCATTAATCATGATGTCATGAGGATAACGTTCCAAATGGTCAGCTTGAATAAACCACTGCGATAGTTTATCGCATAAAGCAGGTTCAATATAATTGGGTATTCTTATAGCCAAGAAGTCTTGATTGAAGATTTCATCTAAAATGTCAGGTGTAATTTGACTGACGGTTTTAATTCGCAGCATGGGTTAAACCCCAGTAAGTGTTAATAAATTAATTTTATCTTTTACGTATTAAAGCAAAGAAAGCTTAAATTGTTATTTGATTTTAGACATGCCAATACCTTAGGGTTATGCGTTAATAGTGGAACTAATGGTTTACAAGCATTCTTTAATAATTTTTAATTAAAATTCAATATCATTGCTACAAGATAAACTGCCCATGGTTTAAAATGTTGATAACTTATTTTAAGTTACCCGGTAAATTAATTATGGGTAATAACAATTTTTTTTTAGGCGTAAGTAACTGATTAATTAATAATAAATATAGGTTGTTCCGTCATGCTAAACAATACCGTAAAAATACTTTAGCGTGTTTTCAAAATGAGGACGCGTTATAGACATTTTTTTTATCAAAATTAATTAATTAAATCGATCGCTAAATAAACGCTATACTTTAGAAAGGTATAATTTAATTCGACTTATCAAATTAATAAAAATTTTATAACTTAACTACATAAGCACATCTTTGGTGCATGCTTTACTCTTATTATTAATATTTTGTGTTACTTTAATACTTAGGAGGACATTATGTTTAATAAGACCAACGGAGCGTTTGATCTGGCAGGGCTTGATGATTTTATCGAAAAGCCAAGCTATGATTGTAATGAAGATGAACTGGAAAATGGTGTTAAAAAGATATTAAACCTCCTTGGTGAAAAACCCTCTGCGATAATGAATATCATTGCAAGCCATCCATTTATTCCTGCGAGTTTTCTTCTCGATGACCTTGCTGAGAAGATGAATAAAAGAAATAATAAAGAACAACTTGTCTTACTATTTGATGCATGCTCAAATGATTTGATTGAAGCGTGTCTGTGGAATCTGCATGATTTGGAAAGATGTATTAAGTCAATACCGACATACCGAGATAGAATTATTAAGAAGGTACTTTCAAATGAAAATTGGATTAAAAGAATTTTTGATGGGGATAAAGAGCCCGCCAAAACTTTAAAAGAAATTGAAGAAAAATATCCTGATTATAACGATGAATTCATTGAAAGTTATAATCAGTTTTATAATGACGCAAATTTTCTTTCTAAGAAATACTAATACATCAAAATGTAAGACGATACTTGACCTATCCTATACTTCATACCGTATATTTGCTCCGCAGGAAGATATTCTAGCGAAGAATAATCAGTAAAATTCATCTGAAAACTAAAATCATGAACTTGTTCATTTGATGATATACCAACCGAAAATCTTTTTTGCTTAAGTCAAATCTCAGAGGGAATAGGGGATTTGGAAACGATGGTAAGCCCTAACTAAATGATTTTTTTTAGTAAAATTATTTAATTTTAGGGTGCCAATTATTATATAATTCACGAATTTCCGCTTTATTACCCGGAACGATAGATAGAAATAATCTTTCTTCATGTGCCTTGTCGTTGCGCTGCAGGCGAAATGGCTTGCGAGAGTGCAAGCATGTTTGCAATGACTTCTCTATTTGCAGAATCAAATTGAAGAGAATTAAATTTCGGTCTTAAATCATGAGGAAGGGGATAAAACAAACTTGCAGGCCCTTTAAGGGTAAATAATCCTTTATATTGAATTCCTGTATACGGTGGGTAATAGTAACCATCAGTATGCCAGCGAGGCGTATCCCAAAGATCAGTAGCGATGGATGCTCTAACAGTTACCCAGGCTGTTTCTTTTCCGAATCCTATAATAACCTCCTTGACGAGTTCATCAATTAAGATTGAAATGGATTGGGATAAATCAGCATTATTTGGATTTAATGATTTTATAAACGCATCCAGTTCATTTACTATTTGATCTAATGTTCCAAAATTATCATATGCGCGCGGCGTGTCGATACGCATATTATTTAATTTATTAATTTCTTCCTCAGATAATTCAATATTAAAATTAATAAATGGTTTATTTGCATTTAATCTTCTTAAAGAATTTTTAACTTCACTAACTATTGAGATCTTTTGCATAACATGACCGTTTCCCAATTTCTATTGTCTAAATTATATCATCTCTTGCAGCTTTTCGTGCAGAACCACCATCTTTTTCCAATGGGGAAGCTCTTTTGTTGCCTCTGCGGTATTTATTTCGGTGACAGCTCGATTTTGTCATCGTATTGTTTTATTGGAAGGCTGACAGGTTGAGCTATAAGTTGTAATCATTGCAATGCTTTCTAAAATTGCAATACTGAATACTTCTTTGACGAGTTTATCATAAAGCAGAAGCGAGCAAGGATAATTTAAGAAAAATAAAAGTATGCTAATTGTATTGCCATTCTGCATTTTGCAGTACTGATAAGCCTTAAATGGACAAGTTAAAGGTGGAAGCATTATTCCGATTTGTTAGACACAAAATAATTAAAAAATTTTAGTTAATCTCTATACTTATTTTCATCCTAAGTTTATTATCAGCGAGCTTTATAAGCTTCATTTGAATCTACAAGGAGTGTTTTGTATGTTTGTCATTAAAAAGTCTAGCTATTTATTTTCAATTTCAACTTTTTTATTTTATTCCATGGCTAGTTATGCTTTCAACTCTCATATTGCTGTTGGGACTTATTTAGAAAAAAATAGTTTCGCGCCTTTATTACTTACCAGTCATAACAATGGACTTACTTGGGCCCACAATAAAAATATTAGCGGACTGCCTCCCCACTTAGGTAATCTAAGCATCGATTATATAAATTGCGATGCAAGTACCTGCGTTGCTGGCGGACAAAGCCAAATCGGGCAAACGATCCACCCAGTATTGTTAGTAAGTAATGATAAAGGAAACACTTGGTCTTATATCAATAAAATTTCTGGTTTTCCCTCCCAGGCGGATAAATTAAATATAAAGGCAATCCGCTGCACAGAGAACAGTTGCATCGT
Source organism: Gammaproteobacteria bacterium (assembly GCA_013816845.1). Taxonomy (NCBI): domain Bacteria; kingdom Pseudomonadati; phylum Pseudomonadota; class Gammaproteobacteria; species Gammaproteobacteria bacterium. The sequence continues at coordinate 111,649 of JACDDU010000006.1, forward strand.
AGCGGGGCAATTGCATACCAATCAAAAAGATATGCCTATGCTACTTGTTAGTACCAACCATCATACATCTTGGTCACTGATACCCAATATTGCAGGTCTACCACAAACTTATTATGCATCTATCAGTTCCCTAAGCTGCACAGAGCACACCTGTATTGCTGTCGGTGAATATATTATAAATAAAAGCAAAATCCCGCTTCTTTTACGAAGTATTGATGGTGGTCAATCATGGTCATTGAAATCCATTCCGGCTCTTCCAGCAGATATATGGCGCTCTTATCTCGATGCCGTAGAATGTTCAGGAAATACTTGCATTATCGGTGGAAGTTATCGAACGATCAAAAATAGTTTTACAGAAAAATTATTATTAGCAGTGAGCCATGATAAGGGTGCGTCGTGGAAGCTGATAGAAACGATTACTGACTTTCCACAAAACGTGGATTTTAACTCACCTATTAAATATATTCATTGCAAACAAAATCAATGTGTGACAAGTGGACAATATGATGAAAACTCAATGACCAGTTATCCACTTATCTTAACGAGTGCTGACAATGGTGATTCTTGGTCTGCTGTTAAAACAATTTCGGGACTTTCTCATTTCCAGCAATTTAGCTTAAATACGGGCCCAATGGATTGTAGTGGCAGTACATGTGTGATTACAGGAATGAAAGTAAATGAACCTTATCATGGCAATCCTTCGCCTTTATTATTAATTAGTCAAAATCACGGTCATTCATGGTCTGCAATTAATTTGGTTTTAGGTTTCCCTTATCGACAAGTGCAAGAAATTAATACTTATGCAGTTCATTGCAAAGATATGACCTGCATGGTAAGCGGGTCTTATCTTGATAAATTAACCCATGATGCTACTAAGACCGTTCCCATGTTACTTGTGAGTCAGACGAAAGGTTTAACCTGGACATTTAACTTGCCGTTAAACCAAACGGTGGGTGAATTACACAATTTAGCGATAATAAATGAAGTATAATGAGCGGTTGCGTCAGTCGTTTGTAAGGATTTATATGATATTTAATGATGCAGTATTCATCTGATATTTGGTTCAATTGATTAACCATCCAAAAATCATCAGTAAAATTTACAAATACTTATCATTGCAAGCGGGCAACAGGGGAATGTGATTGAAAATTATCTACCCATTATTAGTTTGTTGGCCCTGCCGATAAATTAAACACAGTTAGTGAAGCCAAATGTCCGTTAAAAAATTTAAATGCTTTTAATAGACTATTGTGGGTATTTCTTTATGAAGACCCTTTAAAATATAACGGTATTTGCAGAGGTAGTTGGATTCTTCAGTTACAGAGATATAATATTGGGCAAAATATCTTATTGCACTGTAGCATCCGTGTCGAACGATGGGAGAGTAGTAATGTTACACAATAATTTCAGTGAAAAAAACAAGATATCGTTGCAGTTTTACGCGACATACAGCCCAGCATAAATGTAATAGAGAAGGAATCACGCAGAAAACAGACAAAAAAATTACAATTAATCCGTGATCGAAGTGAATTAGGGTTAGAATTAAGTGATGAAAATTTGAAAAAGCTTAATAATATAACCATTTCATAGATTGAACTCAAAATTAAGATAAATAAAAGAGCGATAAGATGATTAATGATATAGAAGTCAAAGCATATTCTGATGGTGTCGCATTACGTATAACATTTAGTGACCCTAATCTTTATAAAACAATAAAAGAAAAGTACAAGCTTAATTCTTTTATGTGTGAGGATGAAAAATTATTTTTGCATTACCAAAAAAGCTACGCTAGTTTGGATAAATTACATAACTTGTTAGATGAAATTGACAAAGCAGCCCATGATAAAAGTAATAGAGATTGTTTGGCATTGATCCTTCAGGCAAAAACAAATTTGGAAAAAAATAAGTATAAAAAATTAAACGACGCACCACTCACAAATTATATGAATAGAAATGCGTTATATAAAACTATTCCTTTAGAGTCTCATCATACTCTAAGTCCGAAGAGTGTGAAAAAAAGACCTGAAATAACCGGAGAAATTGATGTGCAAATCCAAAAGGTTAACAATTTATATACAAAATTTGAAACCTTTTATAACTTAAAAATCTTTCTCAATACTTCAAAAGCAATTCTTGACGAAATAGTAGAACGGTATGATATTCCCATTAAATCAAACATTTTGAGAATACAACAGAATGAATGGATGTATGAGTTATCTCAAACATACAAATTCGCTCACCGAGGACAGCTGGCAAATTTAATTGCCTTTCTCCTAGAGAAAAAATTTATTTCGGGTGAACGAGGTAAGGAGTTGACGGAAAATTTGATGAATACACCGCCTTGCAAAGATTCTGATTTAACACCTTTGTTCAACGGCGAACCCTTAACAAAAGATTATATATATGAAAAGCTCACTGTTGCATGGGACCCTTATTATGATTCGGCAGAGCTACATCGTACTGAAGAAGCAAAGCAAAGTGATTTAACATTTCTTAACCAAAATTTATTTGAAGAAATAGAAAAAAAGTTCTCGACATTATTTTCTAATCAGTCTTATGGTTTAATTCAAAAATTAATCCTAGTCTGTAAAGATAATACTCATTGGTTTGAAAATAAATATCAAGAAAAGCTCGCAATTTTAATAGATAAGTATCAATCCATAGCAGACAGTCATCATGAAACTGTACCAACTAAGTCTTTTAACCCATAAAAATTTTTAATAGTATTTTACGAATGGCCATTGAGAAAGATCCAATTGAAGTAATTTATCAATATTAAATTATTGATAATTATGATTAAAAAATTTCAAGTATGGCCTGACCCTTTATCCAAGGCTTCAAAACGAAAAACCGCAATATTTTACCTGCCAAATCACTACATAAAATTTAGTTGTCATAAAAATCCTTGGTAGGAAAGAGACGAAGAATATGTATAATTCAAATTTCAGTACAGGACTTAAAAAATAATCTTTAGAAGCAAAGAGTCATCAATGACAAATGGATACTGAGTATAAAGACGATGTTATGAAAAATTTTATTGATCAGAATTATAATGACATTGCTTTTAATTTATTTACCCCCGAAGAAGTTATGACAAGATTAAATTCAGCTCATTTTGATTTTATGAGTATTTCACTTAAAAAATTTTTGTTAATAATTAATCCGCAGGATATAGACTTTAGCTTACAATGTTTGATCGAAGCTACACCTAAAATTCTAAATGATTCGAAATTTTATCATTGGGTTCCTAAAATCCTTCACGAGCATATCAGGCGTTATGGTAGAGCCTGGGCCGCACATGAAGTGATGATGTGGCCAAGGTTTTTCAATCCTTAGAATTAGGTGGTGTCCCCATTATAAAACTAAGCGATTCGAATGATTGAATATTATGGAAAATAACTTTAATTATACTAAGTATCGGTATTGTAATAACAAAACCGATAATGCCAAAAAGTAAGCCACCTAATAACATACCAATTATTATAGAGAAGGGATTCAAACCAACTTTATCACCAATAATATTAGGCGAAATAAGATTTCCTTCTAAAAACTGAATGAATGAAAATATAAGAATGACGCCAACTGGGTACCAAATGGAGTTCATTGTCATTAATGAGAAAAGTATAGGTAATGATGCGCCAATTAATATGCCAATATAGGGTATAACTAGTAAAAATGCAGCTAAAATTCCAAAGAAGAACGCGTGAGGTATTCCAATAGCTAATAATCCAAGAACATTCAATATGGCAACAATAAAGATATCTAAGGAAAGCCCGATAAAATATAGTTTAATGATAGTCACACTTTCTTCAATTATTTTTTTTATACGACGATGATTTTTTTGTGCAGTGATTTTAAATAAAAAGGTAACTAGGAACTGACGATAATAAAGTAAAAAAAATAATGAAAGCAAAAAAAATACAAACGATGTCAATATATTTTTAGTTAGCCCAATTATATAATTCACGTAAGATGATATACTTTTACCTATATTACTAAGCGAAGCTGTTAAATAATCTGTTTGCTTGGGCGGCTTTATATCTAGTTTAGCGGCTCCCCATTGTTTAATTGAGTCTACATAGGATCCCAATTTGCCAAAGCTAGCGTTAAAATCAAAATTAATATTTGCTATTTGTACTGAAATGCAAAAAAAGATAAGAAGCAAAACAAACATGACAAGTAATACAGATGCCAAACTGCTAAAGAATCTTGGCATGATTTTCTCAAATACGGAGCATAGAGGAGACAAGCCTATCGCGAATATTATGCTAAGTATTAACGGGTCAAAAAAGATACTCAAATGATCAATAACATGCCAAGTTAGTATAATACTTCCTATAATAAAGAAGTACTTAATATATGTAGGAATTTGTATCCTATCGTTAGTTCTCACTATCTTTCCCTGCAATGAAAATATATTCTCTAAGAAATAATATCACAGACCCTGTATAAATATCGGTTATAAACAGTTTATAGCCTGGTGGTAGGGTAAGTTATAATTTAAATCGTTGAAAACATATTTATTTCTGGATCAATGGCCTTTGTCTAACCTAAAGCAGAGCTTTACCTTTCTAAATAGAAATAACTGCGTAAAAAAAATGTCATTAAATTTTCATACCTAATGAGGCCGCCTGACATATCCAGCAAAAAGTTTCGTTCATTTTTTTATGGGTGGGGTAGGTGTAGGTGGCTCACGGTTAGATTGGCAATTACTTTTGATTGGTTCGTATCTAAAAAGATTATTGAATAAAGAAATAGGTAACTACTTCTTCTTTATTGTCTTTGTTCATCTGTCCAACAGCCATTGATAAGCTTAAATTGGATCCATCATTGATCGGCAAAGATGGCATACTTACCCCATTAATTAAAGAAATTCTCGAAGCAACATTAGATGGAGAAATGGATTCTCACTTGCAAGACTGCAAAGTACAAGACCAAGCTAATCGGCGTAATGGTAAATTAAAAAAGCTCATGAAAACTGGGACTGGCTCTTTTGAACTTAATTAAGAAACGACAAACCGTCTTGAACGAATTACTCGATAATAAAGTTCTATCGTTGTACGCCGCTGGAATGAGCTATGAGACGATAAAAGATCACTTGTCTGATATATGGCCTTTGAAATATCTCCTGCTAAATCAGCCTCATTACCGATAAATTAATGCCTATAATCACAGGAGTGGCATAACCAACCATTAGAAAAGGTCTATCCAATTGTATTTCTAGATGCCATGCATTTTAAAGTTCACGAAGAAGGCAAAGTAACGAGCAATGCTTTTTACTTTATCCTTGGTATTAACAAAGAGGGGATTAAAGATACTTTAGGAATGTATCTTTCTGAAAATGAAAGCGCACATTTTTGGTTAGGTGTGCTGAATGATTTACGTGCATAGGCTTAGAAGATATTTTAATAGCAAGCATTGATGGTCTAAAAGGATTTCTGGAAGCTATCGCGCAAGCATTCCCAAAACGGAAATTCAACTTTGTGTCGTGCATCAGATTCGCAACTCACTCAAATATGTTGTGAGCAAAGATCAAAAGTCTTTTATGCTTGATTTAAAACTGGTTTATAAGCTACTAGCAAAGATTTAGCGGAACATCGCCTGCTGGAATTAGGAAAGAAGTGGGAAAAGAAAAATATCCTGCTGTTATCAAATCATGGCAAGCAAATTGGGACGCACTATCGCAATACTTTAAATATCCGGAAGATCTTCGCCGGGTGATCTATACTACTAATATTATCGTGGGTTTTCAACGTCAAGTGCGCAAATATACGAAAAGTAAATACGCATTCACTAGCGAAAATGCATTAATAAAATTAATTTATTGTGCCTGCCAAAAAATACTGGAAAAATGGAATGCGCCTATGCACAATTGGGCGTTAACCATTTCTCAACTTCAAATTTATTTTGAAGACCGTTTAAGCTTAGAGCTGAGGTGATTTTAGAATGACACAGTTTGATGACCGCTCTCGCAAAACTAGCAGTCCGATTGATGATGGTAATTTTATGTATTTATAATTAATAAAACTACATATTGTTGCTGAAGCATCTAAAACTGCAGATATCTCAAAAAGATTCATCGCGTCTCCATTAAAGGCTACAAATACTTTAATCTGCAGGTTTTATTTTGTTGGTAATAGCATCCGCAATAGTATTTCCCTTTGTAAGATGCTGACTGGGTGGCCAACCTTCGCGTTGTTTCTCGCGATTACCATCTGTTGTTTCTGTTTGATCGTGCCAAAGGATAGTTTGCGTAGGAAATGGAATATCTATTCCTTCTTCATGAAAGCGTTTCTTTATTCCGCTTAACACCTTCCCCCTGATACGTAGCACCTCAAGCTGCTTTGGTGCTGTCCACCAACGTGCTCTTAGACTATTATAATATGCTCCTAATTCGACTATAATAACTTCTGGTGCGGGTTCCTTTATAATCGTATTAATACTACCTAATATTTCCCGGATTATTTGAGATGCTTTTTGTAGATCGTCACTAGAACCAATACCAATATCATATTCTGAACAACGCATCCCATAAGTAGTATTAACCGTAATCGCATTTGTATAAATTTCTCCATTGGGTATTAGAATACGACGCCCGTCGTATGATTTTAAAAAGGTTGTGCGTGTATCCACAAATTCCACTGCTCCCTCAAAATCTTTATACTTTATCTCATCACCAATTTTAAAAGGTTCCTGTAGAAGGATTAAAACACCAGATAAATAATTCTGTAATATATCTTTAAAAGCGAAACTAAGAGCCAACCCTCCTAAACCTAACCCTGCAAGTAAATCAGCTGGTGTAATAGAGGGAAAGATGACTGCTAAACTTATTAATATACCAGCTAATATAAAACCCCATTGGGCTAGCCTTGCAATCACGAGAGCTACATTATAATGACGTCTGTTTATCATTACATTCTTAATAATACTTCGAGCTAACTTACCCGCTATGAAAAAAATTATAAATACAAAAAGTCCAATCGCAAATATTGGCAACGCTTGTAAAAAATTTTGAAGAATTAAATTCAATTTTTGCCATATCGTTGTAATATTAGGTGCATGGATAGATAGCTTAGCTGTTAAATCATTCTCGATAAGTGGAATTCCATCAAATGTAATCATTCCATGTTTCCTTAAAATTTTATATCTATTTTTATAAAGTCACATTTTTAATTCGTACAATTTTTTAACTTCATTAAATCTTTTATCAAAAATGCCGTGATCTTGAGGAGATTGTAATTTGTCTTTGGTCATTTCTGCTAAGATATGTGCTTGCGAATTTAACAAGCGCATAAATTCTGTATTTGCAGTTCTTTCAAACATTTCTTTTATGACTTTTATCATATGTAAGGATGTGTTTCGGTCGCGACTAACATAAGGAAATATTTGCCCGAAAATTCTTTCTAAGTAAATCGAAAGTGTGACTGGGTACATGATTACGCGTATCTTGTTATTTTTATCGTATTTATTTTTGTGCTGTATTTGCCTTGTTGAAAACAACTCAATACTACTCTGTAACCAATTAATTGCTGTTATCGCAGTAAATGGGTCATTAATTCCTGGAGAAAGAGCGCGAGCAATTATTTCAGCTATTTCATCTGACAGTAACAAGAAGTCTTGACTTTGATCCCTTTCCTGACCTATAGCAAAAAACGTTGCAAATGATTTTTGAGTTTCTTCATCCATTTCCTTATTAATGTACATTAAGGGCGTTTGGAGAGTTACAAAATCACCTGGTTGACGTTTAATTTCTATGACACATTCTTTTTCAACAGAGAGATTGCAAATACCTTCGATATCAAAAATACGAATATATCCCGAATGGTTAGGAAAAATTGGGTTTGCACTGATAGAAAAATTTGTAGACCGATTTTTTTCCTGCTCTAGAGGCGGGTCAGCTATAAGATCTACCAATAGCGGGTACTCTTTATCAATCATTTTGGTTAAATCAAGCCCAATTTTGGCAAGAATATTGTATACGTTGAAACTAGAAGCAATATGATGAATGAAAAAGATGAATACAGCTATATTGAATATTGCTAGTAGCATCGCGGTAAAAACTGATATATGTGGAACAAATGCTTTCACAATAGGCCATTCATTGCCATTCAAAACTAAGCGTAACACTAACAAACAATAGAGAAAGGTTGCGATAAAAGTGCCTAAAGTATATTGATTAACTTTATCTCGCATAAAACTATGAATTAACCTTGGGCCTATTTGACCCAATGCAAAAGAAACAGCCATTATAGTTATTGAAAATGTAACTCCCGCAACAGTTATCATTGATCCTGCGATTGTGGACAAGATGGCTCTGGCGCCTTGAGGCTGATTTGCAAAAAACAGAGTATTATTGTGAAACCCAGCTTGGTTTAACCACCAATCCAAAGAAGTAGTTGTTAAGGCAAGTAAAATAGCTAAGATAGCCATCATCAAGGGAATGAACCAATAACTTGCTCGAATATATGCCAATATATTCATCAAATATGTTTTCATGTGTCCTTAATGAAATCTATGGAATTAATTTCAATAATTAACGATTGTTAAATATTATATCTTTTTTATTTAATTGTTATTAGGAGGATTTCAAGTTTATGCAAAAAAAAACATCGAAAGTTGAATAATATATAAATTTTTAATCAACCACATTTCCGATAATGCTCATTATAGGAAATGCCATAATTACCCACAGGGGGAAGACAAATGCTAATAGTAAAGATTATTTTTTAAATGTATTTAATAGATAAACTTATATGAGAAGGAAATTGCCCTTAAAAAGGTAAATCGCAAAAAACAATCAGCAGCAATATGAAAACGGAAACCCCATTATTACAATGTTTAGTAGGTAAACATGATCTGCCCCGAGTTTAGTAGACACTAATTTCTAAAGTCCACTTGCAAGCTCATATTGTTCGGGCGATTTATATCCAATAAATGAATGCTTGCGTTGCCGATTATAAAATACTTCGATGTAATCAAAAATAGATTTCTTTGCTTCATCACGAGTTAAATATTTTTCATGATAAACGCATTCTGTTTTAATTTATGAAAGAAACTTTCCATTGCGGCATTATCCCAGCAGTCGCCCTTGCGGCTCATGCTGCATTTAATACGATTTCCTTACGCAAACGGTTTAACTCTGTAATGAGATTGGTTTGATTACCGCTTTCATCAGTAATGGTTTGATTTTTATTTTTTTCTTCACTAATCCAACTGTATAGTGCTGATTCTTTTATTCCCAAATCTTGAGCTGTCTTGGCTATTGGTTGTGCGGATGATAATGCTAATCGTATTGCTTCATCTTTGAATTCTTTGTCGTACTTACTCATTGGTTACACCTCGTTTGATGGTTGATTCTATCAAATTTGGTGTCTACTGAATCGGGGTCAGTTCAAATAGCCAGGGCGGTTCCTAGAGTATTTCTTGGGATATGCGTTGATCTCGACAATATACAATTGTTTCAGACCATTTCATTGGCGGTGGTGTCCATGAAATCAATACTGGCTGGCAAGATATATGGGTATTATCTCTAAATTAGTTTGGTTGAAAATCCCCGCGTAGGTCAGCGCAACAACTAATAACAATGCTGTTGATTCGAGTGAGATTCAAACTGAATCACCATCTCCAAATGATAGTGTCATCCCAAAGTTTAACTCTAAATAAATTCCGAATTTCCATGAATTAAATTTATATAATTTATAGTGCGAATGTTTCAAAATAATAATTTAAGATATTTTTAAGGTTTTTAATGGGTTTTCGCAAAAATAAGTTTGGAACTGTCTGATAAATAGTTATTACTACTATGATTTTTTGTAACACATTTTTAAGTTCTTGCTAATCTCACCTTAAGTTAAGTTTCTTATACTATAGTTTTCCATGAGGGGTTATTTTGTGCCGGATAATAATAGAATTAGTACCGTATCAGAGTTGTCTCAAGATAGTCTAATTGACGAATTCTGGAGGGTTATTGCTGCAGAAGGAAGTGATATTGTTGCAACTTTTCTAAGGCAAAATGCGACTAAGTTAGAAGATCACATTCGTCATTTTAAGCTCTTGCAGCAATACGCGATAATTAAAACATTAAGTAACAGATTTCATTATGTTAATTTAAAATTAGTGTGTCAGTGGATGCACCAGGCAACGTTATTAGGTTTTTTGGAAATTAACGCAGGGGTTACAAATAATAAAATGCAAAGTATTGTTCGTTGTGTTGCAGAAGAAGTTTCTCGAAGGCAAAGACAGGACAGCAATATTAACACCAACAATAACAACAACAATAATAATAACAACAACAGTGAAAATGATCATATCTCTCAAATTTTTACCGACGAAGCTGAGGAGCAATCCAAGAAGCGCAAAGCTCCTGCAGCATTAATATTCTCGGATTCTAAATCTATTGCTGAACAAGAACACGATTTCAAAATCATTAATATTTTAAAAGATAAACGTTTAGCTTCTAATCCGATTAGAGATTTTTATACTAAGACTCCGCGATCTACATTACTAACAGTGAAAAACTCAAATACACGACCGGCAACGTTAGGAAATGTTAAACGTTCCAAAGCTTTATTGAATAAAAATGCGTATGTCCTGCGGAAAAATGCTCCTTCTGTAAGTATAGGGCCGCTTAAGGTGGCAAGTAATGATTCCAAGGCAAATGATGTAATTTCTGTAGATAACAATCCTGTTACAGTAGAACCTCTGGTACCATTTTACGCTCAAGGATTAGTGTCTACTTTATTTCAATCTCCTAAATTAAATAATTTATGTACTCCAATTTCTCCGGTTGCTGAAGCAAAATTTTCTACTGAATTTAATCCGGATGATTATTTGAATCTTGAATCCGATTCTGACGATGTCACTCCTAAATCTCCCCACAATTATAACTAAATAAAAGAGATGACGCTGAAGGAAAATCAGAAAGTAAACGTTAACCCGACGGCTAATGATTCAGGTGTACTGGAAATCTTTTTCATACTAACAGTTTGCTCGCAATTTTAGTGGTAAAGCCATACTTATCGACGCAAAGAAAAAGACGTGCTGTTTGGACCGAAATTAAAAACGATCGCTATACAAGACAGCTTCACGGGTGAGTAACTGTTCACGCTCTTCTAAGGAAGCTGTAATCATTTCCTCTACAATCACTATATACCTTTTTTGACATTGCGATGTCTTGCGCAATTAGCTCATGGTTATTGTTGTTAACATATTTTTCTCGCATGCCCTCTAAGTGTGTGATCGTTGCTTGCAATTGGGAAAAACAGTCATCCCCAAGCGTTAATACCATTTGCTTAAATGCTTCATTGTCAGCATCAACATAAATGCAGGCGGCGCTAATTTTTGTAATTCAGCTAAATCTTTAGCAATGATGGGAGTAGTAGGCAAATCATTAAGCCGCTGCTGTAAAGGGGCATTGATTACCCCTGCTAAATACGGCCGCCCGTGATAGTCTGCCAAAAGTGCACGTAACCGCTCATCATACCACTCGTAACTTTGGAGCAAACCGTAAGTATGTTCTTTTAATGCTAAAAAAATTGGTGGCAGCGTTGCACTGAATAGCTGCTTAGGTAAAGAATCAACATTTACCATATATTCCCTGATGCTCGAATTCCCTTTTTTTGTTAAACTAAGCACAGTACCTTTTTTGTTAAAGATAACAAAACTACAGAATTTTATGTGTTGCAACAATTGCCTTTATGCCAGTCTTATACGGAATTTAGTCATTAATGCCGTTAATATTGACTGAGTAATGATTGCCAGATAGGAATGGGAGAAAGAGCGGATACGAACAAAATCATAAAAATAATGAAATTTCACTGATAGGTTTATCATCACAGCTTGGATCATATGTCAATTTGAAATTTTTGTCCTTATCAAAACATTTAGTCGAGCGGAAGAAGTTATGTTGATGGCCAAAGTTTGTATCGTCAATACATGTTGTTAACATTGCACGCCAATCGTATAATTTTGGAGATATTGTTGATAAATGATTTAATTGTCGTTGTTGCCAATACTTTTCCCAGCAAGGATCTTCCCAAAATGGCGGGATTTGCTCTATGTCAAAAAGATCCTCAACCTGAGAATCTTCTTGAATCATGACAAATTTAAAAGTCTTTTCAATAAGTGCTTTAACATCAGGTGTTCCCTCTGCATAGATTTTATAGCATCTACGTAATTCTTTTTCAGTGACGCTACTAAATTGCGAATCATTTAGCTCGTCAATATTTCTTGCGGTATGTGATAGCGCCACTTTTTTGATATCTAGTGTGAGCGTTTGATTCTGATCTTTCAAACCGATACAAAAAATAAAAGGGATAAGATCACTCCCTTCTTTCATCCGTTTATAATTTTCTATAATTAAGCTGGTAATGATTGATTTACATTCGCGAGCGCCATTAATCCTTACCGTAAGCAAGTCTTTATACTTTTTATCTAAATATTTTATTTCATCAGATTTAATAACAGGAAAATTTACCCTTTCCCATGAATATGTTTTAATTTTAAATTCATTTAATGCGTCCATAACCCCATAATAACGAAAATCTCTTAAGCCAAAGACTACAACCTCATGAGAATCGCCAATAAGCTTTTTAACTGCGTTTTTTCTAAGCTGCATTAGATTGAATTTGGCTCCATAGGAAAAATAATCGACATTATTTTAGCCATTTGTAGTATATTTATCAATCAATATCCGCTATTTAATTTGTATATTATACAATTTATTACCAGATAGCAGATGATGTTAAAAATATATCTAGGCTTCTCAACTATACCTGGCTGTGCATATTTTCAACAATTGAGCTGACGCCTCGATTATCACAAGTGAATAGTTGATACATGCGATCCTGCAAAGCAACCTCCCAAAATTACCGATTCTCAGTGCTTTACCTGCATTAACCCAAGCCAAAATAAATTAGTTTTTGTTTAAAAATAATGTCGCTTTCATTCAAACAGCGTTTACGATCTTTATTGTCATAAATAGGTTGATCAAGATCAATGGTATTTAATTCCAGTAAACAATTAATATAATGAATTATATAGTAAATTGTGCTTATTACTTTACGGTATATATTTGCTCATTTCTTCATTTTTCTAATTTCTTCATATTATTTTAAGGTAATTAAGATAAATTATGGATCGATTACCTAATAATGATAAAAGAAGACGATGATGATATTTAATAATTCAAAAGAATTTAGAGATGCGTTGGACAGTGTGATTGCGTATGCCTCCGTAGCGTTTTTTTTTCTGGCATGCTTATTTGTAGCAATGAAATGGGAACGAAAAAAACTAAAGAGAGTTCCCTACGTCGGCAATAGTACCCAGCCAAAAATTTATTCTAATACATCATCTTCTCATCTAGATAGGCAAAATTATGGTGGCAAAGTAAGCGCATATCAAGATGCGCAATATGACCAGGACATTAATCAACTCATTATTGATGATCAAGGTCCACAAGCAGCTAAAGGTAAAGAAAATATAGTAGAGGTAAAACCAGTCAAGAAATCTCGAGCACGGGTAAGTTCACGTTATAGTAAAAAGAGCAACAATAATAATGTCAGCAGCAGCAATAGCAATGACACGAGAACGAATACCATCCTAGCGCCCCTCTCCCCGAAATTGGATACATGTGCGAAAATCCAAAAAGCTCTAAATATACCTGCGACTGTTTATAAGCTAGAAGATCAGGATAAATATATCTATATTGATCAAGATTTAATGAGTTACTTAGTCAAGAAAGAGAAAGACCTTCCTAATGCGGTAGCAGATTTATTACGCTTATGTAACATCAAAAAAGTGATCACGCATCAGGGTAGCAAAGGTGAAGAAGGACTTATTTTTAGAGACACTCCTTTTAATGAAAAATATCAAACCGCTCCATCAGCTATCATAAAGAAAAGTTATTATGTTAAAGGCAAAACGAAAAGCCACTATCGATTTTTTGGCACACAAGTTGCTCATAGCACAAATACAAATGGTGAAAAGCTACAAGTATATAGATTAAATGGCATACGAAAAAAACATAATGAGCAAGGAAGAGTTAAATATTTTAATTCGGCTATGGTTGCAAACGATTTTGAAAACGATGTCACCGATAAGTTGGCTGTAAATAAGCGTAAATAATCTCATCAATTAAACGTTACTTATTATGAGATGGCGTATTGCTTGAAGGAAGGTCCATCAGCTCCTGCGTTTTATGCGCATGCAGTTTAAGCTTTTAAATGATCGCCTGCTGCAATACTTGCAGAGATGATGTTAGCCACAATTGATGTTCAGCATCAGCAAGGAATATGCGAGATTGAAGTGTGTGTATCGATTAAAATAATCAGTGATATTCCAATGATTAAACTTGAAATTCACACCGCTTTATTAGATTTCGGAAATAAATTACCGTGCATTATAAATGCTTAACTTAGTTCATTCGTAGAGCAAAAAAGATTTTGGCTGAGCACCTTCAGGGGTGCAATGTAAACTTAGCAACTCGCATGGGACCTCTTTTATATTCTGGCAAATTGTTAAATTGATTTAACGTTATTTCTACTAACAACCCAAAATAGTTACGCATTTATTGATAGCGAAATACCTTGCCCTCCCTTTAACACTATCAAACAACTTGCAAACAAGATTGATCATGCTTCTAAATTTGATGAAAGCTATGGTTGCAGTAAAACCTTGCTTGTCGCATGCGATCAATTAAGGCTACTGTAATTTAATGGGGCATTTGTTAAGGGGGTCAAGCTTGTTTTTAACCAAATCCTAAATGTTTTCTTGCACGATGTGGGCTTTGAGCGCTAAGTATTTCTAATAAATATTTATAAGCTTGCAAATCGAATGCAATACATACTTTTTTCTTCGATTCAGGAGTTGGAGATAGATCATCTTCATCATTATAAGCTTGTATTTTTAATGCAGTTTTGCGCTGTGGAAATTTTTCTTGAAATACACTTTCTAGTTTTTCTTTTACTATTTTTGTGATTTGAATATCAGCACAAACAATGCTTAGCGATTCCGCTATTACGTTAACATTAATATTGGCAATACTACCAGATGGAACCCCACATAATTTTTCTATGTCATTGCCATTGTAACCCAATGAAATCATAAGATTCAGTTGTTCAATTTGTTCAACAAAATCTTTATTACTAAAAAATGAATAAATTGAAGCTGAAGGTTTTTCACGTGCTTTATCGATAAGAAGTTTCTCAAGATACTCAATAAATATATTAACATTTTCAGCTTCTAGTATAATGGCATCATCAGCGTATTCATACTTCAAACCTGGAATATCACTTAATAACTGATCCAGCCGATTCAAATATTTTATATTATTTTTTTCTTCCACGACTAAAGCATCTTCATAATTTATAACTGTAAATTTTGCAAAACCATGTGTTTCTTTAAAAGGTATGATATTTGCTTTAAAAAATAATTGATTGATGATAATTGCTATACGTTTCGCTTTATCTTGAATAATCTCATCATAATCTTCACTATCTTCATCAGTCTGACTCATATCATTTCTTAACATAACAACCTCGTTCAATTCATATTTAAAAAAGTTAATTTTCTGAGTTTCGGTAATAGTAGCTTTTGAGCAGCAATAATTAAAGCGATGTATGAGTAAACCCAGCGAGATCAGAATGAATAAATGGGTAATAATTTATAAATTTCATATAATCAATGAATTAGGTCATTATCATTGCATTATTATTGTGCGGAAGGCACAAAAAAAGGACGTATGCAGCGTGATCTTAAATTGCTTTGCTACCTCGCTTTTAAAAGAATTATTAATCCTAAAATTGAGTAAAGGCTTCAATGTAAGTTGGTAGTTTATCCTTTGTCGTTGGCTCTAAAATATTGGCACCTCGGTGGTCATTTTCACAAAAAATAAATGCTGTACCAAAGCTAAGTTTAATTTCGTTTTCATAGACTTGCGGGGTAAATGGTTGCTGAAGTTTGAGAAGGGGATTTTTGTATTGGATATGGGTGAATATCAAATAAAGGCATGAACTTTCATTGACCACCCATTTCACATGCTGCGGTACTGTTAGAAAGCGGCTTCATTCTAATTCAAATTAAGCCGCTCTATGGTGATTAATCAGAGCGCGCTCTACATAAAGAAAATTAGCGTTTATTTAACTCAACTGAAAATCTCGCTTCTTTGTAACGCACTGTACAGCCATTATCGTTACAAGTTAACTTTACATTTGGTATATTGATCACTTTTCCATTTTCACACAATAATGAAAGTTCACTTTGTCCGAACTTAGACTCAATTAACAATGCATAATTTATGCCAGTAGTGTGTTTTACTTCAGCGGACGTTGCATGAGTGCAACCATCGTATTTCCTACAATCTTTTGGATTTTTCAATGTAAAGCTACCTTCCCAATGACCAGGTATTTGCAAGCAAATGTCATTGAAAGCAGCAGCATTGGATTGCGTTGCAGCGATAAGTGTAAATGAAAATAATGTTACTAAGAGGTTTTTTTTCATGAAAAATCCTTTTTAAGTGTTATTGATCTATCTCAGATCTAACTTTAAGCGGCCTTCGCAAATACACTAAATATATGAGTGATTATTACGAGTCAAGAACATATTAAAAAATATTAATTCTTAATTGGACTTTAGTAAAAATAACACCATAATTCAAGAAAATTAGCTATGCCATAACTTAAACTCTATCTAGCTTAAAACCAATCCACCTTTGTTAATGTAAAAGATAACCCCAGTCCCTAACTTTTGTTTAACTTCATCACTTAAAATTAATGTCACCCATTATTTTTGAAGTGCGGTGAGCCTGTATTAATAACTGAGTATATAATCAAAGGCGCTTCATACCCTTTGTTAGCATTTAAACGGATGTTATCGATTCTATAAAACAAGGGTGCGCGGACGATCACAAGTGGATTCATTCAAAGTACCACCAAAGGTAACTCAAGCGATATGATGAACAATTCGCCAACGTTACATCTTATGCAGTTAAGAATGGCAAGATAATACCATGAAGTCTCTGGACAAAATATTCCATAACGGAATCAATACATTCTTCACCGTGCCATCGGATGAATTTATTTTTATGTTGATAGTAAGCATCCGTGCGCATGATCGTAGATTTCAGTCACATTCCTATGTTAATTGATTATACGCTGGTTTCTCTGCTGCATCTTTTTCTGAATAATTTTCAATTAAATCGGTAAACTGGTCTAGAAATTTATCCGCCCCTGATTTTTGATTGTTAAAAAAGCAAACGTTGTAATTAATTTTTACCTGAAAATTGTTTGGTTGCGCATCTGACCCGTTTGCAGATTCTGAAGAAGATAAGTTTACCTTCATGCCCTCTAAGGTTGTTCTTAAAGATGTTAGCGATTTTTGTAGACGTTCGTCGATCATAATATTTTCTAATACATCTAAGATTATCAAATCAATCTTAAAAATTTCTGTCAAATTAAGTTTATGTACCTGAAATTTATCAAAAGTTAACATAGATTGAACATCATCGTAAAGATTTGCGGCAAAATTATTAGAATCAATTTTATCATCTCTAGTTTCGCTTAGCTCCCTACTTAAATTATTAATCTGTTTATTAATAAGTGGAGCTATTAATTGGTGATTATCCGCTGAATTTTTAAATTTATCGTTAAATTTTTCGAGTAATTCCGCAGCTGTATTTAGTGAATCTCGTCGAACAGAAGTTAGCTTAATGCATTCCCCGAGGAGCATATCCTCATCCTTTACAGGAAGTTTTGCAATTAACGTAATATAATCATTAATGTCTATTTGCTCAAATAAATGCATACTTACCCAAGGCTGACTTAGGAAAGAAAAGGCTTGTGTAATTTTCCCAACGTCCATAGTTTCAATATTTTCTGCACTTTGAAAGTGGTTCGTAAGCTTCGCAAAAGTTTCACTACTTACAAGTCCCAACAAATGTTTTGTACTTTCATTTCCTGCTAAACAACCAAAGCCGTAAAAAAGAAAAGACAGCCAAAATGCCTTTTTCTCAAAAATGGGTGTGTTATTAAATTGTTTTAAGCAGAGCATAGTGAGCCATTCAATATCATCTGCAGTGATTTCAGCAAGTAATTCTGGAAATTTTTGTGCAAGGGAACCTAATAAAAATATTAGATTCGCAATGACTTTTGGCGAATTATATTCATTCATCTGCGTAAATACGCCGGAAGCAAGACGTGCAACATTTTCGGGTTTTAGGGTAATATTTAATAACTCATTCGGAGCCTTGATTAATCCTATGAGAACCGCGGTAAGTTCTTCCTGATTAAGTTTATTAATTCGTTTAAGCGAATCACTGATTGAGGAACGTTTTACTGGTAAATTGTCATCAACTGGTAAAGCACGTTTTCGATTAGATAAATTATTATTGTTATTATTATTGCTCGGTGCGGTATTACTAGACTTGATTTGGTATTTTTTGTTAACCCTTTGCATACTCACCTTCTTAATGTGTTCAAATAATTCAAACAAGTCTACATACCCAAGCTTAAGAGATTATTATTTATCGCAATAAGAGAATTGCACCGTAATAAACGTTACCGAAAGGCTGTGGGTAAGTAGCTGAAAACAAGTCGATGCGCCCGTATAGATGTTGCCGAAGGGAGATCAGTAATCATGGGGCAATTAAATATGAGCGGTATCAAACATCTAAAAAACGTTATTTTAGAACAAGCCACAAGCGTAAGTCAGAAATTCTTAATGAGTTTTGCGCCACTAGTGGTTTGCATCTTAAACACGTTATCCGTCTTCGAACCCGCACAATTGGAAAGAAAAGCCTGCAGGTCGTAGAAACGGTTTATACCCAATATTACTTATTCCTGAGTTTTCGATAAATTATCATGTCTAATTGCCACCTAGTTACCGACTCCATTTGTACCATCTATTTTGACGCAACGACTTGTTTCTAGCTATTCCTTCTCAGCCTTTGGGTAACGTTTAATTTGGCGTAACTCAGTGTCACATAAGACCTTTTTGCTTCAGTTTACGTTAATATAAAAGAGGTAAAATATATGAAATTTTTGGGCTTTCATATGTCTCCTCGAAAAACTAAATTCAATGATGATAAAGTAGATGATACGTCTTCTCAGGAAGAAAATTCAAATTCTGCTTTCGCTACAGAAGTTGAAGTTGAATCTTTGTTAGAGATTTTTTCTCTTTGCGATATTCCTAATGATGTGTTTATTGAAATTGTTAAGCACTTACCTCGTAATGAATTTTTTAATATCAAGAAAGTTAATCGCCGATTTAAAAATATTATAGAAACAGCAGAGGAAAGACATATTTCTAGCTTAGTATCCTCTCCTTATTCGACGGCTTTTTTTTGTGAATTTTGGCCGCGCAGAAATTTTTATGTGGATAATAGATCTTTAGTATTTTACGAAAAGGCTAATAATTGGCAGCCTGCAACACTAGAACCCGAGAGATTTAAAGAAATCAAAGAGCGATTCTCTAATCGAAGCGAAGATCAAATTAAACTTTTTTGTAGCAATTTTTTTTATGCTCTCTTTTATTGTATAAACCATAATAAGGAAGACTACTTTATAAAATTAACAAAGGATCACTGTGCATTTATAGATTTATATCAATTCTTTACTACCATTAAAACTAGCAATGATCAAACCTTCTGGGAGTTAGCATATCTTAATAAATCAAAGTTTATTTTAGATGCAGCTTTTGCCCAAAAAAAGAGATATTGCCAAGCACATAATTCTGGCCAAGTCCCAGTTGTGATGGAATATCTAAAGAAAATGATTTCTTTAGATGGTAAAGAGCTTTCAGAATTAGAATGGGCTGTTGTTTGTAATCAAATAGATTATATAAAGCAACATTTTCCAGATCACAAATCAGAGTCTAATCAATCTTTATTATTACATGCAGTCGAAAACGGACATGTAGAAATGCTTAAGTATTTATTGGAACAGGGTATAAAGCCAAACCTTCCAATCGGCCCAAATCAGGAAACCGCTTTAAGTTATACGCGAAATCCAGAAATTCTTGCGACGCTATTGCAGGATAGAACTTTATCTTTTCCAGATATTAATCTTGTTTTTAAATTAGCTATTAAAAATAATCATTCCGAAATTTTTTCAATACTTCTTGCTGATCCACATATCAATATCAATGCAGTTGGTCAGATTCACAATGATGATATTCATTCAGATTCGACGTTGATGATTGCCATAAAGTACGAGCGAATAGAAATGATAAAATCATTATTAAAAAATAAGCTGCTTGGCATAAATATGCCTACTGTAGATGGGGGATCTCCACTACTATTTGCAGTTAAAAATGGCAAAAAAGAAATTGCAGAATTGTTGCTTGAAGATCCAAGAACTAATCCAAACTGCATGGATGGTGAAAGTGCTTTACATTTTGCTTGTCAACACGGCAATCTTGAGATGTTAAAACTTTTACTTAAAAATCCTCGGGTAAATATTAATTTACAAAACTCGAACGGAGCAACTGCATTAATTCTTGCTGCTGTTAATGGGCATGAAGAAATAGTAAAATTATTATTATCACAACCAAAAATAAATCCTAATATACGTATGCGCTATTCTTATAACCAACCATTGTCAGAGCATGACTGTGCACTTTCTGCTGCGTTAAGGCGACGCCATCTTAAAATTGTAGAATTATTATTACAAGACAAAAAAATTAATCCAAATCTTCCGAAGAATGGTTGTACAGCATTAATGGATAGCGCATATGAAAATTTTGCAGCATTTCAGGTAATCATCAGACATCCCCACATTAACCCAAATATAACTGATGGTTGTGGTTTAAATGCTTTGGACTATGCTTTAAATAAAAGAGATCTAAAAAATGAAGATTTACAAAATCAGGTAAGTATTATTCAAAAGCTATGTCAAGAAAAGTAACTTTCATAGTATATATTCAGCTTTGGAAAGAAATAATCCCCACCCTTATATTCAGAACATGGTGACCAGCCTTTCAAAATTGTTAAGTTCTAATGATGATCATCATTTATTGCGTTATGGGTTAACATTCAAACAGTTAGTCGATTTAAAACCAATTTTATATACTGCCTTCATAATTTACATAAGAAATAATATTGAAGATGATGCAATGAAAATTAACTTATTAAAGCAAGCTAAAGATCCTCAAATGGTTTTAGGTAAAATATTTGCAACCCGAAGGAATTTTCCAGTCAAAAAAACATCAACTATTTTGAAAATAGAGAAAGAAATTGAAAAACTAGAAAATAAACCATCATCAAATAGGAAGCAGCATTGCGGATTTTTTAATTTTAGTATTTGGTCATTTAATAGTAGTAAAAATAATTCTTTTACTCTTGCAAAAGTTAAAGTGGAAAAGATTATTCGAGCGAATAGATGAAAATAAAAATCATTGATGCTGTTGTTGGCAATTATACATTTTATCTTTTTAGTTTAAATAATTAATTATATAGATAATTGAACAAACACTTAATTTTATTCATAAAAATTTCACCCTAATGAACTAGATAGAGCGACTAAAATGAACCTGACCTCCGCATCTCCTGCAAATGATTAAATTGATAATAAACTGAGCATTGATATCCTATTAAATTTACTGCACCCCAAGATTTCACACTCATTATTTAAACTTATAAATATGAAACGAATGTAACGTGAGGAAAGAAATAGAAAATCTAAAATCCGAGTCAGCAAAGACAACCAAGTTGCAAGAAAAGGTGTTAAGGCTCGAATTGGAAACTAATAAAAAATTAAAAAAATCTATCTCAAAATTAGAAAAGAAAGCATGGCTTTATGCAAATTATGTTACAACTGACTAAAAAAGAAGAAAAAACAAGGACACTGACGTTTTCCATAGCTATCCTTAATTAAGCTCATTCACTTAAGCAGCGAGAATAGGGGTCAAAATATAGACATGATCAAGATCGTATTTTATTACCCGTAATGTTGGAAAAGCACTACGCCAAGATTATAATTCCAAAGATTAATAGTTGCCCCCCTACAACTTATCGACAATAAGCGCACCCACCACCCAAATACAACACCTTAGGTGAGTTATTTTAATGAGTAAGCCAAATTCTGTGATGAATATTGGTGATAAAATGATAATTGGATGATAGCAACATTATAGAGCTTATTGCAGGAGGTCATATGCTTAAGTACGTATTTGCTTGGTTTTTAGGTGTTCCTCTAGGTGTGTTAATAATTATTTACTTACTATTCAATGCGTTTTAAGGAGATGACCATGCAGAATTCTTTTCATGATGAAAAAGTAGATCATATTGTATGTACACAATATTTTTCTTGGACACCCATTCTGATCGGGGCCCTTGTAGGCGTGGGTTTAGGCTTTTTACTGGATCTGTTCGGCAAAGGAATTGGCTTGTCGCTTTATACCAATGATACGAATGGCGCTACCATACTAGCTGTTGGTGGATTTCTCGCGTTATTGTTTGGCGGTTTCATAACCATGTTTGCGGCGGGGTTTGCCACAGGTTTTTTTGCGGGACCCAGATGCAGTGAGAGGAACTATGGGGCTGTTTATGGTTTTGTCGCTTGGTGTTTAAGTCTTATTTTAGTCGCGTGGTTTTCCACAGGTGTTGTTGGATCTGAGTATATGAAATCAGATTCCAGAATGTTCACGCCAGCAACTCAAGAAATGTCGGCTACCACCGAAAGGGTGACGACTCGTTTACATCCTGCAACTGATGCAAACGACACACGCGCAGAAAAACAAGTAAGAGCCACTGGCATGCTTTCCTTAGCAACATTTATTATCTTCTTTATTGGAGCTTTAGGAGCAAGTTTTGGTGGTTATTTTGGTTTTTATTACTGGGATAAGTGGGAAACAGAAAGAAAAGCGCGATTATAAAATATTAATCTTTCACCAGGTAATTTTTACCTGGTGAAAAGGTTTAAATTCGAATACTTGTTTACTTACTTTAATTAAAATACAGTTAGTATGGCAAATGATACTGGTTATATTATTCACAGCGCTAAACCTTTAGACGGCTCTATCGCAAAAGTTATCGATATCATAAGTCCGAGGTAATGTTATTGATTCACGCCTAACTCAATCAAGCAGATCAGTATGCTTTCTTCCTAAGATCCCAAATGCCAAAACTTTATTAAGACAATAGATCAAATTAGCAGCTCGAGGGTGAGAAATAATGGAAATTCAAGATTATTCGGCCATTAGGAAACCTGGAACTCCTTGTTGCTCGTTTTAACTCCAGTAAGAATTTCTTAAGTTTATTGATATTTCATACAAATACTTTCTTTGTAGAACAACAATTAGAGCATAAAGTAAGGGTACTAATTTATCCTTAAGTTATATTGCATATACTATAATTTTTCCATGAGTATACACATATGCTTCGTAAAAATAGTGATGACTTTTCAACCGATGATTTTATTGCGGTTATTAAACAAAAACGTAACGCAAAACAAATTCAAAGTTTTGTTCAGGAAAATGCAAACAATATTTATGCTCTTAGTGCATCAGAGCAAACTCACCTTATAGATGCTCTGATAACTCATCATCAGCTTAGAGCTCTACGAATTATGTGCGCATCGGTAAAGGATTGTGTTTTACATGCTTTTATAAAAAAATATAGCTTGGCTAAAAATGAAATTGAAGAAAGACGTTTGAAACTTTTTCAAGATGCATTAGCGATAAGAGACCCTGGCATCACTTTATTTACACAGGCAATAGCAGATAAACAATGGGATGCATTAGCCCTTTTGATCCAAGATGATAATGTAGGGCGAGCGTTTAGCCAACAAAATCGAGATTTTCAAAAAAAATATCTGGACCGCTTACTAAACGATTCTATAAAATCCATCAAAATTAAATTTGAAGCATTCTATATAAAATGGGTTGACTCGACCTTACTTAAGGACTTGCTTGAAAATGAGATGAAAAAAACAGATGGACACAAAGTAAAACTGAATCGAACCATACTTAAAAATAGTCTTGCGGCAAAGACAAAACAAAATAACAATGATGATAACCAAAACAACAATAATTGTAATAACAATAATCAAAAGCATCACACTGATAGTATCAATGATTCAGGAGTTAATGAAGATAAGCAAAAGCGGCTTAAACGCAAACGTTCCGCTGAAAGTACAAGTCAAGATGAGTTAGAAGATTTGCTATCAGATAATTTAAAAAATATTCAAGGTAAACTTGATCAAAACCCGTCACTATTGAAAGCTATAAGCAAAGACCAAGTTTTTCAAGAAAAATTTATATTCAAGTGTTTGACTCACACTCATTTAACATTACTTAGGAATGTACAACGTCATTTAAGTAATGAAGCATTTGAACGAGTACTTGAAAGGCGAAACAAAACAAGAGCTGAGATTAAACAAGAAATGAAAGACAATGCATCAAAGCCGGAACATTTACAAAAATTAGAAATCAAAATGATGAATTTAGAAGTTAATATCAGCAAATTGGAAGATATAATGAAAGATTGTCCTATAAGAAAGCCTTCAAATGTAAACAATAATAACCAAGGACAGGCTACTGAAAATATTAATAACACCAAAAGTAAAGTAAATAACAACCCGGGATCTAAGCCCACTTCGGGTCCTAGGACTACAAATAGGAAAGGGTTAGAAAACCTGGTGATAGAAAAAAATGACATGAATATTCGAAGTAAACGGGATCATAATTCTTCATTAACAATCGACAGTACATCATCGGATGAAAGGTTAGAAAAGTTAAAGAAAACTGAGAATAATTTAGACACTACCATTCAACAATTGGAAATAATTGTTCGGGACCGTCGTATAATAAATAATACGATAGACGCAGAATTGACAAATAATCAAAACGCCAATTTTTCTAACCAAAAATGCGAGGATAATAATTTATCTAGTCCATTTGGTCTTTTCTATCATCAGCCAATTATTCCTCCTGTTAATGCATCGGGATTACATCAAGCGTTAAATGTTGCGGATGCTAAGGGTGATAATGCTGAGTTATATTCCCTCCAATTCAATCAATCATCTGCACTTGAAAAAGAGGAAGATAATAGTAAAGAAAATATCACAGAAGAAGTAAACTCCTCTAATGAAGATCCTGAATATTTCAATACGAACATGTTCTTCACAAATAGTGAGAGTGATGAGGAAGATAATCTGGGTAATTCTTCCACCTATCGATTAAATTCTTTTGGAAAGTAGTGCTCTAAAGCATCATTCAATACTTAAGGTAAAAGTCTGTCCGCGATCAATGGCTGCGGCAATATTGCCATGCAAACGACGTAAGGAAATATATTTTTAGCTCTGACATCATGATGCATTGGTAAATCTAGATTCAAATATAAGAGAAACAGGTTTACAAATGCAGGTGATAATCTATATCGTATTTAGCTAGAACGACTTTATGGAATATTCTTTGCAATATCGGCCAACACGTCTAACATTTCTTGATCAGATAGATTATTTGCTTTCACAGCATGATTATAAAGTATCTAATTATTCTCACCATAAGTTGTCTGGATGAATCATTCATTGGCTGAATGAAAAATTAATGTAAAAGAATTGGCATTGCTGCAGCATCTTTATTCAAAATAATAATGCAAATAAAAAATTCACACTCTATTTTTAAAAATAACGCATAGAAGTTTATTTTTTTTAATTATTTCTTTAAAAGATGATATTAATGATATTATCGAGGTAAAAAATCGGACGCAAATGAAAGTTTATGGGAATCAATAATCTAATTGACGGATACTAAAACTTTACTTATTGGGCTCATCGTACATTTCTACTATTCGAGGCATTGGGCGGTTGTCTAGCAACGACGGTCTACCGCCCATTTTTCCTCTATTTCTTGCAGTTTTAATCCGGCTTGGATTCGCTCTTAATTAAATCCAGCTTATACTCAGTTCGTGCACAAAACATGTGAAAGATAAGCTTACCGCCACGCAAACGCCTGGCTTATTCTCCCTATTGGATAGACCTATATAATATAGTCGGGGATTAACTATATTCTTTATAGGAAGGCTCATAAAGAAAGAGTTTTAGGTGCTGGATCGGAGGTCTCTATCATTGTAGGTTTAGTTGAAAACATCCTGTTGCTATAAGGAGATGCAGCTGATGCTTTCAGTTGTTCCTTATAATTAACTTGCAAGGTTTCAATTTTTTGCTGTTGTAGCTTTACGATCTCTAACAATCCTGTGATTGAAGAAGTTAAATGTTCGACTTGACCCATCAAGGCTGATTGAGAATCTTGCAGAGATTTGCACGTATCCTGCAACAACTTAATATTGTGGGGCCCTATACGCATATCATGGGTATGAGCTGAAAACAGGTCACTTATTTCGTACCCAAGTTCTTGTGGAGTACTTCCATCCTTGTCTTTAATGTTAGGATCCGCGCCGTATTGCAATAAAGTAGAGATAAATTGTTTTGCATGACGACATTGTGCTGCTTGATGCAATGGTGTCCTACCATAATTATTTTGTGCATTGACATCAGCACCTGCTGCCACCAGCAAATGAATCATTTGGATTCGAGATTCTAATTTGGCTTCATCTTTAATAAAAAGATCATCAACAGCATAATGTAAGGGGGTATTCAAAGAGCAATCGATGGGATTAGGATCCACCTGTTGTTGTAACATGTATTTTATAATTTCTGGTTTTTCGTAAATAGCAATATGCAAAAAACTTGCCCTAGTTCGATTTTCGGGAACATCACACACTTTATCAAAACATCCTTCTTCAAAATTGCTTTGAGTTAATAATTGCACATTTCCAGATGTAATTGCTTCATATAAATTTGCATCAGAGGCCAAATGATATTGTGTTAACTCCTGTTGCAATTGGATATTTGGCGTGAGGGTTTTATCTGTCAGAGGTTTATGTGAGGAATAATCATCATCATGGTTTTGAAGATAAGTTTCTATATTCTTTTTTTCATAAGTAACGCCCGCAGTAGTCGTTACTGGATTAAACATGATTGAACGTTTATTAGGTTTTCGTGAATTAGGAATGATCCAACTCGAAACCCGGTCCTGAATGCTGATGGGACATTCAAATTCGTAAGGAATAAAGATTTGTGGCATTTTTATATACTTCCTATATTGGATAGCGAGAGAGCTTAGCTGAATTATACTCAAAAATATATAATGAGTTTTAGCCTATTCATCCACCATAGCTCAAACGTTAGTGAGCATGAACAGCATAGGCGAGGTTATAAATAGCGGTATGGAGGGAGCGATGGTTTTTGAACTTTAAGAAGGGTTCATCCATTGTTTGTAACTTCATATCGTAATTGAATTAAGCCATTGGAATAAGCATGAGAAGATGCTAAATGACACCATGACTCATGCAAGATGTTATTAAAAAGAGGAATACCTGAACCAAGGATGATTGGAATAATGGAGATAATTAATTCGTCAATTAATCCTTTATTCAAGAATTGGCTAATGGTTTTACCTCCATCTACATAGATATGTTTTATGCCGTCTGAATGAAGTTTATTAATTAAATGATCGATGTCACCGCTATAAATTTCTGCTTTATCACAAACAGATGATAGGGTAGAAGTGAGGACAATCACTCGTTTTCCTTGATATGGCCACACGATTGCTCTTGATGCAATTTTATAAGTATTTTTACCCATTACCAACGCATCAACTTGATTCAAAAATTTCTTAAAGCCATAATCTTCATTAAGATTATCTGACGGTGGACTGAATGTCTCTAACCAATCTAAGCCGTCATCTTTTTTGGCAATATAACCATCAATACTCGTGGCAATGTAAACGGACATTTTTGATCTTTGTTTATTAGTATTCATTAACCTATCACTTTTTAAAATAATTTTTTGCCGTTGGGTACCGCCGGATCAACCGTGATTAAACACACATCACCAGCAGCATCAGGAAAACCAACCCATAGAAAATTGAGATGTGAACCCTGCAATATTTTTTCTTGCTTATTTACACATCTCACTACTTGTTATCAGGCATTCTGGAGTGTAATGTGTTGTTTTACAAATAAAATATAAATCCTGACGAAAATTTTGCAAAAAGATATGAGAGTATTAGAGAGGAGCTGCCATCCTGATTACAGGTATGCCCGTGCCTTCAATACGGTATCTAAGCCCAAATTTGCGAATTTGTATGTAGCTAGTGTCAACACTAATATTATTAATAAAATTACACTTGAATAATAATATCTAACACACAAATCTTTTAATTTGTTGCCATACATCATTGGGAAGCTTGCTATTTAATTCACTTTTAGCTTTAATTCTCGCGATCTGAATAGGCACAGCAATATTTGCTTTAAATTGGTCGATAAGCGGTAACATGTCAACCATACGGTGTTGCGTTACACCTTTCTCCTCTCCTAGAGTTCGTATTCCATCTAGCTTAATTAAGATTGCGATTCTATTTTCTAAAGGAAATCGCTTGCTCAAATCATATAAGCGCTGATAAAAATGACGGACAGCAAACCATTTTTTATCTGCTATCATTTCAAGCATTTTCTCAATGATTCCAATTTTATTTTTATCGTCAATATTTAGCTTTAGTAATACGTGGCGCACATCACAACGTGATAAATAATCTTCTTGATTAGAGTCAACGATCTTAAGTAAATTTTCAATTACTTCTCTCTGTTTATCTTCAGGAATTTTCTGTTCCTCTAATGCTACAGAAGCAGGCTCCCACAAATTGCGATGAGGAGTCTTAATCATCATTATTAATGTCTCAATGACTTCGTTCCGTAACGTCTCGGAAACCTTCATTTTACCTAAGGCAACATTAGCAGATTTTCGTATAACCCAATTTTGCTCTACCATCCCTCTCAACAATTTGCCAAAGACCTCATTTTCCTTACTCTCAGGAATTTCCACTTTACCTAAAGCTTCATAAGCCGCTGCGCGCACCTCTGTGTGCCCATCTTCTGTTTTCACTAATAGGTTTTTAACGATCTCATTCTCATGGGATGGAAGATCTATCGCTCCTAATAATTTACAAGCAGATTCACGAATTCTATAATCTTGATGATTAATATTCTCTAGAGAATTTTCCAACACGATTTGTTTTTGATCTTTAGAAATATTTAACTTACTTAACGCATAACAGACACATTGACGAGTGTAATAATTTTCATCTTCCAGCTTCGCATACAATCTCTCAATTATTCCATTTTCATTAGTAAGAAAACTAAACTTACTCAAAGTGTCACTAGCATAATCACTTGCAAAATATCTGCCTTCTATAATGTTTTCTAAAAATTTCTCCTTCAACGCATCTCGTTCATTATCCGGTATCTTGATTTTACCCAATGCGTCATAGGCAGCTTTATAAACATTGTCTTTCTGATCCGCAGTTTTTTCTAGTAATTTACTAATAACTTCATGTAGTTTGAACTCAGGTATCTTCATTTTCCCCAAAACTTTGCAAGCGGCTGCTCGAACATCAGTAGCCGCGTCGGAAGTCTTGGCGAGTAATTTATCAATTACTGCACTCTCCTTACTTTCGGAAATATTTATTCGACCTAACGTTTTGCAGGCCCTCACGCGTATCCATTCGAAATCCAAATTTTGTATTTCGTTATTGTATTCCGTTAATACTAATAATTTTTCAATGACTGCATCTTGTTTATCGACTGAAATCTTCATCTTACCTAATGTTCTCATGGCATATTGAATCTCGCTCCAAACCCCCTCCATTTTTTCAAGGCATTTTTCAATAACTTTATTATTCTTTTCATCGGGAATGTCAGTTCGCGTTAATACTCGCCATGCAGATTCGGACAACAGGGAATTCCCATGATCAGTTAGTATTAATAATTGATCAATAACTACATTTTTTAAATCATTAGGAATTCTCAACCTCGCCAATATGTTACTAGCATTGTCTGAACTGGAAATACTCCCCATCTCCTCTAGTAATTTTCTAATTTCATCCGCATCAACTTTGCTTTGATATAACTTTAAGCTATACAAAATTTCTTCTTGAACAGTGTTCTTACTATCTGTTAGATATAAATTTTCAGCATGGATCGCTTGATAATAATAAAAATAAGCAATGATTAATGGATAGAGTGGACTGTTTTTATAAGGCTGGGTTTTTTTCAAATTTAAGTAGACATTTAATTCTTTCATTAAATCTTTAGCATCACTTATTTTGCTTAATCGAAGGGCAAAATTATCCGGTTCTTTTTCAGAATCAAGATAATGTTCTAAAAGATTACGGAATGTTTGGATGGGTTGCGGAGCATAGTTAGTAGATATGACAAATTCCTGAATAACGCGCTTATACTTTTCTACTAGATCAAATTTTTTGGTCATAAATTCACCAATATTAAAGATTTAAAGTGTTTTATTTTTGCTAGCATTATAATGGTGTGAGCATTTTAAGTCCACTGGTTTGGTTAAAAGTCATACAGGGATAGCCTATTGAAAGCAATAGAGATTTCCGACATCACCCTTCTTAATATGGTAAGTCATTAGACAAAGCGGAAACTATCAACGGGATCGATAAGCCTCAATAGGGTGTTGGATTCAAATATAAGAGAGCAGGTTTACAAAAGCAGTTGGTAATCTATATCGTATTTTAGCCAGAACGACTTGAGGTAAGGCTTCCCTAAATTCCTAGAAAACGGCTGCCATCGCGTGAATAATCAGCGTTAATACATTTCTTAATTCTAATCTCTTATGAGAGTTTACTTATGCAACGATTTCAAAATAAAAATGTAATGATAACGGGGGCAGCTTCAGGGATTGGACGTGCTGCGGCCCTTCGTATTGCCCAGGAAGGAGGGAATTTAGCTTTGTTAGATATTAATCTGACTAAGCTAAAAGATGTGGCTCAAGAATTAAACACTTACGGAAATAAAATTTTTTATTCAAAATGTGATGTATCCAATTTTGAAGAAACAGGTCAAGTTATAGCTACTTTGTGTCAAGAAATAGGTGGTATTCAGGCGCTTAGTCATAATGTTGGTATTCTACGTTGCTATCATACTCATGAAATGACTTTAGAACAGTGGAATGAAGTTATTGCTGTAAATTTGACGGGTACTTTTAATGTTAATAGGCATGCTATTCCCTATCTTTTAAAAAATAAAGTTAGTTATTTAGTTAACACATCATCTAATGCTATAGATCAACCGCATCCCTGGATGTCTGCCTATGCTGCAGCTAAAGGAGCAATCAAATCTTTTACGCGTTCCCTATTTATTGAGTATTGTTTGCAAGGATTGCATGCTAATTGTGTTTTACCAGGAAGCATTAAAACAGACTTAGCTGAAACTTTCATGGTTCCAGAAGGAGGAAATCGTGAACTCATAAAAACTTTGATTCCACTTGGGGAAAGTAAATTAGTAAACCCCGATCATGTTGCTGGGGTTATTGCTTTATTAACCTCTGACGATGCTTTTCATATTAACGGTACAGAAATAACGGTAGATGGAGGCAAAATTTTTTAATTGCATTGGGATCAGCAAAAGACTAAAGGTGTAGTCTAATTACAGAGGAAAGCACTTGCGAATATTTCAACTTTTTCTCGGTTACTACCCAATTTCCTTTGCAATATGAGTACTGAATATCCTGCTCCCCATAGACAATAAACTTCACATCACAAACGGTTTGAATGCCGTTCGCTTAAAGTGATGTTATAACTACTGCTTGACCTAATAAGCTGTTAGATGGAATCACTTCTTTGCTGCATTGCAGAAAGAAAATGGATAGCCGCTGATAAAATCACTTCTTTAAATTAAATGTTGTGTTTAATTAGTGTTTTTTCAATTTGACTCGGTCATTTTTTTTTCAGTGTGCATGACATTAAGGACTCTTAGAAGAATAGCTTTTTTATTTTAAGTAGTGTAACTTCGCCTACCATTGTCATTATGTTTGTATACTATTGTTCTCGTTAACGGAGTCTTAATGATAAAAGTTATTAAATTTGTAACTTTTTTTACAGTATTAAACATTTTTATGTCTGCTTTATATGCCGATACGGTTAATTTAGATGTTTATAACCTTTCACGGTCTTCTATTACCATTGTGAAAGAAGATGGCGACAGAATTTCAATCCCCCCTAATAACACGATTTATAAAATTCCATTTAAACTGAATAGTAAAGTTAGAAATTATATTGGTAACGAATATGAATGTTATTGGGAAATTAAGGATTTTATCCAAGATAAACTATTTGCTCTTGCTTATGGATTGCCGTATGGCGGCAAATGTGTTTACTTTACCACTAAAAAATAATGATTTTAACTGAGTATTCATAGTTTATATATTTGAAAATAAATAAAACAAAAGATTAGGTATCCAAAAATGCACTTTAAGCTAGTTTCACATTTGATTTTTTAAATGAATGTAAACTTGCCTTACAGGAATTTCATTTTGCATCGATGAGAGGCAGATTCAATAAATAAGTGCATCTGCCTCTTTAAATTAAAGATGATCACAAAGTTTTTTTCTAAAAAAATAAAATGTACTATCGCTGTCATATCCATCATAAATATGTTCAATTTTATACTTCATTTTTTCGTAAAATTCTTTAGCTTGCCAATTGAAAGTGTCAACAGTTATATAACGACAATTATTATCTTTAGCAAAGGATTCAGCTTTTTGAAGCAGCTTACGGCCAAGTCCTTTACCCCTGGCTGACTCATCAACCCAAAGTAATTTAATATATAAATATCCATACATTAATACGCCGGTACAACCGGCTATTAAGCCTCCAGAACTGTCATGTGCCATGAATCCAAAAGGTTCAAAAGAAGTTTTACCAATCTTTTGCTTTGCATGCCTTTCTAATCCTTGATGAATAGTTCCAACTTCGTGGGCCGAAGGTTCAGCTGTAAAATTAATGGTATAACTCATTTGTAATCCCTCTGAACAAAACGTTTGACATAGCAATATCTTAAGTTTTTTCTAGGCCTATTATTTAATCTATTTATAGTTAACACAAGCTTAATCAGTCGCATTCTGAGAGTAAAATATTTTTTAGGTATTGTAAGATTAGTCCATTCGTAATATTCATTTAGATCTCTTTCCCAAGAAGAAAAGCAATGCAAGATTAAATTTTGCATTCAAGTCTCTGCTAGTCTGTAATTACCTGTCCAAGGAAAGATGAAAGCTACGAAAATCGGAATGATTGATTGTCATGCTGCCATATCTGTAAGTTCTTTGTATCAACTAAGGTAAATGCTTTGCCGTTTTTACTTGCATATCCTCGTCTGTCTATTGATTAATTTTAATGTTTAGTTTCATTTCAGGATTAGAATAAGAAAAATAAATTTTATATTACTTGTTTCACTCGTGACAAAGATTAAAAATCATGTTGGTGCAGATGTTTTTTTATGATTAACATTCCCATATCAAAAAATATGCATTTGAAAATGGAAATGGTAAGATTCGTATAGATTTTCAGCGTATTTTAAATGCAAAATTATCGCCAAACCGCAATCACCATTAAAAAAACGTTAATAGATCCTTAAAATGCTTAATTATTCAATAGCTATAGACGTCTTTATGAACAGGGCTTCTGATATGATTAGAGATAAGAAACTAATAAATGAACAAATATTCCGATGCCAGTCTGTAGATATAAACTACATCGAAGGACCCGCTAATGGTTCAAATATTTTATTACTTCATGGAGGATGTAGTCGCTGGCAATCTTTTCTGCCAATTATTTCTGATTTAATAACCAACTTCAGGGTGTATGCTATT
Source organism: Gammaproteobacteria bacterium (assembly GCA_013816845.1). Lineage (NCBI taxonomy): Bacteria > Pseudomonadati > Pseudomonadota > Gammaproteobacteria > Gammaproteobacteria bacterium. The sequence goes on from JACDDU010000006.1 coordinate 145,368, forward strand.
GATTTTCGAGGTCATGGTAAATCAGGTCGGACAATTTCCTATAACGTCCAGGATTATGTACAAGATACATATTTATTTATCAAAGAGCATATAAAAAAACCCACAATTATTTTCGGAAATTCATTAGGAGGAGTGGTTGCAATTATGACAGCCGCTTATCATCCTGAGTTAGTACGAGCAGTTATTATAGGTGATGCGCCTATCTCAATGAAAAGTTTTCGAAATCTTATTGATAGTCAACGTGATTTCGCCGATCAAATTATTAAGTGGTTACGCACCAATCAAATTACAAATATTTATAAAAAGTTAAAAGATGATCATTTTGCTGAAAGTTTAAGTCTTTGCGATCCTGACATGCTTGTTGCAATGTTTGATCAATTTGAATTCACCTTTCGAGAATATTCGATCAATGAATTATTCCCATTAATAATTTGTCCAGTTTTAGTTATCCGCGGTTGCTTAGAACGAGGCAGCTTAATTACTGATTCTGACATGAATCAGGCATCAAAGCTGCTAACCAGCGTCTCTCAAGTTCAATTACCTAATGTTGGCCATTCTCTTATGGAAGATAAATTTTCTGTGTTGAAGGAAATAAATTTTTTCATAAATGCATTAAATAAGTCATTAATCTAAGAAAAAGCAACTAGGTAAACCCAAGCGTTATATCAATTTGCATTTTTTAGCTTCCATCTGCGGACTTGAAAATAAGGATGTGTCTTGACCCGTTGGCTTATTTTCAAATTTCTTATAAATGGAATGTAAGGCCACTGAAGCATTCGCTCTGCGCTGTTGTTTAATAGACTCAAATATCTTTTTTGCAATACTTTGAGTATCACTAGTTTCCAGATAACTTAAAACGAGAGATTTAGTTTTATCATTTAGATTACTTTCATCAATAATGTAGTGATAATTTAAATTCGCCGTATGCTGTAGAGAGTCTTCATTGAATTCCATTTGTTTATTTCGTAATAACTCATTAAACTTGTTTTCAAATGCTAGGTATTCACTGGGTTGCAGACCATAGATCACAAGCTGCTCCACGGCAGTACAAGAACTAGGACCAAACTTTATTATAGGGTTATCTCCATAATTAATTCTTATATTTGAAAGATTAAAAATAGAGAAAGGAATATTGCCATCAGGCTTATTAATGATGCCAATTGCATGTAAATGATTAGGAGTATCCATGTGGGCTATTTGAAATTGATAGTATAGGCAAGATGGCACTAATATTTCTTCAATTTTTAAATTTATTTCAAGATGATGATCGTTTAACATCTTTTTATTAGCGGTTATGATGTTGCAAATAAAATTAAAAATTTCGGTATTTTCAAAGGAATAACTTTTATTTTTAAAAGATCGAATTAAAAAATCATTATGCGTTTGCGCTTCTTCTATCGAATATCGATTGTTTATTATTTTTTCTATAATGTTTTTTTCTGAGTCTAATAGCGTTCGTAACATTCCAGTAGTCATTTCATCGTGGGGCGAGCGTACGCTAGTCATGAAGATTTATTCCTATTTTAATTATAGTTTGTAGAAAAGATGGCCTACCTTGAACAACTGATGCATTTTAAAAAGTTAATGATTTTTAAGCAATCTCTATTAAAAATTATTACATCAATGAAGCCATCATATTAAATACAAAGAAAAAGATGAACAATAAATCATCGTTGCTGGTTTAACTGAGGTAGATGTGCAAGATACTGATAGTACATCTTACTTATTAATTATATTGAGAGAAGGGCAGGATTTGCATGCAGTATCACGAATATATAGCGGAAGTTTATCAAAGAATTGCTCCTCATATTAAAAAAACACCCGTTTTGACTTCACCATACTTTGATGAAAAAACTGAGAGCAACTTATTTTTTAAATGCGAAAACCTTCAGTATACAAATGCTTTCAAAGTACGTGGCGCATTTAGCAAAATTATAAATATGCCTAATAAAAACAAGATTATTATTACCGCTTCTGCCGGCAATCATGGATTAGCCGTCGCTTTCGCATCCAAAAAATTTGGCATGAAGGCAATGGTTGTTGTACCAGAATTTGTACCACCATCTCGTATCAATATGATACGAGCGTTAGGAGCAAAAGTGATTGTGCATGGCACAACAATGGACGAATTAAACGCTAAAGTTGCTGAATACACCCAAGATCCTAACTATGTATATGTTCATGGATTTGATGATGATGACATTATCGCAGGACAAGCAACTATCGCCTACGAGTTATTACAAGAAGTTCCTGACATTGACGTCATTGTCGTACCTGTGGGTGGCGGTGGACTTATTTCTGGTATAGCGCAGTATACAAAGTCTTTTAACCCAAGTATCAATGTCTATGGTGTCGAAACAATAGGAGCAGATGCTATGTCTAAAAGTCTGGCAGCTGGCCACATTGTTGCCCTTCCAAAAATTACCTCGGTTGCGATTAGTTTAGGCGTTTCTAAAGTAGCAGAAAGAACGTTTGAAATTGTTAAAAATTATGTCAATAAGATAGTGACGGTTACCGATGAAGAAGCAATCCGTGCATTAAAAGATATTTTAGAAAAAGACAAAATATTTGTGGAGCCTGCTTCTGCCTGTGCCTTATCTGCCGTGATTTCTGAAAAAATACCACATATCGAGGGGAAAAAAGTTGCAGTTATTTTAAGTGGTGGTAATTTTTCTCTCGAACAACTCAAGGCTTATTTATAGTAATTCACATTCATTAAGGAGGGCAGGGCCATCATTGATTGCAGATACGATGAAGCGAAAACTTCAAAACTCGCAAAATAAATTTTTTACTTTATTAGCGCATCAACCAGCTGGCTTTAGTCCACAATAGAGCGGGTATTTTGAATGATAATAAAGTCATAAAAGAGTTCTAAAGTATTAGTGCGATCGTTGCAAGCTAGATAGGCTTTAATGCTTTTCATCATTCATGAGATCAATATTTTTTGGCTAAACTGTAAAACAGGCGCTAAGAGTGGCTGCTTGCGCATAATTTCCTTAAGGATCTAATACTTGAGGGTTAGCCTTAGACCAACTGAAGTGGAATTTTAAGTTTTATACTCATGTCTCATTGGCCCATCGTCAATACCTCGTCAAGTTTAATTTAACCTTAAGCTTAATGCGATAAACTTCCTTCATAAAAAATAATAACGTTTAATTTGTCTGCAAAACTATATGAGAAATAAATTTTTTACGCCCTCTAAACAATATATTTTGATTGGCATAGTGAGCGGATCACTAGTCTCTTATATTTTCCAAAGAAATATGAGTCGTAGCGGGCCACACTCTTTAGATAATAAGTCTACTGAAATGGATTTTTTAACGGCGGCCATGACTAATTATTCAAAACCAATTACCCATGAAAAGATCCAGCTGGGTATTGATTTCATGCAGAAATTAAAGGCAGGCCAAATTCTTGCTAAAGTAACATTACCATCCAACCGAGGTTTTGCAAGTACTGATCCTACAGAAATTTTATTAAAACAACTATCTGATTATAAATTCAGACCTTCTATTAGACAACCTAGAGATAAACTGCAAGCATTAGAATATCGACCTTATAAATATATTCATTTGCGCGGTGAAATTATCCAATTAAATCCATATAACCATCTAAATATGTTTGCTAGTAAATCAAATACACATACCAAAAAACTATCGACAACCTTAGTTTCTCCGGATTTAAATACACGATTATTTATGAGTGATTGTTACAATGTAGTAGCTTTTTGCTTTGACATCAATAAAAGTGTCATTAAAGCATTATTCAATCGTGATATGTATAGCTATAGTCGTTCGTGGGTATCAACTAACTATGAAATAGTATGTAACTATAAAGCTCAAGTTGAGGGAAGTACTAAGTCCGGTTCAAAAATATCTTATCGAACCCTAGAGGAATTTCAACAACATATTGGTAAAAGCAAGTTCAATTGGAATGAAGTATTGGCAGCTTTAAGTAAAGAAGGCTTAAGCGGTATTTTAATAAGTCAGACGATAAACACTAGAAAAGAAAAGATCAAAAGTCTAAAGTTGGCTCAAATGCGTAAATATTTAATTCATAAAACTTTCAACAAGGATTTACCTATTGTAATTTATTATCCTGATGAGAGCAGAATAGAACCTTACAAGGAAACCGATCAAAGAATAGATGCATTAATGTGGTACTTACAAACAATAATTAAAGATGTATTAGATAAGCGTTCTGGAAATCGTAATCAACATTGGGTAAGTATAGGTGGAATATATGATGGCTGGGTAACAACTGAAAAAGCGCAAAGTATAATTGATTTGATTGAAAATCAAAAAAAACAAACTCCTGTCGAATTCGAGGAATTCAACAAAATACTTACCGAAAAGATTACTGAAAAAACACCATCGAAGAGAATGTTTCGCTCCTAACGCTCCCCACTTAATTCATTGAAGATCATCAAACAATTACGTCATTTAATTTGGCAAATTACTACACCTTAGCATCGGCATCGTTACTATATAAGCATTTATAAATTAAATTCATTTTCTTTAAAAGTAATAAATTGATTTTTATCATAGACTCTCACAGACATTTTACAATAACTGGAATCAATCTGTAGAATATTATAAGAATTTTGTCCTTGCCGTAAACGTCTTGATACTGCCGTTCCGGCAGTAACGACGTAAAGAGGATGAGCGAAGGAATCTCTTTCAATTTGCTCATAGCATGCATAATGCAAATGACCCGATAAAACTAAATTAACTTTACTAGCCCCAAGGGTCGCAATAAGTTCCTCTGAATTGGAAATAATTTTATGGCGATCAGAGCGAATTAAATTGTGATGCATAACAGCAATTTTGACGGTAGTAGCTGGGAAGGAACGAAAATAATTGTGAATTACATTGAGTTGCGCAGTTGTAATCTTTCCTTGGATGGATTTAAAGGGAGTAACAGAATTAACCCCCAATATGGCTAAACCTTGAATTTCAAGCTGAGGATTAAGCGTCTTGGAAATGTATCGTTTATACTTTTCAAAAGGGTAAAAAAAACGTTCAAAAGGATTATGTAAAGAAATATCATGATTGCCTGGGACACATAGAACCTTTTTTTTATCCAGTACTTTTAAAAATTGTTGAGCGGAACGAAATTGTGAGTGTAAGGCACGCTGAGTAAAATCGCCACTGATGACGATAAGATCAGGCTCGATTTGTTCAAGATCCATTAAGAGCAAATCCAACATGGCTTTGGTTTCAGTTCCAAAATGAAGATCAGATAGATGCAATATTTTTGGCATTAAGGCGTGACCACGTTAAGTTTTTTACTAATGATTTTATAATGTAATGGCATTGCTAATTTAAATAATTCACCATCGATTACTACATTAAGCTGATTTGTCTGAGAAGAAATAATTAAATCATTAGTAATAAATTGGGTTAAGTAAGTGGTTTTATCAAAACGATTAAATACAATACTGAATATGCATTTCAACATTTCCCAACGATTTTTACACCTTAAAATATAAACAGCTAAATATCCAGACGTTAAAGAATTTCTTTCGCCAAAGTCTAATAAATTGGTGAAATGATAATTATTACCAATGAATACTAAGCAAGTTCTGTGGGTTACAAGTTGATCATCGACAATCATCTTGAGGTTATAGATCGGTATTTTTCGCATGAGAAGCACAGATGTAAATATAATTTTTAATAGCTTACTCGTTCCTAGCCAGTTTTTATGTTTTTCTTTTAATTTTAATATATAAGAATAAAAGCCAATTGAGGAATGATTAATAAAAATGTGCTCATTAACTTCACCAATATCAACCCGTTTGGTTTTATTATTCTTAATATATTTAAAAAGTTTTTCTATATCGGGAGGAAATTTTAATTCTCTGGCAAAATAATTGAATGTACCGAGTGGTAGTATCGCAATAGGAATTTCATAATTAGCTAAAACTTGCACTACGGTCCGTACAGTTCCGTCACCACCAGCAATTAAAAAAGCATGATAATTTTTTTGCAAAAGTTCTTTTATCAAGGACTCGATTTCTTTAGGTTTAGGAATATACAGATCGTAAGAAAGTCCATTTTCATTAGCTAATAGATCAAGTTTTTTCTTATCCAAGAGTGGTGAATCCGCTCTTTTAGCATTTGCTATAATTGCGATTTTCATTGCTAAGCCACCCACGTGCACCTTATTTATTATACCTGTTTGCTCGATTAATTTTTAAGGCACGTTTAAATATTACCTACGCCCTATTTCGTTCATGTTTAAGATTTTATGTTCATGCTCAAACACTTACGTTTCAATCCGAGCTTTTTTGAGCGTGTTTATAAGGCATCCCGGGTACTTAATCAGGACCTAACATGAGTGTTTAATATGTTCAATTCACCTCCCTTTGGATTTGTCATTAAGTTTTCCATAAGAAAATAGCTATCTCAATGATTTATAATTCCTAAAAAAAATGTGGTGTATAAAATATGTCTAAATCAAGAATTTCAAACCCGCTCCTCGCAGTTGTCAGTTACAACCATGAGATAGGTGGCGCGACTGCGGATTCGCTTATTCAGGTTATAATGCAAAAGTTGGATATGACAGTAGCATTAGCTGATTATAGAAAAATAACTCCGCCTCAAGACAATCTAGATTCCATCTTTATAAATAATGACTTGGTATTTAAAGTAGTCGCGAATTCCAAAAGACGTGCATGGGCTTATTTGAAAGACGCTGACTGTTTAATCTTGCCAGGAAATCATGCAATTATTGATCCCCGACTTTTTGGTGGAAATTTATCTGCTGATCAACAAATTGATCTGGCACGAGCCATAGCTGAAATGGCATTAATACATGTGGCTATGCAAAGAGGAATACCTATATTAGCTGTTTGCGGTGGTCATCAAATTATTAATATCTATTTAGGAGGTAAGGTTGCTGACTTATCTGAGGATGATATTGATCAACAAGGCTTCATGGCTTATGCGAGCATTTTATTTGATAAGAATTCCGAAATTGCGAAAATTTGCTATAAGAATTCAAAAACAGTGCGCGGTAATTTTTTTGGTGCACATCAAGAAGCTGTAACTGAATATGGCGGTAAGGGTTTAATCAATAATAAAGACGACTCTATGGCAGTTGTTGCGGTTGCAAATGATGCAAATTTTAATATTGAGGGTATGGAAGCCAAATATGGAGCTCCAATATATAGTTTCCAGTTTCATCCAGAGGTAAGTGTGGTGGGAATGTATTCTAAACTTTACCGCGCAGTTAGCTATCACCCTGAGACCCAGCATGACATTGAAATTAGCTTAAGACTATTTATTGCATTCAAACAAGCAGCACAAACATTTCAAACTAAAAAATTAATTAAGTTTGATCAATTTAAGAATGATATTCGTAATAAAACTAAGGACCCACAAAATGAACAAGCCTATCACTTTACCAGTGGTACAAATGTAAAGCCTACTCTCAGAAGCATATTCACCGAAGTAAGAACTGATGAAACTCAAAAGGATGACTCTGCTGTTATAGAAGTCAGATATAAACCATAACACAAATACATTTGTAATATATAAACAAAAATTTTTAGTGAATAGCCTAGATTCACTGGGATTTACGATTTAGTTAATTTAATACCAAAATGACTTCGATTATCCTAATTACGTCAATTACGATTTTTATAAAGCATTCTTATCATGATTAAGTAAGAGTTCGGGTAAACACATCTTTTTAACGACTTAGCAATGCTGCATCCTTTAATCAGCAATCAGCAATCAGCAATCAGCAATCAGCAATCAGCATGGGCATTTAAAAGAAATCATTAGACTTCAAGATAAACAAAAGAACATGGATCATGCCAATTCATTATTTAGTCCTATAACTTTCTTTTCTAAATGGAAACCCGGAAGAAAAGATACGCCAAAAAGCGAGAGATCATCAAGCTTTCGTCTTTCTCTTCCCCATAATTAATAATTGAGGAGATTGCCTTCTTTCGTTAATCCAAGCTCTTCTTAATGATTAGATCATCTTATGCGGAATTTAACCCATTTGGGTTGAGGTGCCCTAATGAATTTGGTATTTTGTACTTTGGGCAGTAACGGAGTGAGCAATCGATGTATTTTTTATTATTCTAACTAGCTATAATTACGTACTAAAAAATTATTTCAAAAGCAAACCAAAACATCTTTCTAATTCAACATCATGATTTGCAATCATCGATTGACTACGCCAAGCTACATGACCATCAGGTCGAACTAAGACAGCACCTTTTGTTGATATACAATAGATATCATGCCAAATATTCTCTGGATCAATTAAATCTCCAGTGGGAGCAACTTTATAAATTACTAATGGAAATGCCAATGTTTTAACTAACTGATTTGCAGCAATCCGCCAGGCTTCGCCATCAGAGCCAATCAACAAAACAAAAACTTTTTCGAATAAATCTAGGGTTGAAATGTTTTTTCCATCTTTAATTAATTGCACATAAGGCGCGCGACTTCCAGGTAATGTGGTAGGTATATATTGATCGGGCAGCACACTAAGCGCTTGATCGCTTTCAGACAATACAGCGTTGGAATGATAAATAAAACCTAAATCTAAACCTTCATAATTAAGATTTTTTTGTTGCTCATGCAATTTTATTTTTAATGTTACATCATCACCAGCATGAATGGCTTTAAAAATATCAAAAAATCGTTTTGCGTTTTCGGTACTCCATTCAATATTACGTTTAGCAATGGGTGCACGTTCATTATAATAAGTATCCAGCAATGCATCTGGTCCATGATAATTAAGCACAAATGCCAACTTCCAAGCAAGATTATGTGCATCGGCAATGCCAGTATTCATTCCTAAACCACCGGTAGGGGGTAAACGATGTGCGGCATCACCTACTAAAAATATTCTGTTATGACGATATTTTTTCGCGATTTGCGCAGCCATAGTCCAAAAACTTTTATTGATGATCTTAATATGGAGATTAGGAATATCAAGAACACGCCGTATTTCATTAAGGCAATATTCGTCTGTAAAATCTTCTTTTACATTTTCTGGCTTAAGATTTAAGCCCACTATCCAGCGATTTTTACCGTAGGCAGTAAACAAAGAACGACCGAGTAGCTTTGGATCGGTAAAGAAAAATCCGACGCTAGGCCGATCCTTTGTCCATTGGGATATGTCAAATTCGCAATAAACACTACAAGACCGTGCTAAATTGTCGGGTCCTTCCATCTCAATTTTTAATTGTTTACGCATGACGCTGCGTGCGCCATCTGCTGCAACAACATACTGTGCCTGAATAAATTCTTCCCGATCATTTTTTCGATTGAGCAGCCGCACCATTACGCCAGTATCATTTTCTTCGAAGGAAATCATTTCCTTGGAAAATTGAATTTCTGTTTGTTGATGATTTCGCAAAGTACGGTGTAAATAATCTTCCACACAATCTTGTGTGATAAAGCTAGCGCCAATAGGGCCATGCGTATAACTTGCTTCGCTTTTTATTTCCACGCGCGTTACTTCTTTGCCCTGCAAAGATTCAGACCAAATAAACCTTATTGCTTCTCTGGGAAATTCATACTTCAGTAATTCGTTAATATTTCCCCATTGTTTAAATAGCTCCATAGTCCGCATGCTTACGCCACGAGCACGAGGATGTTGCGTACGTGCAGAATGTTTTTCAACGACAATAGAGCAAACATTTTGACGAGCTAAGGCTAAAGCTATGCTTAGGCCCACAGGCCCTGCACCAATAATGAGTACTGGAATGTTTTTTTTCATAATTTTTTCTTATTAATCAACCAATTGAATGGGTAAAATTTAGCTTACTTGAAGGCGTTATTATAGACCATTCAATCTTTCGCGCCACTCATACCCATAAACTCGTTCAAAAAAAAGGGTCGTTCATTTGTTTTTGTGAAGCGATAGTCTAGCCCTAGACTTTCATCCTGCGACGAATAAGAAAGGAATAACTATTTTATCTTATGCACTTCTTAAATTTAAATCATTCATTATGTAGATATAATCAGGCTCGTTCTTAGTATGCTTATAATCATTTTATCTAATTAATTTATTGATCTTTCACCCCTTGTGAAAATTAAATGAAATGATTAACATCGTGGCTGAAGAGTGAAGACAACCAGAAAATTCAGGCAAAATCACTCAAATCTAACGCAAGGATGATATCTATCATGAAAGCAAATAAAGTGCTAAGCCTAGTATCATTGTTTTGTATTACGTCGATAGCTAATGCAGGTAATTTTACGATAAAAAATGATTTAACTAGTTTAGAGGGTGATAGCTACGCTAAAGTTTATATTTATGCAACAAAGATGCAACTGCCTTATGGTGATCTACAGGTACCAGAAAAACATACTGCGACAAACAACTTACCCTCAAATCATCCTATCTTTTTGGATGCATATATTAAAGTAAAGGGTTATTCACTCAAAACTAAGGGATGCGTTTATACTCTCGACGATTCTAGTAACAACGTAGGGGATCAACTTGTCTTACGATTCTTTGCTAATGAGAATCCAATCAAGAAAGACAGTGTTATAAATTGCGTATGGAGTAGCGTGTAAGATTAGTTGTAAGTGATTATCTTTGCAATTGCCAGCAAGTGTTGTAAATTTTTTTTGCTGGCAATGCTTTGAAGTGCTTTAAAACTCAACTCTTTTAAAAATATTACCGATAAAACTCCGGTTGTATTTAATTCTTACAATAACTAGAGTCGATAGGGAAGTTTATCTAGTATGATAAAGTCTTCATCCTCATTCTCATCGCCCGCCAATGCTAACTGACTTAAAAAAGACAATTTTGTAGGAAAATTTAATTTGTGACTTTCAACATCAATGCTCACAGAATTCTTATTATTGTTATTATTATCTTGAATTTTTTCAAAGGCATTTTTAATTCTTAGCACACCTTGTTGGGTTAGTTCATGATTTTGCCTTAACTTAAGTTGCAAATGTTTCGGAAGTATTTTTGCTGTTAGAGCCTCTATAATTACTTCAATGCTATTATTATTGATATGACAGTTAGATAAATCTAAACAAATTTTCGCATTAATTGTTGGTACCGCAAATAAAAAAACAAGTGCATTTAAATCTTCTTTAGTAAAAATATGGTTAGCTAAACACAATTCAAAGTTACATGTCGAGGTTAAAAAGCTAGTAGCTTTGATTAAAGGCGCGAGATCGGTTAATGAGAGCTTTGATTCACTTAAATCTAATTTAAAGTTTGCAGGAAATACAGATTTTCGCATTGACGCAGATAACATTTCAATTTCCACGTCTGAAGGCTTATCTTGGTCGTAATCCAGTGTAAGGTAGCTCGGACACTTAGGATTCGTGAAGGATTCAATTATTTTACTAAAGGGAATATCCTGTTGGTGAAATTTGCGCATGTTAATGGTCATATCTTGAAGAGGAAAAGGGAGAAACATATTGCCAAAAAATTGGATGGGATCGGATGATGGACCACAAAAAATATTAGTAATATTAGGTATTCTTGTTGTCTTGATATCTTGTATTGTTATAGCTGGCAACTCAATTCCATAACCATGGAAATAATGTTGAGCTAGTTTATATAAACTTAATAAAAATTCAGGCTGCTCTTTACAACTTAAAGAGTAATCAGTGTTATGTGTACCTTGTCGTACATTGTAATTTAATAAATGTTTAAATTTAGTTTGCATTTCAGGTTTAAAATGCGCAGACCATGATTCGAACATGGCTTTGTCAAAAACTTTACGCTCTATGTGAGAGCTCCCAGGCCCGGGTCCAGAATGCATTAGCACTGCTGACTTTAGATTTGTCTGAATTGGATCTGAGATAGGTTCAATACGCCAGTACCCTTGTTCATGAGTAAATGAATGATGGGTGAAATTTAAAAATTCGGCGATAGCGATTAACGGGTGATCACTTTCATACAGTTCTTCTTCTCCCATATATAATTGCGCGAGATTAGCTAAAACTCTGAATTTGCCACGGTTGTTAGCGTCCCTTGACTCATGGGTGGAATAAATGTGTCCATTTAACGGGTCATCTTCAATAAGGGCTTTGCAAAGGTTTTTTGCTTCCTTGCTAGAATATAACTTTGATACTAACTGATGAGATTGATTGCGCTCCCATCTCACTTGATTCTGACTATGGATGCGTCGAATGAAATATGAACGATTTAGCATGAGTAAGGTCCTGAATAATTTATTATTTTTATCTCGGCAAAATCTTTAAATAGTAGAAGAATTTTTACCGGGTTTCCAGACAGCAATCAAGCAATCGCAAACGATATTGCTTTTTGGTTACAAATAAAGATTCATTTAATTTGTGCCAAAAGGTATTAGTGAAATTATTATTTTATTAAGGAACGATAAGAACAACTCCACTAGAAATTACTCCACAAAAGTATTTCTAGATTTGATAATAATTCCAAGAATAGTATCTTTCTTTTGTAAGGGAATTGTTTGCAACCTCTACTGCGAAACGTGTTTTTTTAATTGAAGATTCAACATCTACCCATTTAGACCAATTACTTGGTACTACTTTATCTAGCATTTTAATCAATTCTGATGTTTTCGCCAGTAAAAAAACAGGTAAATAAACGGTGGTGCTTTTATCTATTACACCACTACTTGTTTTCATAATTGGCTGATTGCCGAGAAGTTGATCCACAGTAATCTGAAAGTAACTAGCTATGACAGTTAACGTTGATGCTCTAGGGTCTGTGTTTTCATTTAATAATCTCCGTAGGGTCGCCTGAGAAATTTTAATTCCTTTACCTAAATCCGATTCAGGATTCCATGCATTTCCGTAAGGATTTCCAAACTGTTTTTAATTTTCGCACCAATAGTTGACGAAGTCATATTCACATGCTACTTTTCTTTTTCAAATAAGAATAACTTTATTCGTATTAGTGACAGTCGTAAGGTTACTGGTAATTTCTTTATCGACGAAGAAATTTTGAAAGAACGTGGGATAACCAACTTTGAACCTTGTGCCATGCATGCCTTGATTCCACTGTATCCCGATATTTTTATTGATTAACTATAAACAACAATTGATTAAATAAAGGAGATATAGATGTCAGAAGATGATCTCTTTTCAACTGCTTATGAAAAATTAGGTAATACAGCTAAACGTTTATCGCATAATCCTGTGGGAATATGCACCTTTCCTGTTTGGTTACCCCCCATAGGTCTTGGATACGTTTTTGTAGGGACAGCGCAGGTTATTACCTATGCGGTAGTCGTACTTCCTGCTGTAGGCGTATATGCAATAAAGGAAGGTATTGAGGATGCGCGGTTAGTGCATCATAATAATAGAAAATTTAGAGAAGCCAATCCCCAATTTAGAGAAACTCATCCCCACAAACACAGTGGCCATCTTCATCGTTTCTTTTGCAGGAACAAGCCAAAAACAATTGAGCAGCAACCTGTGTATAGGGCGGATTACCCTCGTCGTTTTGGCCCTTAATCGTTGGTTCTAGGTAGAGTTTGTCATCTCGCGACCCCGTATAAATCCTTACGAGGCAGGCCCGTTTCGCGGGATCAACGCATTAAAGTAGCGCTCTAACTTCTCGACCATTTCTTCATACTGATTTACGCTTACATCTTTTGCACCCCATGCAAGCCATTCCTTACGAAGAGAGAAAATCAATGTGAAGAAGCTTGCAGGTCACACCGATGTAGTACCACCCGGTCTTGAAACAAATTGGGCATCACATCCATTCCAGCCAGAAATTAGAGACGGTCTATTGTATGGTCGTGGTGCTACAGATATGAAAGGAGCACTTGCGGCAATGGTTATTGCTGCAAAAAACTTTGTAACAAATAATCCTGATTTTAAAGGTACAATCGGTTTTTAATACCAGTGATGAAGAAGGCCCCGCCATGAACGGGACAAAAAAAAATGATGGAGATATTATCCAAACGCAATGAAAAAATAGATTATTGTATTGTGGGAGAGGCAAGTAGCGAAAAGAAAGTAGGAGGTCAGATTCGTGTTGGGTGCCGCGGTTCATTACATGGCAAGCTATCCATTTTTGGCAAGCAAGCCCATGTTGCCTACCCTCAATTAACAATTAATCCCATCCATAATAGTCTTTCATCTTTACAAGAATTGGCTAGTACTGAGTGGGATAAAGGTAATGAAAATTTTCCGGCAACTACTTTTCAAAGTACCAACATCCATAGTGGAGTAGGGGCAACAAATGTAGTACCAGAACAACTGGATACTTTATTTAATTTTCGTTTTTCCACCGCCAGTACCGCCAATCAGTTGCAGCAAAAAACAGAGGAAATATTGCAAAAACTTAATCTGCAATATGATATTGAATGGAGACTTGGCTAGATCTTATTGAATAGGTAGCTACAGATTGCTTCGTTAGCAATTTTCAAATAATCGATAAAGATTTTGTCCCCATTACATTGCGCTGTCTAATTTTTATCAAGTATATTAGGATCTTACTTACTTTATAATTTGATTTGTTGATCTAGATTAGGGTAGCTATAATTCTTTAAGAATAGAGCGTCTAAATTATTTTTTTTCGATTTACTTTGCGAACATCAAAAGCATTTAACTTTTCTTCAACGGTTTAATTCGAGTAAAGCATTTCTTTCCGGAGTAAGCCTTCAATAAAAGTGTTGATCCAGTGAATATTTAATCAATTTGTTTACAGGCTGAAAACCTCAGTGGTTTTGCATAAGCTACTAACACCATACCTTTAAATTTAGATTCATGTGTATTAAGTTCAGCGACTTGATCTTGTGTAAGCGTTGCGGGACAAATGAGATTACATAAATTTTTTAAGGAATGATTGTCCATTGTATTGGCCCGATAACACATTATATAGCATTCAAATTTTTCTTCTAAAAATTTACGCGTTAAATTTGATTCGTGATCAGGCATATAAAACTCATTAAAATTTAATGTTAAAAATAAATCATCAGGAATTAAGTTAAGAAATTCTATTCTTGCTTTGATTTCATTTAAGTACATGGGAAAGGTCAGTAAAAAAAATTAATAAATTTTCCTATAATAAGCTAAAAAATCAAGAACGGTAATAAAATCCGCCTAGGCAACTCTACTTACGTTCACTAAGCCGGGGTTTTTACCACGAAGGAAACGAACTTTTACATCTGGAAGTTTCGCGCTATAGTTGAGGCTGACAAAAATACTTAGACTCTTTGAGTTTAGTTAAAAGGTTCTTTTCTTATGACATGATTCAATTAAAAACATATAAACAAATATTAGTAAAATCAAATAATAATGTCATTGATGCCGGTTTCAACCTATAAAAAATAAGATAGTTGCTAAACTTATAATATAGAGCAAAAAAGGGGTGTGGTAAAAATGCGTTCGGCAAATGACAATAATTCTAATCCAGATAATGTTAGGTTGGCTAAATTGTACAATATCTTGGAAAACACCAAAATTAAAAATATGCAGGTCAAAAGTGAGCAAACTGCAATATCACTCATGACAATTTACTGTTTGTTAGATGAAAAACTCAATCCTGAAATTTACTATCAACATAATTCAGTGAGATTCATTTGCGAAGCTTTAATTTTTATAGAGAAATTAAAATTTTCGTCCGGATATTCATTATTTAAAAAAACGACGACTATGGGTAAGGATTTAAAAGGGCAAAATCGAGTTGCGAATGTTAGCCAAAATGAAGGAGTATCTATTCTTCCAGCTTCTGATAAGCCTATCTTTACTTCTCTTCATGAAACACTATTAAAATTATTGCGGCCGAATGACAACTTAGGATGGGTTTTTAGTTATTCACAAGAGGAATTGAAAAACCTTACTGTAGAATGGAGATCAGAATTAGAAAATAAATTAAGCGCTGTGCCCACAGCCATCGTTGATTTTTCTCGCACCGTTCAACTCAATGGTTTGATTTTTGCATCTACGCAAAGTGGTGAAGAAGAAATTCAAAAGGAATTTATAGAATACCTCACTACTTTTGTAGAGGAAGCTAATTATAATGATACTGATAAAAAAACTTTAATCGATTGGCTAGCTCACAACGGTGGTCAAGTAATGAATCAATTTATTATTCTTCCACCATTCCTAAATCATCATTTTTATGACGAGATTCTTTCAGGTCAATTTGCAAAAAGCGTATTTAATTGGCGAATTAATGGTGAAAGAAAAATAGAGTTAGATTTAAATATAGACTTTCCAATCCTAAATGGTATGTGCGAGAAAGATGAAAAGGGCTCTTCTCTTGCTCATGATGGAGAAAAATTTCGTTTACTTGATGCAGAAAATGAGGAAGATGAAAAAATTTTGAAAGATAGATCTAATAAAATACCCGTTTTACAAGCAATGACTAGAATTGAATTGACTATTAATCATGGTATGGTAACACCTGTTGTAAAAGACTTAATTTTTATAAGTCATACCAATTATCTACAAACTCCCGCGCATAGAAATCCCATTCAAATTGCAAATGACTCTATTCTTCAAGAAGAAATTGGCACCGAAAAAGTATCTGGATTAAATAAAACATCCAAGTAGCAGTAAACTATGGAAGACATCATAATTCACCAGACTATTATCGAAATGGTGTACAAGTGGGTAAACATTTAATTCCTATCAAAAATAATCGCAAGGCTTAACACCATGATGCTAGACATTAATTTTCAATGAAATCTCATTTTTTAGTGGGTTTGTATTTGGTTGAGAAAGGTGATGGAGAATGATAGCTGGGCTTTGTTGCCTGATCAGACTTAGCCTCAGATTTACTAACAATAGATTTTTCTTTATCATTCACCGAATCATTTTTCTTTTTGGGAATGGTTTCTTGTTTTGAGGAGGAAGTAGCCTGATGCTTGATAGCACCGCTCAATAATTTAGCGGTAGTTGTTTGGCCTTCAGCTAATGTTTTAGCAGTATTAGAACCTTGGCCAAAAGAGCTTCTTGCCATTTGGTCATCTGTTATATCCCAGTATTTTCTTATCCCAAAGCTCGGATTTACTCTCCAATCTTCTTTAAGCTCATCAGGTGTTCGAGCAAATTTGAATTTATCAAAAAAATAATCTAGCGCATAACTACGCCCAAGAATTTGATCTTGAAGTAAATGACCATTTTCAAAGTTAGATCGAGAGAAAAAAACCTTAACACTCTTATCATTTAAATCTAATTTTACACCTGCTCTCCACTCACCCATATCCCCCGTATGAAATGCACTGATAATATCGCCTTCATCATTCTTTTCCAAGCCCCAACCATACCCCCAATCAAGATGATTTAAAGTATTGAGTGGGATTTCCTCTCGTACGGCCCAAGGGTCATCGCGCATGGATACTTTACTTTTAAATGCAGCTTGTACATTTGGATTTTGGTCATGCATCCAGTGTAGGCAAAACCGCACATAGTCTTCCGCAGTTGTGTGTAAACTATTAGCGGCATTAGCAATAGGATTATTAAAGCTCGTGTGGGTCATGCCTGCGAGTCTAAAAACATATTGCTCTGCAAGTGCTTCAAGGGGAAGTTTAAATTTAATTTCTAAACATTCTTGTAAGTACATCATATGTAACCCTGAGTACCCAAATCCTTCGCCTGGCTCAAAATCAAATTTAAGAGGTCCGGATGCGGGATTATAACCGATTGGCAAGCCAGTTTGATGCGAAAGAATCATGTCCGGGTTAAATTGTTGAACACGCGCTTGATTTTCTTTTGTATCATCCCATATTATTTTGAATTTGTTGCAAAAATCTCTGAACGGTAAAATTTCATGCAGTTGTGTATTTAATTGAAAATTCTCTTGACCTATTAATGTTAGAGCAAGATAAGTGAAGACAGGCTTGGTTAAAGAGGCTGCACCATAAATAGCATTTGCTAGGACTTGCTCAGTTTTTTCAGCGTCATCATTATTAATTTCTATAGCAGTAATATGGTTTAGGTCCGTACCTGCGGCAATAGAAACAGATTGAATTTCACCGTCTTGCATGACTTTTCTAATTTTTGATTCATCAATTCCCAGTAATCTCTGCATTATAATAACCACCTCTTGAGCAAGTTATTCTAGGGTTAAATTATGTAATATATTGAAAGTATAACACTATATATAAGAGCCATTTGTAAAATAAAAAATGCGTAAAGGTTTGATGTAATTGAAATTTAGTCCTATTCATTCTCCAATGAACATGCTCCTCAATGCCCAATATCCTTAGGCTCTTCACTAACTATCTCGCGACGGTTGCGTTTAATTTAAGATTTTTTCATGATCCCTCCGTATAAATACGGTAACAGACGCACTGTTAGTACTCTATATTTTCGCACCACATACAAAAAGAGTAGGGCTATGCTAAAGAGACTTCTATATTTCATCATCACGGGTTTGCTGAGCACGGTAAATCATGCAGCGGACAAAAATATATTATTTGGGACGTATTCGAACCATCAAGGTAGTAGGGGGATTTATTTACTACGCAATGACGCCAACGATCATTGGACATCCGTTTATGAAGTCGATGGGTTTCCTAAAGGAATTGGCGATTATATTAATTTTTCCCAAGCAGTTTGTTCAGGAAAAAATTGTATTAGTGTGGGAAGTTTTAGCACTACTGATGCTACACATCCTATCTTAATGACAAGTCAAACAGCTGAAAGTGACTGGTCGCAAGTACGTTATATTACCGGTATAAGCACAAAAGTAAATTTTTTAGAAGGACATTTAAATCATACAAGTTGCTATAG
Organism: Gammaproteobacteria bacterium; assembly: GCA_013816845.1. Lineage (NCBI taxonomy): Bacteria > Pseudomonadati > Pseudomonadota > Gammaproteobacteria > Gammaproteobacteria bacterium. Next base: position 164,048 of record JACDDU010000006.1, read on the forward strand.
TCACCATTGTTTTGCAACAGGTTTACTTAAAGATACAGCTGGAAATGATAACATTATTCCTCTTATCAAAAGTGAAGATAGTGGCAGATCATGGTTTGTGTCACGAATTCAGTTAAGCAAAAACAGTGCACGTGAAGAGATGCATGATCTCGCGTGCATACAAAATTATTGCATTGTAAGTACTGGAAACCAAGTTGCAAATCATTTTATGATAAGTGATGATTATGGCAAAAGCTGGCGTCTTAATACCTTTACTTTGCCTCATTTACGGATCAAAGCTCTGCAAGCTGTTGGTTTAAATTTTATTGCTGTCGGATATTATAAAAATGATAAGGAAATGACGCCGGTGATGCTTGTAAGTCAAAATTTCGGACGTAGTTTTTCAATTAAACCAAATGCTGTCTTCCCCAACACCACTACAACTGGTTTTTATAACACTCTTTTTTGTAAAAAACATTCCTGTTTAGCTGCTGGTGAGAGCGGTGTTTATCCTTTTCTATCGTTAAGCAATGATGATGGTAATACATGGAAAACGATCACTCCTGCATCGCCATTCCCTAAAGGTTTCGTGGCAGCTAAGATTAAACATGTCAATTGTACAACCCATTCATGTGCTGCTTTAGGGGATTATCATACGGGGGGGCGTTTATTACCCTTGATTTTAACTGTACAATTGACCGCTTCACCTCTTGTTTATCAAATTACGTCAACAATGTTGAATAACTCCATTAAATTGAGGGATATCAATTGCAGCGATGCTGTTTGCTATATTGCAGGTATGGGCGAAATGGCGGATGATCGCTTCAACCGCCCTATGTTATTTAAAAGTGATCGTTTACTTACTTCATGGCATGATATAAGTGATAAAGCGCACTTTCCTAAGGTCGATAACGTTTGGATTGAAAAAATGACAATGCTAAATGATTAATGTTCACTGGCTTATTTTATTCGAGTAACGCTATGTATAATTTAAATGAATTAATGTCACAATTGCCCGGCTATATTGGGTGGAAAGATATGCATAGGCAGTATCTTGGTTGTAATGAAAACTTAGCCAATATACTGCAATTAAAAGAACCCGATAAAATTACAGGTTTAACGGATTATGATCTCCTGGATTACTGTGATGAAGCTTACAAGTTCCATAAGAACAATGATGAATTGGCATTAACCGGTGTAACAATCAAAAGTTTTCATAAATCGAATTCACCCTATGATGGTGCTTTTTATTTTTTTATTAAAAAACCTTTGCAAGATCGACACCAACGAATTTCGGGATTGATTTTTCAATGTCATGAATGGTTTAAAAACAATTTTATCCATACCTTATATGACTATGATCAAAACAATTTCTCTGAAAAAGACGCCCCCATTAATTACCTAATGGATCATCTCGACAATCCTTTTGACTTGTCTATCAGAGAGTTAGAATGTTTGTTTTGTGTGTTACGCGGAATGACTGCCAAATCCATTGGAGAACTTTTTAATTTATCTAAACGTACCATCGAAACTTATATCGAAAACATCAAAAATAAATTTGGCTGCCGCACCAAATCAGAATTATTTATTATTGCGATTACTAATCATTATTTAAATATTATTCCGAGCCAGCAATTATTTGAAAAGTTTGCCGGCAAAATCTAATACCGATATCTATTAGGTATTGATGATATTTGAGTGGCAAATTTTACGCTCGTAGAATAGACAGCATTTCATGCCAAGGAAAAGGGAAGGGCGGGCTGTGTGTCAAATAGAATTAGTTAGAGTCCAATTGAAAGATTTTACCTACATCATTTAGCCATCTTGAGCATGTATATTCTAGGCGATTTTCAGGGTAAATATATGTTTGCAATGCCAAAAGTTAGCCTAAAAGACGACCATTTTACTAATACCAAAATTTATGATGTAATAATCATCCTGTATTTATTAACAATGAATATTAATAGCATTGAAATTTTCTGACATTAACTTTAGTGTATGTTTTAATTTCAAATTATTTTTATCCGACCCAAATAATAATATTATAAAATCATCAATTGCTTGATCGTCCTGAAAAATCTTAATTAACAAAAGTAGGTATATAATAATGCAAAATAATAATTTAATGAGTAATAATGAACCGGATGAAGAAATAGATGAAGATGAAACTAAAGATAAATTAGAAGAACAATTATCAGACTTGTATGATTTAGAAAAACCTAATCTACAAGAAAGCTTATTAATTGATCCCGATATAAAGCTAAAATATAAAGACGGTGACCTCAGAATAAATACTTCCATTAAATATTATCACATCTATTTAATCGAATTCTTTCAAAGAAATAAAATAAATCATGCTGTTGACAAAGCACATTATACGATTCGTGGTCCAGAAAATTGTGATTGGCTTGTGGTGTTTGATGTTACCAAATTAATTGAAGCGCTTGATAAGCATTTAAAGACATCAGAATTAAATCAAAACAATAAGATTTATAGCAATAACGATTTATTCTTCAGCAAGAATCAGCAAAAAAAACCTATTAAAGATAGTGAGCCCCATGACGTGCATCAGAATCAACTAAAATGATGCTGTATAGACAGTACGATACAGACGGTTGTATTCCTTAGAAAATAAAAAAGGTTAAAATCATCGAAGCAGGCAAAATTCTCTTACGGTTTGCAAGTTCGGTAGTTGATATCCTAAAGAATTGAGCGTGAGGGCAAAATTGTTTTAAGTTAAAAAATTGTTGAGTCTTATGACGTGCACACAAAACTTAATTTTTACACAACGGATGAGTTTAAACCAAATAAGGGGCCCAGTGCCGACTGATTAATAGCTTATCGCCTGCTAAATAAGAAGAAAAAGTAAAATTCCTGTTTTTATTTATTTTAAACAACCAGGCAATACATCCACCGTTACATGGCCATTGCTGTTCCCTTTCTGTAATTCAGATAAATAAAGTTGTGAATTTTGTTTACATCATAAACCATCAAGCCTGGTTACCAAGAAGTTATGATATTGCCAAACTTAAACAAAAACAGCTTTCTCGACTAATCGAAGAAATTAATAATCGACCTTTAAAGTGTTTAGGGTATAGAACACCGCAAGAAATATTCCAACAATCTATTGGCAATTAAATGGTTTTCTCCTTGCCGTGGAGAACAATTACTTGGTCTTTCCATTGCTAAAATTAATGCATTTTGCTAAATGAAAATGATTGGTTATCCACAGTTTGAGATCCCTGGGCGAATAAATCAAAAAGTTAGCAGGGTCAATGATGCACTTGACACGAGATTCCCGTGAATTCAAATGATAAACGCAACTTTTGATCAATTAATAATCAGTGATTTATTGTAAAATTACGCCGATTATGAATTTAAAAGAAATATTACCTTCGTTCGAACAAAGCTAGGTTCATGGCAATACAAACCAAATTACGCTCAAAGTTACACAGATGAAAGACATAAAAACAAAAATAAAGAAGTAAAATTTACCAAGGATGCTGAAGCATTTGTTCGAGAGAAATTATTACTAGACTGGAGTCCAGACCAGATTTGCGGTTATGCAAACCGACACAGCTTATTTTCTATTAGTCATGAACGAATTTATCAATTTATTTTAAAAGATAAGGAAAAAGGCGGAAAATTATATCTGCATTTGCGACATCAAAATAAAAGGTATAGAAAACGCTATGGCAGCCCTAAACGACAAGGCCCGATAAAAAATCGCAAGCTTATAGATGATCGGCCGGCTATTGTTGCTGATAAAAAGAGAATAGGTGATTGGGAAATTGATACCATCATTGGTAAAGAACGCAGACAGGCAATTGTTACGATTGTCGAAAGAGTTTCAAAGAAAACAGTGCTCAAAAAAGTAAGAGCTAAAAGCGCAGAATTGGTTACCAAAGCAACGGTTGATGGGCTGAAGAAATTTTCTGATTTAGTTTTCACAATCACGAGTGATAATGGAAGTGAATTTGTTAATCATGAAAGCATTAGCAAAAAATTAAATGCAGATTTTTATTTTGCTCATCCGTATGCTTCCTGGGAACGTGGGTTAAATGAAAATACAAATGGCTTAATACGCCAATATTTGCGAAAAGGCTGTGATTTTAGCGATGTAAACGACGATGATCTTATAATAATTATGGATAAGTTAAATAATAGGCCACGAAAAGTTTAAGTTATGCAACACCAAACGAAGTATTTAGAAGTGTGCAAAACATAATGGTGATTCCTGAATAAATCCAAGCTCCCTGAACAAGAGCTTGGTACCTAAAATTATGCAAATGATTTTGACATAGATAGTCGTGATTTTGAGTTTTCTAAAACTTGAAGAGCCGAACTATCTGAAATAAGCTCACGTTTATCAATTAAACGTTCTTTTTGAATAGCAACAACATCTGGATTCAGTTCATGTTTATGATCATGTGCAAAAGTATAATGAAGACCAGTGAAATTTAATTTATTTGTTACGCATACATTTTTTAAATTTTGTAAATATTTTACATTATCGTCCGTTTCAATAATGTCTGTTATCTCTATTCCTAAAGAAGATAGATGTTTAACTACAGACTCAAGAATTAATCCTTTTGGATAATTGGCAGTAAATATTGTTGTAGCGCCAAAACTATCACCAAAAATTTTTGGTTTACCTATAATTTCGTATGGTCTTAAATTTGGATTTTCTAATTGAACCGAATTTTCAGGAATATCAAATTCTTGAGTGGCTACCTTAGAGAAATTAACACCTATTTTTTGTACACTTTTGCAGGCATCTTCCTCAACAGAAGAAAATGCATCTGCTTTAGCTTTACCAGTTCGGCGTGAAGTAAATCCTAAGACAATGAAGCCTTGTTCAACTAGTTTTTTTATATAACCAGCCATTTCTTCTTCGATTAATTTATACGGTGACTGTGCATAGGCAATTTCAATTAAAGAAGGATCAGTTTTAGCTAAAGAATCCATAAATTCTTTGCGTTCCCCAGGGTATAAATCACTCATGATACCTGGACGATCGAAAAGTGTTAAATCTAAGTCAACTAAAATGAGAGTTTTTGAAGGATCAAGCCTATCTTTAGAGATTTTAGTGGATATTACTTCCGCCATTTTTGATACATTTTCAACTCTTACAATAGAGGATTCACTTCGAAACATGGTAACTCCTATAATGAGGATAATTTATAGCTAGCTAAAATAATTTTATTAATATTGAGGGCTGCCATTTAAGCATAAAAGTGATATTTTCGTCAAAAGGTGAGTTGCATTGATTGTTTGAATCCGCCCCCGCATGAAATGATAAACTTCCTGTAAAGTTTATTACAGGAAGTAACTTGCATTCATGGGGCGCGAACCCATACATTCATTTATCAAGTTAAGTATTTTTTTTACGTGCGGCAGTATTTAGTAAGTTTCAAGTGATAAAAAAATGGGTTTGACATAAAAACCAGAATCTTAATAGATTGTTTTTGGTTCTAACAACAAATTTTTAACATTGGCGGCTTCCGGTAAATATGGTCGGCTAGCTAAAACGGCACATCCTCTGCTAAATTCTATGGAGACCTTACTATTCTGTGTACCTCCAACGTATTGCAGTAACTGCCCGAAGGTTAGATTATCTTTTGGCTGAATGACATAGGGCGTGTTTCCAAAGGATGAGTTCCATGGGTCTCTATCTACAAATATCAACGTCCCTTTATATTGCTCCAATGAAAGTTTTCTATTACCAAATGTAGTTACATCTAAACCCTTTATAAATTTTACTAATTGATTGGTATCTAGGGATTCCGCTAAGACAACTAAGCATGCAGGCATCTTTTTTGTGACATGATATGCTCCATTATCTAGCCATGCATCTGAGCCTGGATATGATATATGGTAAATTCCTTTATGAAAATAATCGCCGATCGCAATATTCAGACTCATGTGCTCATTTAATCCAATTGAACTTGTATAGCCATAAGATGTAGCGGAAAAACAAACAATAAATAAAGGTAAAAAGTATTTCATCTTCATACGCCCTGTCCTTCTAAATTAAGTTTTGAATCGACTTTGATCTTATTCAGAATGAAAGCACTTAGCAATTAGTTCACCGTTATCGTTACCATAAGAAGTATTTATGGTGATCTATACTCAAATCAACACGTAACCTCCTACTCAAGTTGGTTCATGTCCTTAAGTTAACCTTAAGCCTACTTTAACAATCTTCATCTCATCCATTGTATAATCTTCGTCTATTTAACCGCTGATGCTATGCTTTACGTAGCTTTTAGTTGAGTTATCCGACAATTTTTCACTTATATTTGAAGATGAAGGCTTCCATGAATAAAAAATTTATTCTAATTTTCCTTTTTGTTTTTACTCTAACTAATTTTTCTGGGAATAAAATCTGGGCAAAGAATGTTGTTTATCAAGGACCTATTTACAATCTTTTCTTTCACCCTTTAATTAATTATCCAGAACTCGCTTTTAATCAGACGAATAAATATTTAGATTATATGGATCAATGGTTTGTAACCGTGAAAGAATTTAAAAAAATTATTCCTGAATTATATAAACGTGGTTTTGTACTTGTTTCCCCGAAGGATCTTTTTGAAGAAAGAAAAGATGAACAAGGTCGATTGATTATCACTAGAAAAGAATTGATCTTACCCAAAGGAAAGATGCCTTTGGTTCTTTCACTCGATGATTATAATTTCTATAATAAGATGAAATTGCACGGCACCATTCATCGATTTTGGGTGAATCGACAAGGTACGTTGGTAACCATTACGAAGAGAAATAAATCGACTTCGCTAAATCAAGATGACCAAGAAGTACCTCAAATTTTAGAAAAATTTATTACGGAACATCCCGATTTTTCCTTTAACAACGCCAGAGGTATTATCTCTCTAACGGGTTACAATGGCATTTTTGGTTATAATACGCATGAAACACTTCATCACAACTATTCATCTCAAGTGATCGAAGCTAAAAAAATTGTTCGAAAGTTGAAAGGAATGGGATGGCAGTTTGCATCTCATTCTTATTTTCATTTGGCCGAAGATGAACAAACAGAACAAAATTTTGAGAACTCCGAAAAACGCTGGTTGAAAGAAGTTGGAGTTATTGTTGGACCTACTTCATATTATATTTTTCCTTTCGGTGATCCTTGGAATAAAAATGTTACTCGCATGAATTTCTTAAAATCCCAAGGTTATAAATATTTCTTTGGTGTCACACAGACTAATAAAACAACGATGGAACCTGGTATCGTAATGATGGGAAGATTTCCTATGGATGGTCGTTCGCTTCGCGAAAAGTATTTTGGTGTCAGAACTTTTGTAAATCCTGTCGATGTTTTAGATTCAACGAGACGAACTGAAGGTAAGCCATAATTGTTGGGGTGCTTCCAACATCGTAACTTGATTATTCATGTGTATGATGCATTTTGTATGCTTCTGGTTTTCAAGCATGACCAGAAGCATTCGATTTTTTCATTAAGTATGATGTATGGTATATAGGAAGTGGGCTGCAAGGATGTAATTCATTAGGTACCACTGGTCTTGCTTCTTAAAAGTTTCCATCTAACTATTAGATGTTGCGCGTTGAGGGACGAATAACCCTGCGTATAGTATCAACCCTTACCCTGTCCAGCTTCTTTACGATCTAAGACTTCCCCTTACCGTTTGATCTAAATCTTGTAATTTTAACGTTTTAACTTAATATTCATCTCTAAATTTGTCCATAATGACCCCTCCGTTTTGGTCATATTTCTTCAGATTGCAAAGATGCACTGAATTTTAATTAGCGTAATTGAAATTAGGATTTTTGCTTTAAATCACGATAAAAATTTTCATGAACGCTCAGCGCTAACAGTAACCTTTGTTTTGCATCCCACTCATAACCCAAAAGAAATTCTTTGGTTTTGAATTTAAATTTGTAGACAAAAATTCCCGTTAAATCTCCCTTTTTTTCTTCGCCAATTTTAGGGTTTTTTATAATATCTTTAATGGCGCTACCAACAGCCTCTTTCTCATTAACGTGTAATTTTTTATAAACTTTTTTAAACCCTGGCATTTGTTTGACGATAATTTCAGTCACTTTTTTTCCTCAAAGCTGAATGGCTCAGCTATAGATCGATCTTGATGTTTTGCGATTAGAAGGTCTTTGATAAAATCAATGGGCAAATCTGGGTTATCCAGCGCACACTTGCCAATCATTGCCCAAAACTCTATTTGACCTGGGATAGATCGACATTCCGCACGAGCTGTCTTTTTGGCTTCATTATAAATGAACTCATCTATTCTAATGGGAATTCCCATAAACCACCTACTAAAGTAATAATGTACGACAATTGTAGTATATCGCTACATTGATAATCTAGCAATATACCCATTTTTTCATGTGAACCCGTCTTATGGGAAAAAAACATTTCTTATATCTTTGATTTTTATTATAGATATATTTTTCCGCCCCTTGCATGAGTTTGCACCCTACCTGCGTGCCAATAAAAATGATATACACTCAAGCGAACCTCGATTCTTTAACCACTTATAGCTAGAAATAATTCCTCACGAATACTAAGGCAACTCTCTTTTTCACATCTTTATAAGCTTAAATCACTGAAACTAACTTAAAAAATGGAAGCGGAGAGACTTTAGATAAAATAATCGTTATAAATCAGCGAGAAAATGTTCGTTATACCCCTTAACATCTTGTCTAATCAGGAAATCAATTTTTTACTTAACCTGGCAATTAAGGCTACTTTAAGCGAGCTGATATAAGCTATTTATAAGGTACATAAATAATTTATAGATGAAAAATGGGGTTAAAGTGAAAAATAGATCAATGCCCAAAAACAGTATTAAACCTTTTAGCTCCCCTCCTAAGACAATCACAGTTGCTGAGCTACGTGAAAAAGACAAGCAACGAAGCCTCTTGCCTAACTCTGAAGAAGTGTACTCGAACAGAGGCTTAGAGATGGGTGCAAATGCCGATTATTTCTTCTCTGCACAAGGAAATCGTAACGTATACATAAATCAAGCTTGGCTAGACTATGTTGCAAGAAATTGTAAAATTGAAGGATTGTCTCACTTTGGTCTTGACTCTCTGGAAGCCTCTGAACAACATCAAATTATGCTTAAGGCAATTGCAGATGCACAAGTTTTCCAGGGACAAAAAATGGTGGTTAGCCAAGCAATTGCGAAAACACAAGGAAGTAGCGTGGAGGAAGAATTTATCCTTCCAAAGAATTTAGAGGGATTAAGTGTAGAGGAATTAAAGGCAAAGCGTGAAGGATTAGAAAATCAGCGAATGCAATTCATCAGGGAAGCCCAATATAACATTATGAAAGAACAATGGAGTGTGCTGTATGGTAATGAGGAAGGATTTGATGATTTCCTTGCCAGCCAAAACCAAGCTGTAGCTTACCTAATTTCTCTACCACCATCATTTGCCCTTGGTCTTGATGCAAATAATCTAATAATAAAACAACCGCCTGAGTTTATAATCAATATTTATCGTAAAGATGACGTTACTTTCTGTGAAGTTTATGCAGACACCTATCCTCTTGTAAGGGACGGTGATATTGCGGGATCTTTTGTTGCCCCCACTAAACTGCTATACCAGCAACGCAGCATAAATTCTGCTAATGAAGAGCGTAAAATAGGCTTTGAACTCATTTCTGTACAAACTACAAATCCATTAATGCTCAGAATATATAACAATGAACAGTTAACACCAAAAGATTTTAAACCCTACCTAAATGCAAAAAACGCATTCATGGCGCTTCAGAAGACTGTATCCGAAACATTTGACAAGTTTAGAATAGACAATGCTAAACAAGATATATCTAAGGCCCCTTTCATTGCAGCATTACAACCCTTAGTTGAATACTTAAAAGACATTGACCAGACTACCTCTAAAAAAATGAAAACCTCTGAAATTAAATTATATAATGAGGTTCTTCAAAAAATACTTAGCATGATATCGAATTTGACCGCTCATGATGTTGGCAGATTAGAATGGTTAGCAAAAGAATTTGAGAAAAAAGGTTCCAATTACAAGGATATAACTACGATAATTAAATCCTACGTAACAAGCGCGATCACTTATCACAAAAATACGGTTAATAAAGAAATTACTGCCTCTACTTCACCCGTTAAAGAACAACTTATAGATTTAATAACAGTCATTTCAGCACAGGAGAGTGACCTACAAAAACACGGGGCTGATAAGTTATTTGACCTAATTAGTATGTTGACAACAGTTAGTAAAAATCTTGATTACACTTCGCTATTTATTTTATTAAAAAACATTCGTTTCATAAAAGAAAATTTCCCAGAGCATCACGCCCTAGGCGATTCACTAGCCTCTTTAAGCTTAGGTGTTTATAAACATCTGCTAATACAAGCCGAAGCGGCCATGGATACAGGGGATGAATTTGTTGCAGCATTAAATACTATTAAAACTCAAGTCACAGACGGGACAGATGCACAAATAATCACTGATATGTCTGTCATGTTATTTTATATGTTAAAAAGTTTAACAACCGATGATTCTGAATTTCTTGCGACTCTGCGGGGCGTAGAAAAATACAATCCGAATTTAGGGCAGCAACTAAATAACTTCCGAATTGCTGCATTAAAATCACGGACTTTAATAAAATATGAGGAAACTACACAAGACCTTACCCGAAGCACAGATGATTTTAGCAAGCTCCGCCTGCAAGGTCCCGCTGACGATTCGAATTCTAACGCCGATGAGTATGAAAAACCCTATATAACATCGATTGTAACCTCCGCTAAGACTATACAATCTCAGCTTCAATCTTTATTCCGGGATGATAAAGACTTAACTGCTCATGCCGTTGATAACTACACGCGAATTTTATTAGCTTTAACTCATCTTCTAACTGAACAAACTGAACAAACTTATAAAGCTTTGGAAAAAACACTCGATAATCATGTTGCACCGGATGCTGTTAAAAGTGAATTGCGGGCAATTCGTGATAACTTAAAGCATTTAATTGCATACTCCGAACTATGCGTGACTCTTAAGGGTGAGAGCTGTGATAAATTGTTGAAACCAGGCGCTGCAGCAACGGTTAAAGAACTCAAACGTGTTTCCAAAGAATCCAATGCCCAATTGAATCTCGCAACAGAAATTATGATGGAAATGAATGCTCATCTTAAGGGAGAGAGACCACAACTTAAAGCTTCACAAGAAGGGGCGTTGCAGCCAAAACCCGATGTTTCAAAACTGTATTCACTTGCATTTCAGGCAGAAAAGATTCCAACCTGGAAAAAAGTAACTGCGGGCCTTGTTATCGTTTTAGGGAGTATATTAACCCTAGGAGGTATTGGCCTTATGTTGAGCCCATTGGCTCCTGCAGGTTTCTTCGTTACAGGATTCGGTGTAGCGACAGTAATAACGGCTGGCGCAATGCTTACCGGTGGTTCTTTGCTAGGTACGGGATTAGCAACGTGGGGATTATTGAAACCACCTGCATTACCTAAAGCCGCTATTAAGTTTGGCGAAGCAGTACAGAAGGTAGATTTCCCTAAACCTAAACTCCGATGATAGAAGGCTTATAAATATCTCATTGACACTTTTTTAGTTTTTATGAAACCATTGCATGAAGTCAAAATATTATTCCCAGCTTGCATACGTTCTATCTTGTATGCTTTAAACCGAGACGCAAATTGTAAAATGAGTTCACGCCAGCACTAAAGTGCATAGACAATCAAGATCCAAAATGACAAGCTAAGCTGTCACAGGTTGACCCTAGGTGAAAAATCATCAACAATTAATAGTTTTTTCGACTAAGCTATCGGATCTCGATCGTGCGAGACCAGCTGCATCTTAATTTAATCAGGAGGATAAAATGAAGAGTACAATGTTTTCAGTGAAATCGATGACAGTGTTATTAGCAATAGCTGCTGCTAATGTTGGTTATGCGAACACTGTTGTTAACAACGGACCTAATTATAAAGAATCCGCGCTTTATGCAACGTCAAATGGCGGTTTTTATGTGGGAGCGCAAGCAGGATATGATTCTTTTCGTGTTGGCCAAACCGTATCAAGCCCTGCAGGAACCTTTTCAACGACTGCGAGCTTAACAGGTTGGCTCGGTGGATTGTTTATAGGTTATGGTCAATATTTTAATAGTAGCTATTATTTAGGCGCTGAATTATTCGGGAATTATAATGGTGCGAATCAAGTTTTTGCTAGAGGAGCTGATGATGATGGCGACTCATTTACACGCAAACATAAAGCAGATGGCACTTTGGGTCTTGCTTTAATTCCTGGAATCAAACTAAATGAGGCAACCTTAGGTTATTTACGCTTAGGATATGACTGGACTTACTTTCAAAATTCAATCGTTGCTGCAAATGGTGGTGGACCAAGCATATCAAGTAGCCATAGCGCGACCCTGGGCGGCTTCGATTTTGGTTTAGGCCTTGAAACCCTTGTTTGCGATCATTGGAGTGTGCGCACGCAGTATGATCATATTTGGTACAACAATAAATCAACCACGCCATTTCCAGGTTTAACCAGTACCACTAAACCCTCCGATAATCAATTTACTTTAGGCGTGTTATATCGCTTGTAAGCATTAAATTGAAATTGATTAATAGTTTCTATTCCAAGTGCAGGGCAAGCCTCTCAGGAATAGTATCGAAGCAAAGTTAAAGTGTTGCAGCCAAGTGTCAACCGGTGCCAGGTCTACTTACTTGTACAAGGTTGACACTTGATCTCAAAGTGTTTTTAACAGGCCAAGAATAGATGTCAAATCGTGCCACTTAGCAAGAGTTGGGTCGTCGCAATATGAGGTACTTTTTCCCAATTATTAAAAAATATCAACATAAGTTCTAACAATAATTAAGACCGGTCAGCATAACCTCCCAATCACTTTAACGTATGAATGTGAGCGTAGGCTTAAACGTCTGGCAAACACCTTTAGGATGGATTTTATGAGCCCTCTTTTTCAGATTATCAATTTGACATTATTATAATTATTGTATATATTTAGCACGCCTTAACCATGCTAAAGGTATTGAGATGCGCGTACAAGATTCATTATTCGCTTTAAATATAAACTTAAAATTAACAGAAGAAGATCTTTGTTTTTATACGAAAGAATCGTTATTAAATTTACAAGCGCTTGTTAATCAAAGTTACAGAAAGTTAGCACGAAAAGCTCATCCCGATAAAGGTGGAAAATCTGAAGCATTTGAAACTCTAAATACAGCAAAGAATACGCTATTGGTTTTTATTGAAAAAAGATTAAAACAAGCACAAAATCCGCCTGAAATAAATAACAACAATAATACAACACGTCATACGCTTTATACCTTATATAAAGAGCACGAGCGAGCTGAAGATCTTCTTAAAAAGAAAAAAAATGTCCTTTGTGAGCAATTAAATAAAAATTATAGCGATGAACGAAATCGCAAGTTTCATACAGCATTTGAAACTTACAAATCCAACCATGCAGTATACTACGAAGCCTATGTTCTCAATGAATATTTAAAATACTTAAACCAGCTTTTTCAAAACTGTGAAGCGCGACAAAGTCAAAATGAAATAAATTTTCAACAAGAATTAAAGGCTTTGAATCCATTATTTCGTTGGATCAAAAAAGAAGGGATTATTGAAAAAAAGCAACAATACGCTGAAAAAATTCTCAATGATCATACACCAAAAACATTCGAAACTTGGAAGACCTCTTCAAACTATCTTTCCTCTTCACAATGGCAAAATCAATATCAATATCAAAATTTTACGACATTTTATGAAAATGCTGGTTACACCAAAGAAGGTCAAGAAGCTGCAAAAGCATGTACGACTATCTATTTAGAGATTTTATCGCGCCAAGGTTTTATACGACGCGCTGTTGAAGATTTTGGTAATGGGTATATATCGCTTGCCGAAGCAGAAGAAAGAATATTAGAAATTGAAAATGAAACAACAGCATTCGAATCGAAAGATTCCGTGGCAAATGATACAGTTCAGGACTCTCCCCTGCTTAAATTCTAAGGGCGTGCGGGGTGTACAAAGCGGTCATAGATGAGTGACTTTATTTTTTAAATTTTTTACCAGTAAAAATCGCTCCGAAACCATCACAATTCATTCTCAAATTTGCAGATAGCGCCCTTAAATCAATATTGATTTAAAATCGCCAAAAGATATTTGTGCGCAAACCTATTTTACGACACCCAATCTTCAAAATTGAAAACGATTATTAAAGTTTATAGAAATTAAATTTCATTACGTCAATCACGACTAAATTATTTTGATACAAGGAAAGGTAGGTAAGGTTATAGTTTTTTCTAGTGTCCAAGTAATTTCATTTTTAAGCGGGTCAAATAACCCACTAATCTCTTTTTAATCCAATATTAAACAAGGGAAATCAAAACTTAGCACGAAATAATCGTGCTAAGTTTTGAAAATGTTCGAGCACTGGCAGAATCGTGTTAAGGTAAGACCGCTCCTATTGTCTACTAATGTATATAACGAGAGAGCATCATACTGGGTGGACTGTTATCAGGCGGAGTCGTAGCAAGAGCAAAGTATGATCCTGCGACATAAAGACAACCCCACTCGTTTTGCTTATGCCCCCTTATAGGCCCTTCTTGAAGCGATAGTGTGCTAATAACATAATTAGCTTTTGTAATAGCCTCCTCTTCACTTTTAGCGTCAATGCCTGCTATTGAGAATGTCCATTGTTGCGGCGTATTATACGATTGCTTCATATTATAAGCGATCCAACCCATCATGGAAGACTTAACCGCTTTCCTGGCACCAATTTCTTTAATGGCGGTAACCTCAGGACATGCTGTAGGGGATGGCGCAACTGCCCAGTTTGGCTGTGTTAAAAATAAAGTTAGGGAAAGTGTTATTAATTTATATTTCATGCAAAGATTCCTTATTGAGAAAATTTTAATTAGCTTACGCACCCATCAAGCTAAAGAAAAATAACCAATTCAGATAACTACCATACCTAAAATGCATAACCACTGCCTTGGAGCAAAATTGATGATGCCATCTGTAGCAGAGTTAACTTATTTTTTTGAAGTAACGAATACTAAAAATTTATCACATGCCGCTAAAAACTTATGTATAAGCCAACCAGCATTAACTAGAGCAATACAACATTTAGAAGCAAGCCTGGGCGCTGAACTTTTCATTCGTCACCAAAAGGGAATGACGCTAACACGCGCTGGGAAAAAAATGTTATTGCAAATAAAACCTTTATTACAATGCTGGCACAATACAAAATTAGAAGCACTTGCTTCAAATCAACGCATAGCTGGCCAGGTAAGAATAGGATGTCACACCACTATTGGTATTTTTTTACATAACATTTTGCTTGAGCTTCTAGAAAAATATCCAGAATTAAATATAGAAATTTATAACGCAACATCCAATATCATTAATCATGAAGTCAGCAACTTGATGATTGATATTGGGATTGTTATCAATCCTATCCAACATCCAGATTTAATCATACGCAAGATTAGTCAAACTGAAACATCGCTATGGACTGGGGAAGGGAAACGAAAAATACAAAATATTCATTCTAAGGATACTGTCATAATCTGTAATCCTACATTTCGACACACACAATTAATTTTTCAGAAATGTAAAATTGCCCATCTCAAATCCAAGCGTATTCTTAATGTAAGCAGTGTCGAAGTCATTGCTAATTTAACCGCAAAGGGTTGTGGAATTGGCATACTTCCCTCTTCATTTGTTGAAAGTCTTTATCCAACCGCGTTACATCGAATACCGAACGCTCCCATTGTTGTGGATGAACTATATATAATTTATCGCAAGGAATATAAAGAGATACAAGCGATAAAAAAAGTTATATCAGCAATTCAAAAGTTCGTTTAATGAAGGGTCAATGAAGCATTCACTCAGAACCGGTGGGCCTTCAAATGTTGAGGGTAGGTAAAGAGCAAAGCAACTGACCTGATGAAGTTAAGGCTAGTATTATGGTATTGAATCAGGGAAAGGGGTGAGTATAATAGGTCAAATAAAAGTATTGATAAAAATTAGGCAAACTTAGCTTCAATCCGGTTTGAAAATTAATAACACGCAAATCATTTTAAGAGTGATCTATGTTAAGAAAAGAAGAATATGAAATTATTGCAAAAGATGCATTGGTTAAAGAGCTAGTTTTTAAAAGAGGCATCAAACCAGGTGAACACATTAATTTTATGGATTATAACTATCCTATCGTCATAAAGGGAAGCATTGGCGAAGGGGCGGTTGTCAATGCATTGTTTAATCTCACAGTAGAAGGAAATATTGAAGCAAATAGCGCAGTAACAGCTAAACAAGGTTTTGTTATTGCAAAAATGATAGGGGAAAAGGCAAACATTCAAGCCGGGACTAGAATCGAAACATCTTCTGTGGGAAAGAGCGTTAATCTTGAAGCACGTGATAGTATTACAACCCAAGATGTTGGGTCACATTGCAAAATTGTCTCGACTGATGGCTCAGTTAGAACGGGAAACGTTATGGAATTTACTGAGATCACAGCACTGCACGCTGTGTATTGTAAAAACGTTGGTGAACATGACCGCCTCACCTCAAGAAAATCTGAAATATTCTTAAAAGATGTTTGTGCCTATGCAGAAATAAATGCATTTTCCAATATATCTTTTAAAAGCGTGAATGAATTAACGCATCTGAAATCAGAACATGGTGAGCTTCTTATACAAGTGGATGCAGAAGGACGCGCTTTTAAACCTTATAATCGTGTCGCGACCACTGACTCAAGTAACCCTTCCTTTTTCAATGGTCACCCATTGACAGAAAATTTAAGTGTTAATGTAAAAAATGCGAACTTGGATACCTTATCAATTGATATTGGCAGCATCAACTTTAAAGACCTGCTTACTTCAACATTATTTACCAATAAAAAAATCCATAGTGAAAACTCTCTCACGGTCAATAATGAAAATGATAAGTTAACTTACAACTCAGACAATCAAAGGGGTTATTTGGAACCCAAATCAATGCGTGGGTGAACCCAAAAGGATACATCTAGGTTTTATTTAGAAAATAAGCGTTGGACAGAGAGTTTTTAGCTAAATATTAGTGAATTAAGCTTGTTTGTTTTACCGCCTTATAAACCACAAGACTGGCGAGTTAAAGAACAAGCTGCAAAGATAATTAAAGAATGAAACTCAGATCGAGTATAAATATAGCACTCCTCTCATGAGAGGAGTGAACATCCAGATCAGGCGATTTAACCAAAAATCTTTCCTTCTTTCCAATATAACCTATTGATTATATTACTTAAATATATTTGAAAACCAGTCTATACTTCATTTATATTATCAAATCTACTAGGTGTAGTTATGCCCGTAAAAGATGAGCTCATAAAAAAATTCAAAGAAATGTATGAAGATGAAATGAATAGAGAAAATCCAAATACTCGTCGGATAAAGGGCTGGTTGCTGGCAATATATATGCAAGATAATCCAAAGATGGTTCGTAATAGGTTAGTTAGAGCTTTTCATCCTGATAAAGCCCAAAACCTAGATAAAGATCTAGGGCAAACTATAAACTCACTTTATACTGAGATTGAGTCATTAATTGAATATCTTAGATCTCCACATCCAAACAAATATCCATCTGACCTGACTATGCTTGAAGAAGCAATTCCTGGATTTGAAAATTATGCAGTAGAATTAGAGGCAGATTTATCTGTTTCCTTGGAAACCATAGCAAACAATATAACAACAACGATAGGACTAGAAGTCAATTTACCTCAACAAAAAAGTGCTTCACCCTCCCATACTGCTACTCACCATGGCGGCAATGCAACTCGTAACAACAATAACAATAATAATAATCAAGCGAGGAATAACCAATCGAATAGAGATCCCAATGATAAAGTTACCCAGATTTTAAATTTTTTGCGAGGTAATGATCAGTCATCCTGGCAAGGAAAAGTAACGAGAGCAAATGTAGAAAATCAAAGTGAGCAATATGGATTACAAAACCCTGGTGATTATTTACTTCGTGAAACCAATCAACCAGAACGTTTTAGGCCTGAGCAATTAATTTTTATAGCGAGTTATAAATTTTCAAAAGATGAAATATTTCATATCATAATAGAAATAAAAGATGGTCAGTATATTCATTTAAAAAATGACGGTAACATCGAGACAAAATTTAACACCACCATCGAAGATTATATTGCTAAAATTGTATTAGAAGAGACTATGACAAAGATGTTGGAGGCGACATTACCTAAAGTAATTTATGAGCAAAGTCTGAATAATTTATCAACAATTACTTCAGAGTATCATGCTGAAAAAGATTTAAAAGACCAACCCATCGACAGTTATCGATTCAGTAAAAGCAATAATGGCGATCAATTAATACGGATTAGTCATAAAGTCAGTGAGTCGCAGATTTTTCATTATGAATATGAGTTAAAGCGAAGTAATGATGGATTTTATCAGTGTTTTAGAAAGGGAGTTGATGGGCCTATTGAGGCTAAATCTATACTTGATGATGTTGCACAACGTAAGAAACTTTTGATAGATGTATTAACTAATAAGATGACCATTCCTGATCATGAAAAAAATTTGATTGTGGATTTATTTCTGACTGGTCAAGCTGAGCAGTCTTATGAAGGTTTATTCAAACATATTAATTTGCAAAATTTAAAACAATTAAAATCGAATTTAGAGGACGTGATGAAACATAGTTTTGGTTTATATGCTGCCTTCCCACTTCCTGATGAGGACGTAATACAAAACCAAGCCTCTCAATTATTATTATCGGTTAGAGGTGCATTAAAAAATAAACCAGAGCTTGGAAAATTGAAAGATGATTTTCAAAACATAAAACTTGAAATTGAAAATCTCATTGGCCAGGCCAAACCATACAATCCAAAGAAAAATCATCGCACCGATGCACACAAAGATGTTTATGATAAAAAATATAGTGTGATGAATGAATTACAAAAACAATTAAATCATCTCAACACCGGTATTAATAATTATAATATTACTTCATCAAAAGCTATTTATAATAGCTTACACCCGCTTCTCTTTAGCTTGGAATCATCAATAAAAATTCAACAGAACTTACCTCGTTTCTTAATTTTTTCTAAACCCGGTAAATCGATGGCAGATGAAATAAAAAATATAAGGGTTAAATTAGATTCCCAATTCGGAATAAACGATCCAAATCAGGTGAACAACAATAATTATCGAAAACGCTCTAATAGCTGATAAAGACCATCATTTATCCCCAGTAGCCTGGCAACACATCATATTCACCGGCCGGTACCATTTTAAAGATCATCGAAACCCCGAGTATGCGTCAGCCCCATCGAATCCATGAATCTTATTCAATTTAAAAGGATATATGGCTCATCGTTTTGGCACATAAGTTAATGATAAGCGTCCATGATTCATTCAAAAATTGTTTAAAAAAGTTTAGCCATGAGCGAAAACAATTGTTTGCTATTTACTTGAATTAAACTCCATTTAAGTTGAATTTAATATTGCATTAATCTTTTATTGTTAATATGGCCACGACTAACAACAAGCTTAATCCCAACAAAAAATAATTACCAGAGGTTAAAAGTATGCAAAGAAATAACGATGGCGATAACAACAACAATATTAACGACCCCCTTCCCCTTCCAGTAGGCCCCAAAAGAAATATTTCACCTAATGAGCTCCGAATGGAAAAGGCATGTAATAAAGCTTTGGGTAAAAAAATACTAGCGGATCTGGAACGCAAAAAAACAGCCGGATTTTTTTTGCTTCCACCATTAAGAGTGAAAGCAACAAACAAGATTGTTGAAGTTGGTCTATCAAATATGGATATTAACACCGACAACGTCAATCCTTATCCTATGCAAAATGGTCAAGCAGGTGACAACAATAACAGCACGCATTCTGACATACATGTAACTGCTGAAATAGCTAAAGCCGGGCTCGAAAAAAATCGTTGGGAACGCGATATTTATGTTCATTGTATTCTCAAGCTCCAACCAAGATTGCCAACAGAGACCAGCAAAAATGATAGTGATTCTTCTAACACGCAAACGATGAGGAAATAGTCATCCTGTATTCTTTGATCAATGGGAGAATAGGTTACATCCATTGATCAAAGTACAAGGATTTGAAAAAGCTTCATAAGACACGCAAATAGTTGATCCATGGCAAAACTCAGAGTTATTGTGGGATCATCGTTATGAGAATTTGTTGTATTTCTTAGAAATTGGTTAATCGATTTCGATGATCGTTACACACCCCGCCTATGATTTTTAGCTTGATCATGCTCATCTTTATTAGCAACTTCCACTGACGCATTGAAAGCAAGTTGGAGTTTCAAGGCATCATAATTTTCATGCACTTCTGAAACCTTGTAGTGTAACTTCTCATTTTTAACTTTAGCGTTATATTCTATTGTTATTTCTTTAATGATGTGAACAATGGCATCATCTCCCATGGTATTTATAAAATCTTGAAATTCAGGCATCTCTAAAAGCACGGCTTTGAATTGATTATGGCGATCCTTGACGACTTGAAACATTTTATTTTTAACTCTTCATCGCCTTTATAGGTATAGGAAATTTCTTTTAACATCGCTTCAGGCATCAACACACATTGTTCCCAAGCTAAACCACTTTAAGCTTTGCCCCAAACCACAGAGACCTTCCATGAGGACCTTGATTTTTTAAGAAACTAATCATTCTATTGAAAGTTCAGCAGTTTTTTACTTTATTTGATGAGTTAGAAAAGATAACCCATCAAAACGGATAAACAAATTGTGCTGATAGCATTGTTTTAAGATTTCCATAATGATTAGGCAGTAAAATACTCACATTAAATCGAGGGTTAAAATAAAATGTTTGAACGTCATAATGCACGTCCTATTGCATCTGCAGATTGTGATTTATATCGTACTGAATCTGAAAGTGAATCTGATAGTGAATCCAATAATTTTAAACTATTAAATTCAACTTCAATCACAGATTGGCAGGAGGCTGCTAAGCAATTAACACAATACCTCATTCTCACTTTTCCAGAGAATATAATTAAAAATCCTCGTGGAAGAGAACAAGAAGATGTTGTAGAGAAATTTACGAAGTATCACAACGATCAATTGTCTGAAAAAACACAGAGTGCACAAGAAGGGCAGACAAATTATAAGATATTAAGAAATTTAGCATTAAAATGTAGCTTTAAAGCCCTGTGTCTGTACGCTTTAGATGTGAACGAAAGCAAGTCTATGACGTTGTCAAAATTCGATAGAAAGTTAGCTGTGCCTGAGAGAGTCAATCAAAGATCTAACTTGCCAAGCATTCTCAATGGTTCTTATAAAGGATTGTTGCACGCCGGTCACATAACGGGATTAGCCAAAATCTTGAAAGAACATAAGATAGAATTAGAGGAAAGCTGTGCAAATAATCCTGCTTTAGATTTAGCTTATACGATCTTTGTTGATTGCCTAACAAGTTTAGATAATCCAAAAACTGCTAAATCATACGATTTCAAAGAGAATGTAAAACCTGGCAATAACGACAATAGTTCAAAGAAAAGAAAGCGCAAAAAGAAAATCAATACCGACAACAATAACAATAACAACAATCAGGTTTCTCACCCAAAACTAAAACCTTTAGCTTTTAGCTTTTTTAATTCAAACAATGACAGCCATTCAAGTAGCTCTCTTAATACCAATCGTTTAAACCCCATTATTAATTCGAACCAGCAACCATCAAGCGAACAGCAACCCATTGCTGGCAAGGATAGCAATACAAGTGCTCAGTCTGAGGCCAATGTCGCTGCAGGCAACATTTTAAAGTTTCCATAATGATTATTTAGTAAAATACTCACATTAACCGAGTGCTAAAATAAAATGTTAGAACGGCAGATTGCATCTGAAGATACTGATCCTGATAACTGAATCAGAAAGTATGAAACTGAAAATCGTGCATCTAGAAATATTCATTCGAGACGTTGGTTGAATGTATGCCGGAAAGCTCTCAGAAACAAATGCAATATTTACCGCAGCTAGATCTTCATTCTCAACAGCGACAACAACCCATTGTCAGCAACGATAACAATGAATGTGATGAGTGTGGGGCTAGCAGTGACACAATCCGCATATCCTGCACAAAAGAGATTTAAATGAATCACTTTTTAATAACAATTGATCCAATCCGTCTCTTTCGTATCGATCGGATAATGAGAAAAGAATAATTTTTTTTCCAATGAAGACATCCTAGTGCTTTATTTTTTTGCTTACACGATGGTCTGCGCAGCCCTTTTTCTTTTAGCTGGACGCAGAGTGCTATTTTCCTTTCTAATCGCTTCTGTCATAATGCTTGTCGCTAAGGAATTTATATAAGGGCATGTCACATGAAACAATCCTCACTGATTAAAGCAATGATCCAATTTGATAAAAATAATAAGGAATACCATAAAAAAAAGCTTTCTTACTTAGTTCGAGGCATGGAACTGTTTGCTTCAGTTACTATAAAGACAAATTTAACACCAATAGCTGTTAAAGATTTGAAAAAATTCTGTGATATTAAAGGAACAATTACAGAAGACAATGCTTTTACAGCAGAGGAAATGTTTGCTATTACAAAACTCTTATTCTGGCTAGATCAAGATACGCGCAGCTTGGATCCTGTTAAACGGGAAATGGCGACTCTATTTCCAGCTAAAGAATTACTATTAGGCGAATTTACAGAAGAAGGGTACAACTTGTTACTCGATTATCGAAAAAAACATTTATTTGGCTTCGATGATTCTTTTTTGCAAAAACTCATTGAAAAAAAGGATCCTATTGCTGACTTACGCAATGACTATGTGCAAGTATCTAATCTGCGTGCATATTCTTAAATATTATAATTTTTCTAATATCTTCAAGCGTTGTGACCGATGTCACATTCTGAGCTTGTGTTTCAAGCATCATTTGTAATTGGGGTGGTACCGGTATAGGCGTATGGATCATATCCTCAATAACGGTATCACATTTGCTTGGGTCGGCTGTGGCAACCACGATCCATGGTTGTTTAGAAAGATGCTGCCTTGCATAAAAGGCAGTTGCTGTATGTGGGCATACGATCATCTTATGTTTTTTATAAATGGTTTTGACGGTATTTTTGATGTCGTCATCACTTGCTCTAATTGCTTTAACTTCATTTTTGAATGTCTTAAAATAATTAAATAAATAATGAAGTCGTTCAAAGTTACTGGGATTGCCCACGTCCATTGCATTTGCTAAGGTGACTATGCTTGCACAAGCTTTGTATTCTCCTGTCCTTAAATAATCTGATATAACTTTATTATCATTTGCTGGTTGCTAATCCGATGAGACTGAATGAGTACAATGATGTTAATGATCTCGTTAGTCATTGAAATTGCTTGCGGTGTGATGATGCATTCTATCACTCAGAAACGAGGTGTTAACGAAACCGTATGGTTCATGGTGGGTCTTATTTTAGGGCCGTTCGCACTTATTTTTATTCCTTTCATTAAAAAGCAGAGCGATTGAATCTCTCAGTGAAGAAGGTATTTCCATAGACTTCGAGCAACATCTTGCGGGTTGCTTTTTTGCAGCAAATATCCTTAAGGTATTCAAGTCAGATAAAAGCCACCCTGGAGTACCGGGATGTCCTTTGAGAAAATGATCTCTTTTTGGGAGATCCCCAACCGATTTGCTTTGGTATTTTCTTAAAAGGGATAAAGTCTAAAATCAAAAGGTTAAAAATCAAAGGCTTACCACTGTCCTCGTCCTTAATCATCACTTAATCTTGAGTATGTAGAATATCTCCATAACAAGGTGATTATAATAATGAAAACGCGTAGTTCACTTAGAATTTCTACTCAAAATAAAAAAAATAAGCTAGATTTAGAAAAGGCTAAACTACCTTCAAAGCCGCATCAATTCCTTAGAACCAATAGTAAAAAGAAAGTAACACCATACGCTGAAAACCTACCGGAAGTTGGCTCTCAATCTTCCTCTGGTGATTCCATTCCTATTAATAACCCTTTTACGAATGATCTTGAGAGTGCTCTGGACTTAAAAGCATTACATTTTGAGGATGAGACTCAGATACCTTTTGATATTTTGCGAAGAACAGCTATTTATTACTCGCGTGTAAAGTGTCTATTCTTACTATCACAAAAAACGGTTGGTAATGGTAACAATAATAATAATATTTTTTCAAAAATGAAATATTCTGATCTTATTTCAATTGATGATATAGATCAGTTACAAAAATTAGAAATGAAAAAGTTTAGAAATAATGAACATCGCAGGTTTTCCATTGAAAGCGATTTGGAATTAGTACCATTCATTGATTTAAAAAATTCCGAAGCAAAACTAAAACTTTATACCATAGTGAGCACTCATTTTACTAAGGCCAAAAATTTAATAATGAGTGCCTATTTTGATGAGACGAAAAAGTTTCGCGATAAAAAGTTAATGTTAATAAATGCTGAAATTATTACAGATCTTTATTATGCGTATTATGCATGTCACAGATTAAAAAATAGAGCAAACGTAGATGAAAAAACACATGCAGAAAATGCTTTAACCATAGCTTTTTCTCTTGAGCATATGATTCAAAAACAAGTGCGACTCATCAAGCATCAAATGGCCAAGCTACGTTTAAAACCTGTAGGTTTAAGGGCTAACGAGGACAGTCCCAGTGTCGTATTGGAACCAATCCCTCATGATCCACTTTTTATTCAATGGTATGAAGACTTCAGCTCTTTCAATCCTTTTACTACTAAACCTAAACCTATTAATTCACCCACCTTTATACAAAATCAATATGCAAGAGCAATGTATCCAGGAGAGTTTCAAGATAAATTTGGACCTGCAAAACTTTCTCAGGAAATTGGTTTCCGAATAGAAAAAGTCGATCAAGGTAACGATGATACCCTAGCTAAAAATGGTAATACGATTTTGTTAAACCCCTTCGATTTATATGCAAATATCAATGCCAGAATAATTACTGAATTTGTATCTTTAGAACAATTAACTAACTATATTGAAAATTTTTTAAACTTATGTCACATGCTATCTAAGCAACGCGTCCTTGATCCAGAAGCGATGACACCAAAAAAATATTCAATACCAACAATAGCACTCAATGATGTCATTCCAACTTTAATTGAGGAATTGTGTATTGAGCAGCTTGCATCTGTTAACGAATCTCAAATAGTGCAAACGGATCGTATTAAACCAGTAGAAATAAAAGAAAGTAAAAGTGTGTTGGTGCATCCAAATGCAGATCGTGAGCTAGAATCAAACAATGCAAATAATAACAATAGCAATCAAAAATCTACTTTAATAGAAACAACTGATTTTACTCATTTCGCTTCCGCAAATACTAATGGATTAAACTCTTCTGCAGTATCAGCTTCTGAAGACAATCCAGCAAAGACAACTGAGCCTATTGTTGCAGTACCTACACTCATGCAAACAATATATGCAGAACCTAATGTTGAAATCGCAACAAAGAAAAGAAAAGCGCTATCGGATAGCAATAATAATAACAACAATAATAATTCAAGTAAATTTTTTCAAAACAAAAAACCATCTGTTGAAAATAATCTTTATGATATTCGTAAAAAAGTAGACCTCCTTGAACGAAATTCGACCCAACCTTATATTCAAATTACGAATATTGTGAATGAGTTGGCAACGTTAATCATTAGAAAATGCTTTGAAATGCCATTCATCAATATTTTTCATGATAAAGCTCTTGCAGATCAAATAAAAAATAATTCAAATGTCGTTCCTGCGGATTGGAGTACAGAGAAATCTAATATAGGACTTTCTACGATAGCTTGGGATTATGCGATGCAACAAAAAAAACACAAGGCAAAACAATGGTTCGCTAAAATAAAACGTACGAAGGACAATGACGCGCTATTTTATCACACCCGTGCTTTTAATTTCTTAGCCGAAAAAAAATATAAAAGCGCCAAAAGTAATTTCAAAAAAGCCGCCCAATCTCATACGACGGATGAAGTAAAAGTTATTGCACTTATTCAGGTCGCATTGGTGCAGTATCAAAACGACGTCAATTATAGACCATCATTGAAATTGGTTATGGAAACCGTTCAAACATTAGGTTCGGAATTCAATACAGAAAATCCATTAATCTATTATAATCTGACGCTTATTGCTTTAATTTTAGGTGATGTTGCCGCAGCGAAGTCACATATCGAAAAAGCCATTCAACTTTTCCCTAATAATAGTGAGTATCTGCTTTTGCAAGTATTAGTTTTTCTGATGACCAATAATTTGCATGACGGTGTGGAGAAAATTAAAAATGGATTGCTAAAAGATGATTCCAAGGATTTGAGAATTCATTTATTGCTAGCTACCTTTGATCTGCGCATACTGGTTGCATTTGCTCAAGTCGACGATTATGAAAAGGCATACCATTATAAAAAAAATGCTTTATCTCATTTAGACGCCGCAATAAATTGTATGAATAATTTACGTGTTGACCTTAGAGGTTAATTAAAAAGCGAATTGGTTTTATGTCCAGCCTATGATCTTTTTAAAGATTAGGATGGGGCGAGTAAGTGGATAAGTCTACCATTTTTTTTAATTGTTTAACTGCATCATGAACCTCTGCCCAAATGCTTATGTCAAGGTTTTCTAAAGCTTTCTCGACATTTTCCCAACAACTTTTTTTAAGCGCAGATAAAAAATCCTCATCCTTAGGGTACTGCCAAGAATCGTCCGTAATGCTACACAAGAGAATAGGAAGCTATTTATTTTCCTTTCTATGAATTAAGGAGGAATATTCTCTTTGTGACTCATGATCATGATTAAGGTTATTAAAAAATAAAATAGGATTTTTTATTTCTTTTTCATTAGCAGTATGAGTTGAATATAACTTTGGAAATTCCTTAGAATTTTCGCTAAGATAAGAAAAAATATCCTTTTGGGAATAATCTGTTTTTGAATTATTTGTTTGTGATGTTTCTCTGTCTTGCATGAAGAAGATGACCTCGCCTCGATATGCCTACTTCACCCCGTGCCGGTATTGCGAATATCCCACATAAGCTTTTCTAAAGTGTAAAGATAGTCGTCTTTAAAACAAATTTAACTGGCCCCATCTAACAAATCCAAGTGATTTGCTTGCCTCTGTTATTTTATTTGGAGTAAGTTGCATATTGATATGATAATCACCGAAACGCTTGATATGCTCTGTCAGGTAGGGACTCAGGCTAGCTAGATCATCCTCTCTTATTTGCGCTCCTTCCTGGGTCAGTTGCAAAATGGTAGTGCAACTGAGTTAAGTGACAGACCAAGTTCTTCTGGTCCACAAAATGGTGATCGTCTTAACAGACAAATTATATTTGAAAATCATACGACAAACCTTACCCAACAAGATCCATTATTGAAAGTAAGCGATACACAAACAGTCATTCCTTGGGCGCAATGTTTTTTGTTCCCGGCTTGGCATCGGTTTGTAAATCATCAACGTTTTCAGTATTGTCAAATTAATTTGTATAAAAATATGGGTATGCAATGTACTTGCTTTGAAAGAACCAAATTTTAATTTCTAAATAGTATGGGCAACGATGTTTTCTTTTCGAATTAAAAAAATTGAAAAAATAATTACAACAACGCTTAAAAATAATATCCACAGAAAAAAACCTTGATACCCTGACCAATATTGTATGTAACCACTCAGAGCACCACCGATCGTCACACTCAATCCCATCAACGCAGTTCCCACAGCATACATAGACATTGGGTATTTCCCAACACCAAAACTGTGCAATAAAAAAAGTAAATAAGCACCATTCGCCAAACCAAAGCCGAACTGTGCCATTGACAATATTAAAGCAACCCAATAAATATTTTGTATCGTATAGAGGCTTAATAGGACATACCCAATATTCGTAATGCCTGCAAATACTGTTATCGGAACAAGACAACGGTTTAAAGAAATTCGCCTTAAAATAGCACTGGAAAGTAGAATACCAGCAAGCATTGCTACTGTTGCTAAAGCACCGTTGATGACGCCGACTTGTGTTGTCGATAGATTCAATCCATTCTTATCCAGTAAAAATAAAGGAACAATTTTACTGAGTTGGTTTTCTGCGAAATGGTAAATGAAAATAAATAATATTGTCCAACGTAAATAGGCTAACTGCAAAAACTCACGAATGACTTCCGCATAAATTTTTTTAAAGCGTATCACTTGATCATTACCAAGTTCTTTAGGAATCACTTTGAAATGATACAGTGATAACAGAAAGATGAATGTACTCAATAACAAAAAAGCAAATGTCCACCCCGTGTGCACACCCCATTTTAAAAAAAACAAACTTGCAAAAATGACTAACCCACCCTCACAGAGTACCTTGCCCAATTGGTAGCTTAAGGTGCGTAGTCCTATATAGCCTGCTTGTTTTTTTTGCTAAGTTGAGTGATGTATAAACCATCAATGTGAATGTCATTGATTGCTGACGCTAATCCTAAAAGAAAAAATATGCCAATACTGCTGTAAAAAAAATTCGGTAAATTCAAAATGAAGGCGAGGATTAAAAGTAAAAAAGCAATACTGAAGGACATGATAAGAATGACGCCCCGCTTGGTCATATAACTTTCGAGCAAAGGGGCAAGTAAGGGTTTTAAAAAATAAGGAATAGTGATTAAGCTGGTAAAGAATGCAATGCGAATATTATCAATATTTAAATTTTTATAGAGAATGACAGAAACGCCGGTTAACAAAGCAAATGGCAATGCCTCTAGGAAATAAAGTGTAAAGACCCAGCGCTTATCCATGTCTTTTTCCATCCCTGAATTCGATCATCCTAGTATAATCGACCAAATTGATTATAAATAGACCAAGCTTGTCAAAATGTTGAAAAAAGGGCCAGGTGCCCTTACACTGGCAAAAATCATCCAAAGAGGCTGGATCAAATGTCCTTTCCACGCATCACTGTGTACAATAAACAAGCTGTGACAAAATGGCAGCAAAAAATCAAAGTATTAGACAAGAAAATACTGGAACTTCGGCAGTCTCAACAAGAAAGTGCACACTCACTTTTATTACTTTCGCAGCAATTATCTAATGTTCTTTTAGAAAAAAATAATCTTGAATTACAATTTCAAAATAATCAAATAGCCAATGCGCAATATTATTCGACTAATCATTCAAATGATTCATCGACCATTCGTGTTATGAACAACGTTGGAGGCATATTTGCCAACTTAAGTACGATTGCATTGCAGCAACGCCACTCAAATTTATCTCAGCAAGAAATTAACTTAAATGCTCAAATTAATGCGTGTACAAAAAAACTTAATGAACAGAAAAGTGAATTTTGGCAAACAATCTCACGTCAAAGTCAAAAGACTGTTGACGTTAGAAATGCAAATACATTCTTAAAAAACCTGGAGACTAATCCAGAGTTGCTCGTACGGCATTTAATACAACGAATTGAAAAAGTATTTTCTGATTTTGAAGACCAATATCCTAATGGTCAAAATGCTGCAACGCGTTTATGCTTATATCAATATCAAAAAAAATTGAAGATTTTGTTTACAACCCCTGAAAGTGCAGCCTCTCATCACTCTAATTCTATTAAATATGAATTGATGTATGATGACCAGCAATTAGAAGAGCTGACAAAGTCTGAAAATCAAAAAAAAGACGTTAATTATCGCATTATTTACTTACGACTTTGCGGTTATTTAGAGCACGCTTTAAGTCATTTTGTGCTGGAAGAAGATTATACGTTTGCAGATCAATTAAGATACTTACTTCAAAGTACACACATCGCTTTACGTGGCGACTTACCAGATTCATTTAAGGTTCATACCCCCGCCAATATTTTGTTTAATCGCGCCAAGACGACACTGTTTGATATCACAGAAACCGAATTAAAAGAAATTGAAAAAAAGAATTATGAAATTGAATCCCAAAAATTAACGCAGATGTTAAAAGGTACGAGTTTGTTAGAAAATAAAATTGCGCATAGTCAAACTCTCACCGATCAAACCATAGGATATCATCCTGATAATCCGGATTATAAATTTCACACCCACTCCGTTCAAACGCTACAAGAGACTTTAAATCCGCATACCTGTTATAAGGCCGGATTACGTTTAAATACTTTAAAGGAAAAGGTAGATGGTGTTGAAAACGTGCCAAAAGAAATTGCAGGCGTTTTTGCGACGATTGCAGGGATTGCGATTATAGCAGGGAGTATTGCTGGGCTGATCGTAACCTTTGGAACAAGCGCTTTACCAAGCGCATTTGGCATAGCCATAGGCTTAACCATTGTCGAATCGCAAATTACACTTGGGTTGAGTTTTTCCCTTATAGCAACCCTTGGTGCAGGTTTGACATTCTTTGGTGTGCGTCACTGCCAAGCGGGCAAGCTTCAAGGTCTTTCAAAAGACTTTTCTGATATTCAAAATTGCACGAAACTCGCCTTAAAAAGTTAATCGACTAAAAGAAATGATCGGTTATCCATTTGCTATTTTAATATGAAAGGATAGAAGAGCTCTATTCCTTTCAATAAAGGTAAACTTAACCAGAATACCTCCATGCCAACCAAATCAAGATCTCGAAGATCAACATTTTGTTTGATGTCATTTTGCCACTTAGTGGGGCTATCTCCGGCTTCTACTGTATTCTAAAAATATTGTCACCGCCAAGCCCATTTTTCAGAAACTTAGTATTCCCTCTATGCTTACACTTGCACCACTTTTGCATTCTATTTTATGTTCTTGTTCATTCAAGAGACACCCTTTGGAGGTACCTTTCGATGGATCGAATTAAATTAGGCTATGATGACAATTTGGGATTGCCCCAAGATTTTGCGTAAAGTGTCGATTGCGATATCATTTCTTATCATATCTTAGAGTAAATGATTGATGCCTTTACGAACGAAGAATTATCTGCCATTTTTGTACTATCAGGTACATTACCCTATTTAAAAGAATAAATATGGTGATTCTGAAGCAATGAATCTATTGTTAACACAACACAATTTTACACAATACGAAAATCAAAAAAGTTTGCTTTATCAATGCGTGCTGCATGGGCAAGCATCCCTATTAGAAATAGCTGCCGCTTCTATGCCATCAGAAAAACAACAAAAGGAAATTCAAGAACTTAAAAGTACCGGCGAAACACTTATGCATATGGCTGTTCGAAATTTAAATCTGGAGTGCGTTAATGCTTTGTGCAAGCTAGGTGCCAACACCGCGCAAAAAAATAAAACTGGCCATACAGCATTAGATATTTTAGCGATTGAAAAAAATAAAATTCAAAATGGTTTTAGACCTTACACTTATTATGATGCACCGAGTAAGAGTTATATGTTGAGCCAAGTAAAAAATATTGAAGACTACCTGATCATTGCTAGCCATAAAAACAATTCATCTTCACTCTTAATATTAGCCCGCGAAGGTTGGTTAAAATATGAGATCATTGTAGCAACCCTTGTGTCGATGAAAAGAAGGAAAACTTAAATTTAGGATGCTGAAATTTTGCCTAAGAATAGCAGCCGTCTCGACTTAATCTTAGAATTCTGATTGGTGTTTTTTATTCCGCATGTTTGCTTTAATTCAAATCTCTCAACAAAAAATACGCTAGCAAAACATGTATCTCATGTTTACTAGCGTATTAAAATTTACTTCTTAAGGGAAACACCTAAGGATACGTCAACTTTCTTAGTTTGATTAGATTTTCTTTGGAAGATGCTCGTTACAGAATGTGTCCATCGTGAGAAAACACTTTCCTTTTGACTGTTCGCTTCAGTAGCGATGTTATTATTCGTATTAACGATAAGGTGTGGCGTTTGGTTATTTGCTTCCTTACTCAAACTGCTATTCATCACACGTTGTGAACTAGCTTGTAAACCTTTAGATTGCTGTTTATTTTGATCCGTATTAGCACTCCATTTCTCATCGCTTTTGTGCTCTCTTTCAGCCCAAGCTTTCTGCACCATGTGTACAGGGGTAGCAATTGTTTGATAAAGTCCGTGTATAGCAAGACTTAAACAAGGAAGACCTAATAACACAAAAGCAAGAATGCCTACAGGTGGGAGGGCCACTGTAAGAAAACCGAATCCAATAAGCGCTCCGGTACCCACAACGAACATGCCTAAACCGTGTGCTAAATCCTTACCTAATGCTAACCAGTTTTTGTCGCGCCAGTTGCCTTCAGATCCGAATGTTGTTTCATAATTTGCCATGATGCTATTTCTCTCTTAAGAAGTTAGGTTCTCTTGCAAAAACGATAAGTGTCTCCTGCGGAAAATTTATAAGTAAGGCATAACGAT
Organism: Gammaproteobacteria bacterium; assembly: GCA_013816845.1. Classification (NCBI taxonomy): domain Bacteria; kingdom Pseudomonadati; phylum Pseudomonadota; class Gammaproteobacteria; species Gammaproteobacteria bacterium. The sequence goes on from JACDDU010000006.1 coordinate 196,348, forward strand.
GAGATCAAAGCAACCAGCAGAGTTTAAATGGCGTCATTTTCAAAGCGAAATTATCCTGCAATGTGTACGTTGGTACTGCAAATATGGGATCAGTTATCGTGATTTAGAGGAAATGATGAGTGAGCGTGGGTTGTCAATTGATCACACTACTTTATATCGCTGGGTTCAATACTATGCTCCTTTACTAAAAAATAAACTTGAATGGTATCAAAAGCGTTATTCAAGTCGTTGGCATATTGATGAAACATACATTCGAGTTAAAGGTGAATGGAAATATTTGTATCGCGCTATAGATGAGCGAGGCAATACACTGGATTTTTATCTTTCAAAGCGGCGCAATACGAAAGCGGCTAAACTTTTTTTACAAAAGTTGATTAAGCGAAATAAAGATTATTGTCCATCAGTAATTAATACTGATAAGAACCCT